>JADGBO010000023.1:672-22572 GCA_015231465.1 Desulfamplus sp.
GCCCACCGCCACAATCGAAGCATGAAAGTCCTGAAACCACGGGGACTTTCATATAAAAAAACAATAAAATAAGGAACCCCACCCCGGAATGTTCGACAAACGCAACGTTAAAAATCTCTATGCCCTGACCCCTCTCCAGGAGGGAATTCTTTTTCACAGCCTCATGGATGAGGGAGGCTCAACCTATTTTGAACAGGCGTGTTTCAACATAAAAGGCCACTTTGACCCATCACTCTTTGAAAGGGCCTGGAATGAGCTGATCCGACGTCATGATGCTCTGCGTACCATATTTGTTATGAAAAACGTGCCCCAGCCCCTCCAGATTGTTCTTAAAAAAAGGGAGCTGGTACTTGGTATTGAGGATATATCCCACCTTGATCCCTGTGCCCAGGAAGAGTATGTGGAAGGCTTCCGCCGGAAAGATCGGGCCACGCCCTTTGATCTTACAAAGGATATGCTCATACGGATCAATGTTTTAAAACGGGGCCCTCAATTTCACACCCTGGTATGGAGTTTCCATCACATTGTAATGGACGGCTGGAGCGTGAGTGTACTCTATGAAGAGCTGGCAGTGATCTCTGCCTGCCTCAGCCGGGGAGAGCCCCTTAATCTGCCTGCTCCGGTTCAGTTCAACGCATACATAAGGTGGCTCAAGGGGCGGGATGCCAGGGCTGCCGGGGATTTCTGGAAGCAATACCTTACAGGTTACGACAAGGCCGTGGGACTGCCCAGGATGGAAAGCAGTGACGACTCCAGGGTTTTCACAACCGAGCGGCTTAAATTCAGTATGGACAGTATCCGCTCCCGGGGTCTGACCAATCTGGCCCTGGAGTGCCATGTCACCATCAATACTGTTTTCCAGGCTCTGTGGGGGGTTGTCCTGGGAGCCTGCAACCGCTCCCAGGATGTTGTGTTCGGAATGACGGTTTCCGGGAGGCCCGCCGAAATAAAGGGCATTGAGCGCATGGTGGGCCTCTTCATAAATGCCGTGCCCGTAAGGGTCAAGTTCAATCCTGACCAAACCTTCAGGGAGCTTCTCGCCGACCTTCACTCCCGGGCCGGGGCTGCCCAGGAGTTCCACTACTCATCCCTGGCCGACATCCAGAGTGCCACCCCCCTGAAACAGAATCTCTTTGACCAGCTCCTGGTGTTTGAAAACTACCCTGATCCCTCGGATGCCCTGGGAGAGAGTGGCATGGGCATATCCCTGAGCGACTTTGACCAGTTCGAGCAGACCAACTACGATCTGACAGTGGAGGTCTTCCCGGGAGAGGCTCTGGAGTATGATATTCTGTTCAATCCCCATGCCTTTGACGAGGATATCGTAAGGGCCGTTGGGGTTCACCTTGAAAGGGTTGTGGATGGGGTACTGGAGAGCCCGGATATCCAGGTGCACGAAATAAAGGTTCTCACACCCGGGGAGGAACCCCTCTATGAGTTGTCAGGCCGACAGGGGGACGGCCAAAGGGACTCCGGGGAACAGGTAACCGGAAGGCGTACCACCACAAAATTCGCCCCCCCGGAAACCCCCACAGAGGAGAAGCTCTCCGAGATATGGCAGGAAGTTCTGGAACGACCTTCAGTGGGCATTGACGACAACTTCTTCGAGGTGGGAGGACACAGTCTCAGGGCCACACGCATCATCTCCCGCATCCATAAAGCCATGGGAGCGGAGATATCATTGCAGGAGTTTTTCCGCCATCCCGACATACGGAGCCTGGCACGGCTCATGGATCATAAAATGGTTCATAAAATGGATCATAAAGCTGACGGACAAGGCGATCCTGGAACACCACAGTTAGACCATTCCATCCCCCCATGCCCGGCATCACAGGATGATTATGAGCTCTCCCATGCCCAGAGGAGACTCTGGATTCTGGATCGCATGGAGGATGATTTCACAGCCTACAACCAGTGTGCGGGTTTCATCTTTGAAGGCCCGCTGAACCGTGACAGCTTCCACCGGGCCCTGGAGATCGTTGCCAGGCGCCATGAATCCCTGAGAACCGTTTTTGTGGAGAGAGATGGCGGGCCAAGGCAGAAGATCATCCCCCTGGAGGAGTTTACCCTGCCCCTCTCCCATGTGGATTTGAGGGGTTCCCAGGACCCCCAAGGGGCTGCCCAAAGTATTGCTTCAAAACTGCCCCATGAACCCCTGGATCTCACCAAGGGGCCCCTGTGGACCGCAACCCTTTTAGAACTTGCCCCCCACCGCCATGTGGTGCTTTTAAACATGCACCACATCATATGTGACGGCTGGTCCCTTGTGATTTTTGAAAACGAGGTAATGGGGGCCTACGGAATGCTGGAAAGGGGGATGGAACCGGAACAAGGGATGCAGGTGGAAAACGAAGTTGGCCGGAACAAAGGGATGCCTGCGGAAAATGGAGTTGGCCGGAACAAAGGGATGCCTGCGGAAAATGGAGTTGGCCGGAACAAAGGGATGCCTGCGGAAAATGGAGTTGGCCGGAATAAAGGGATGGAACCCCTTCAAATTCAATACAAGGATTTTGCAGCCTGGCAGAACAGACGTCTCAACTCCCCGGAGATGGAGGCCCACGCCCGTTACTGGCATGAAAGACTCCAGGGAGAGATACCCATACTAAATCTCCCCACGGATCTTCCAAGGCCCCTGGCCCGCACCTACAACGGAGCCGTTGTACACCGAAGCATCCCCCGGGAGACATTGGAGAGACTCCAGGCTTTCTGTATGGATAACAGGATAAGTCTCTTTGCCGCAATATCGGCCCTGGTCAAGGTACTTCTTTTCCGCTACACCGGCCAGCGGGACATCATCACAGGCTCTCCGGTGGCAGGCAGGGATCACGCGGATCTCGAGGATCAGATCGGCTTTTTCGTCAACACCCTGGCCCTGCGGGATGATATTGATCCGGAAAAGGGCTTCCTCTCCCTGGTGAAGGGGGTGGCCCATACCCTCACCACGGCCTTTGACCACCAGATTTACCCCTTTGACAGGCTGGTGGAGGAGCTGAATGTGTTAAGGGATGTGGGAAGAAGTCCCATATTCGATGTCATGGTGGTGCTTCAGAACAACATCCAGGTGACGGCGGACATTCCGGGTCTGACCATTTCCGAGTACAGGTTTGACCTGGATCAGAGCCAGTTTGATCTCACCCTCATCTTCTCCGAAGGTGACCTGGGTCTTACCCTGGATGTGAACTACAATACGGATCTGTTTTTCAAGGAGACCATGGAGCGGCTCACGGGACACTTCATAACCCTCCTGGAGAGTGCTTTGAAGGGGCCTGATACACCCGTGGCCATGCTCCATATGCTCACCCCCGGGGAGTACCATGCCATGACCCGGGGTTTCAACACCCGTACAAGGGAGTTTCCCCGGGACAAAACCCTGGCCCGGCTCTTTAAGGAGCAGGCAGCCCGAACCCCAAATGAGCCGGCGGTGATATACCACGACAAAACCCTCTCCTATGTTGAGCTTGACAGGGCCTCGGACATACTGGCAGGTTGCCTTGCATCCCGGGGGGAGACCGGCCCGGATGTGCCGGTGGGGGTACTACTAAGCAGGGGCCACAATGTTCCCGTGGCCCTGCTGGCCACCCTAAAGGCAGGATGTGCCTTTCTCCCCCTGGATCCGGAAACCCCGGAATCAAGACTCCAATACATACTCTCGGACAGCAAAACCCGGATTGTAATAACCGAGGAGCAGCACATGGAAAGGGCCCGGCAGTTAAATCCCGGACATATAATTGATATCCGGGATGCCGCCATGGAGGAGGCGATACCGGATGAAACGGGAAATTTTGTTGACGGGTCCGGAGGGGAAACAAATCAGGAACCATGGGAAACAATTGGAAAAACATCGGAAATAATCCTGAAACAATCGGAAAACAGACCGAAACAAACGGAGACAAATGGGGAAGCAGGGCCGGAAAATCTGGCCTATATCATCTACACCTCGGGCTCCACAGGCCTGCCCAAGGGGGTAATGGTGGAACACCGGGGTTTTGTCAACATGATTCTGGATCAGATAGACGGTTTCGGTGTACTCCCGGGGGATCGGGTACTTCAGTTTGCCACCATGATGTTCGACGCTTCCATGTCCGAAATTTTCATGGCCCTTTTGAGCGGAGCTGCTGTGGTCATGGTTGACCGTGACCAGATAGAGGATACGGCAAGGTTTCTGGAGTACATGGAAGAAAAAGCCGTAACCGTGGTCACCCTGCCGCCGGTTTATCTGAAGATGCTCAACCGCCACCCCATGCCCCATTTGAGGGTACTTATCACGGCAGGGGAGCCCGCCATAAAGGAAGATGCCCTGTTCTACAGCCGCACAAAACACTACTTCAATGCCTACGGCCCCACAGAAACTTCGGTGTGTACATCCTTTCACAGGGTGGATCCCAGGGGTATTTACGGTGATACCATCCCTGTGGGGGCACCGGTGGCCAACAACGGGGTATTCATCCTTGATTCCCGTCTCAATCCTGTGCCCCTGGGTGTTCCGGGTGAAATCTGCTTTGCCGGCGTGGGCGTGGCCCGGGGCTACCTGAACCGGCCGGAACTCACCGGGGAAAAGTTCATTGCCAACCCCTTCTCCCCCGGGGAGAGGCTCTACCGCATCGGGGATATGGGCCGGTGGCTGCCTTCGGGTGACATGGAGTTCCTTGGACGCATGGACGAACAGATCAAGATCCGGGGAATACGCATGGAGCCCGGAGAGATAGCGGCTGCCATCAAATCTTTTCCCGGGGTGGATGATGCCCTGGTCACGGTGTTCAAGGAAGGTTCCCCGGGTGAAAACCAGCTTGCCGCCTATGTGGTGAGCAGATCAAACCCTTCCCACTCAAGGATTCGGGCCCACCTCTCCCGTCACCTGCCCGCCCACATGATTCCCAACATATTCATAACCTTGGATAGATTCCCCCTGACCATCAACGGGAAGATTGACCGGCGTGCCCTGCCGGATCCGGCCGAGGTGATGAAAAACCAAAGAGAGGAGAGAGGCGAAACTGTTCCTCCGGCCACCCCCATGGAGAAGAAGATTCATGGTGTATGGCAGACCCTTTTTGGAGCCAGAGAAGGAGACATTGGCTGTCGGGATGACTTTTTCACCCTGGGGGGGGACTCCATCAAAGCCATCCGCATGGTGAGCCTTTTAAGGGAACAGGGCATTCTTCTGAAGGTGAAGGATATCTTCCAGTGGCCCACCATTTCCGAACTGGCCATGAACGGAGCCGCCCGGGAAAGCAGCCGGGGGCAAGGCAGGGATTCCGGCCCTTCAACACTGGAACCATATACCGGCCCCGTTGCCATGACACCCATCTACCGCTGGTTCTTCTACCATTTTAAAGATCAGGCCCACCACTTCAACCATTCGGACCTTTTCCACAGCCCCTCCGGTATCGACCCCCGGGCCCTCATGGCAGCATCCAGGGCGGTGATGGCCCACCACGACATGCTCCGCCTGGGATGCCGTTACAGTGAAGGGAATCTGCCCGGCTACATTAAAGGGAATCTGCCCGGCTACAGTGAAGGGAATCTGCCCGGCTGCAGTAAAGGGAATCTACCCGGCTACAGTAAAGGGAATCTGCCCGGGCATGATTACAAGGGCCAGGGGGAAGTTGCACTGGAAATCCTGCCTGAAAATGACCCCTGTTTTGCGGCCGGAAATCTTGTCAATATAGAAGATCTCAGGGAGGAGCCCCTGTCCAGGGCCACCCAAACCCTTACACACATTGCTTCCAGGGCCCAGTCATCCTTTGACCTTACACGTCCGCCCCTGATCAAAATAATCCTGTTCCGGCTTTCCGACGGGGATCGCCTCTTCATTGTAATGCACCACCTTCTTGGGGATGCAGTATCCTGGAGGATCATCATGGAAGATCTCCAATCTGCATATGAACAGCACTTGGAAGGCAAACCCATAAAGCTGCCTCCCAGGAGTCACCCCTTTGCCGTATGGGCATCGGCCATGGAGGATTACGCATCCGGGGATGAACTCCAAAGGGAGAAATCATACTGGATGGAGATGATCAGCCATCCCTGTGGTCGTCTTCCGGCTTCAGGAGCCCCGGCCATTGATTTGAGGGCCTCAGCCACCTCCGAAGATGGAGAAACAACATCTCCGGCAGATGAAAAAACCGCATCTCTCACTGATGGAAAAGCCGCATCTCTCACTGATGGAGAAACCGCATCTCTACCAGATGGAGAAACCGCATCTCTACCAGATGGAGAAACCGGGTCTCTCCCAGATGGAGAAACCGCATCCATGGCAGATATGGATCACATCACCATGGAGTGGGATGAAGATAAAACCAGGGCTTTTACGGCAGCGGCCCGGGAACTCCGTACCGGTCAGGATCGACTTCTCCTGGCCGCCCTGGCCCGGGTCCTCCGGCATCACCATGGAGAGCCTGCAACCCTCATATCCTTAGAAAGCCATGGCCGGGCAGATATGGTGGCCGGGAGACCCGAAGCCGATGACATTGACATATCCCGCACCGTGGGGTGGTTTACATCCCAATTCCCCATGGTCATCCAAGCCCTGGATGACGAGACAGATCATACAGGGGCAATAGGGGCCATAAACCAACAACTGGACAGGCTCCCCAACATGGGCATTGGGTGGGGTCTCTTGAAATACCTCTGCCAGGCAGATGAAGGGAACACTTCGAGAACCTCAGCCACCGATTCGAGGGCATCAGCCACCAATTTGAGGACATCAGCCACCAATTTGAGGACATCAGCCACCAATTCGAGGGCCTTAGCCACCGAATCAAGGGCCCCGGTCACCGCATCGGATAAACAAGCCCCCGGGGAAAAATTTGATTCCATTATAAATCACCCTGACCCGGATATAAATTTCAACTACCTTGGTGAATTTGAAGCCTACGGAGAGGGACTTTTCCAGCCTGCCAACGAAGATACGGGTCCACGGGTGTCCCATATGGCACCCGTAATCCATGATCTTGATATAAACGGTGTCATTGCACATAATCGGCTCAATGTGATATGGCATTTCAACACAAAATGTTTTTCAAAAACAATGATCCGAAAAATGGCCGAGGATTTTTCCACATACCTGAAATCAATTGTGTTGAAAACAGGAACAATGTAGATTAAATTCGCGTGTCAAGGCATTTTTATTAACAACCTTTAAAGGAGTCTCTAAATTATGATGAAACAAAACTATTACCAGGATTCAAAGGAAAAGAACACACTATGGAAAAAAACAATCCATTTGGTCATTTTTACCATGATGGCCATGATGATTTTTACCTCCATGGGATGCAATTCCAGCGATGATTTTGTCCTCACCCACCAGGGGCAGTTTCTCGATGCTCCGGTAAGGGGACTTGATTATATCTGCGGGGGAGAGATGGGAGTAACAGATGACAACGGCATGTTCACCTTTGAAAGGGGCCGGGATATCACCATAAGACTGGGAAACATCACCATCGGCGAAACGGTTCCCGTGGTATCCGGATTGGATGAGGGAAATTTATTACCCGATATCTGGATATTCACCCCGAGACATCTGGTGCCGGCCGCCGAGAGCAACAGGGATGAAACCGTCACCAATATCCTGCGATTCCTCCAGACCTTAGACAACGATTATGACAGGTATGACGGCATTGATAACGCTGCCAACGGGATCCACATCTCGGATGCCATTCGTCACAAGGCATCCACAATGAACCTCTCACTGGATTTCACCCTGGATGGGGCTCAGTTTGAAAGGGCGGCGGAAGAAGTTATAGGTACCCTGACAGGGGAATATCGTCCCCTTATACCGGCACTCAGTGCCCAGCACCACTTCATGTCCCAACTGGTACTCAAGGAGATTGACAGTGCCCTGAACCGATTCAGCACCCCTGGAGTGACCCTCTCCATGGAGTCCCCATGTCCGTGTGATACCTATGACACAGAGTGCATCAACTCCGGAACCATAGACGGCTTAATAAGATACGATGCCCATGCCCACAGCTATATCTGGGACTTTGCCGGAGGGTACGCGGATATTGAAAACAAGAGACCAATGACCGTGAACACCCGTTTCAGAATTCACAGCCTCACCAAAGCCTTTGTGGCCATGACCATTTTCAAACTTGTGGAGGAGGGGCTGATGGATCATAACGATCTTCTCAGGGATCACCTGCCGGAACCCATATTGAGTACCTTCAACAGGGTAATGGACATACCTTCTCCCATGGGACCCGACTTTCCATCATATGCCGAGGCCGTTACCGTTGCAAGCGTTATCAACCACTCATCAGGCATAAACAACTTTTACACTGTCCCGTCACCGCTCTTCCTGGATCTTCTCCTGTATCCTGATAACAGGGATCACACGGCCAATCCTTACAATCCCGCTAACTGGGAAAAACCCTACCTGGGTTCACGAGTGCCATGGGATATTTATAGCCTTTCACAATATGGCCTGGAGAGCAGCCCGATCTATTACCCGGGCATGGGATGGAGTTATTCCAATACCGGCTACACCATTCTCGGCCTTGTCATTGAAAAGGTGACTGGAGAGCCGTGGGAAAAGGTGGTGAGAGAGAGGATCATTGAACCCTTCGGCCTTGAGGATATATTCATACCCGAGCCTGGCGAGTATTTGATAACAGGCCCCTATGCCTGGGATCCTGCCGTCACGGATGATTATGCTTACGGATACTTGAACTTGTGGGGCATGACAGAAGGTCTCTATGGCAATGAGAGTGACGATCTTGTAAAAAGGGATATCCAGGCCCCCGAGATGCTAAGTTCATCAGGAAACATGATCGGCACTGCCCCATCACTTCGTGCCTGGATTAAACTTGTTGGCAATATTGGAAGTGAAAACGGCCTCTTTGGAGAGAGCTTTGATCTCTTTAAGGATGAAAATCTTTATGAAGAGATATTTTTCACACTCAATCCTTTTTTGAATGTAGGACCCAACGTATATCATAACACAGTGGATCAGCGTTACATTATATCCGGAAACTCCACAGGATATGACGTAAACGCAACCTACGACATCAAGCATGGTGTTGCAGCAGGAGGATGTGCCAACAGAACCTATGATAAAACTGCAATGCAGCAATATTCAGGGCCTGATATCTGGCGCTATGACAACTCCAGTTCACTTCAGATCAAAGATGTACTGGTTTTCAATGCTTTAAATATTCTGACCCGGTGACGACAATGTTATATAGCTTTCCAGATAATTAAATTGATTATCATACTGCAGGGGCAGTCCCTTGGGGCTGCCCTTAAGAATGGATTTGCTGAAATATCAGGTATTCTTCATATCAACTCAAATATCAACTCAAAAGTAGTTTACACTTTTTTTATTTGTCTGAATCACGGATTGCCTCGGATTACAGGGATGACAAGGATTTTTTCAATCCGTGAAATCCGTTAAAGTATGAATGGTTTCCCTGAAAGGGAAACGTCGTATAGCCGGTGGTTTTAACCACCGGCACGAGATTACAATCTTTTTCATAGTCCTGAAGGGACGACGTATTCACTTACGGTAAAAGGGCCGTACCCGTCTTGCCATCTAAATCTACTGACCAACCTGTTCTGTTCGTTAATCCATTTTGATGAATTTCCCTTAACCTTTTGCATCATATCTGAAAGACTCATTTCTGTATCTATCTTACCGGTGGTTAAAACCACCGGCTATACGACCAAATCCCTTCGGGATAAAATGAAGGGTGCCTGCATACCTATGCTTTTTTCTCTACAAATTTACCATACTCCATCTTTATCACCCGATCCGCCATCTGAAAATAACGATCATCGTGACTCACCGCAATAACTGTTTTCCCCTCTTTTTTCATCTTTTCAAGAAGCTTGGTATAAAAGAACTCCCTGAATATGGGATCCTGGTCCGCAGCCCACTCATCAAAGACGCAAATGGGCCTGTTTTCAAGGAGAGCAACAATCATTGCAAGTCGCTTACGCTGTCCTGTGGAGAGATTTATGTTGGTAAATCCCCGATCTATGAATTCGGTTTTTTTCTCAAGCTCCATTGTTTTAAGAAGATTTCCCACCATGGTTTCATCAATATCATCAAATCCATAGAGTTTATCGAAGAGGTGAAAATCCCCAAATATGACGGAAAAGAACTCCCTGTAAGCAGGATAGTTTGCTATGGTCAGAGGGGTTCCGTCAACCAGAATAGAGCCGGAATCAGGATAATAGAGTCCCGTAACTATCTTCATAAAAGATGATTTGCCACTCCCGTTGCCACCCACAATAAAAATAATCTCGCCGGCTTTCAGGGACATGTTCAGGGGCCCCAGTGAAAAGAGAGGGACATTATTGGCATCCACATAGGAAAATAGAACATCCCTGAACTCAATCTCCTTAAAATCACTGAATTTTGAAACCGGCACACTCCCTTTTGAGCGGTATGGCCCGGAAGCATCATCTAAGCGTTTTTCCAGGGAATAGATATTTTCAACAGCAATGTTGGACCTGGATATAAGGGGTATGGCCGACACAAGATGGTTGGCAGGGCCTATGATAAAAAGAACCGCTGCAGTGACCTTGATGACAACGTCACCGGACATGTAATCAAATTTTGGAAGAATAAAGACAAGAATGGCAATTAGAATATAGAAAAATACCTGGGAGAACATAATCTCAATCACGAACCTGAATCCGGTTTTGATCTTTAGCTCCTCGGTTTCATCAGCCACTTGTTTAACTGATTTGAAATACTCATCGTTTTTTTTACGGTTGACCTTAAGCTCCTTGAAGCCGTCCAGTATTGTATAGAGCATATCAAAAAAACGGGTCTCTTTTCGTGTTGTTTCACGAAGTTCGGTGTCTATGGCATTTTGAACCAGCAGAAAATTACACACACCGGCAAAAATTGCACCAAGGGTAATCAGAAAAGCAAGCTGGGAAAGATATGCAACGTAAAAAAGACAACAGATAAGAACAATGCCAGCCTGGCAGGCATTCATGATCAAAACTATGGATTCAGATATCAGATTGGTATTTTGTGTTATCAGTGTATATATCTCTGCCTTACCGATGTTTTCAAGGAAGATCAACTCGGAATCCCTGATCTTGTCGGATATGCGAATCCTGACGTTTTTGATCATGTTTTCCGCAATTCTTGTGGATTCCGTCAAGGAGTAGTGTTTTCCAATGATGGCAACGGCAAAGCAGACAGCAAAAAGCATGAAATATTTCAAATATGCAGGATCCTTTGAGCCCGCGGATGCGGCATGGGTAATTATGCCGAGCAGAAGTCCCTGGAAGACTCCGGAAAGTAATGCCATTACAATGACAGGGACACCGGATTTGGTGGCCTCTCTTTTATATAACGTCAAAAGATTCATAAATTAAGGTGAACTCCGTAAAATTCGGATTGCATGATCGGGGGTTGGCCGGACTCCGACCATGAAGGTTTAATCTTGTATTTTAATATCTTTCGGCGGGCGGGGGTCCGATGCCAGAACCAGAAGCAAGCCGATAAGAGGTGAGAACATCAGGGAGCAGAAAAAATAGCCCCAGAAACCAAATTTCCTGTTTTTTCCGAGAAGTCCCACAAGGTAACTCAACAAAACAAGGCCAATGGACAACAGTATAAAAAAAACCATACAAAAATTTTCCTTAAGTAATGGGATTTAATTAACTTTTCTCAATGTTTGTATCTATTTCTACGCTTTTAATAGCGATTGTATGTGATAATTTTGCCTCTTTTACAGGGCTTCTTCTGAGAGATTCGTCTATCCACTCATTAGGTGATAGGCTGAGTTCAATTTTTCTTTTTTCAGACAAAATAAGAGTTTCCCATACTGTAATCGGAGATATAAAAAACTCATTACTTTTGTCCTCAAGTACTTGTACAATCTTTTCATCAAGTCTGTCAGGCTCTAAAAGACTCCACAGCCATATATGTGTATCTAACAAGTACTTCATTCTGATAAAACCTTCCAATTGCCTACATTTTCTATCGGAGAAATAATATCGCCTCTAATTTTACCTTTATCTATCATGCATCCGAGCCATGAATCTTGTTCAGGATATAAAATCGGAACAATTTTTACCAACAATTTTCCTTTATCACTTATCAATACAGGCTGATGAGAATGAATTACTGAGTCAATAATGGTGTAAATGTTCTTCTCAAAATTAGAAATGTGTATCTCTTCCATTTGTCTATCCTCTATTGTCTTGTACTCCTAATCAATTTGGTAAGATTCTCATTGATTCACTTCCGTAGATTCTTTACCGTGGAAATGGATACATTATTTCCATGATCGGGGGTGGCCGGACTCCAAGCATGAAAGTTTACCGGGGAGCTATCAGCACATAAAGCAGCGATTCAGGCGGTGGCCGGCCTCCAAGCATGAAGGTTTACCTTGAAAATGGATACAAATTTTCATCTTCGAGGTTACTTGTTTTTTTCAATATTTTTCTGCTCTTCCTGGGTACCGCCCCCATCACCGCTTTTATCCAGTGCCTCCCCATAAGGAATATCCTGATTTTCATTTTTTGATAAATTCAGCGATTCCGCGTTGGAATAGAGGGAACTCCTGGTATTCTCGGACCAGGTTTCATCTTCATCTTCATCTTTCTCTTGCTTCACATTACCCAACCCGGGATTTCCCCCGGTATCTGCATTGAAAATAATGGGAAGGCCCTTGTCTCCCCCCCCAACAATTATAACTTTGGTATTATGGGACTTGGCAAGCTCAAGGGTTGCCATAATTCCCTTCCACTGAAGAAGCTCGGGAGAGAGACTCTCGGTTACTATGTTCTGGTACTGTTTTATTCCTATGGCCTCTCTCTCTTTCCTGATAATCTCCTGTTCAGCCTTTTGCAAACGGAATTCATACTCAAGATACTGCTGCTGCTGCTTCAATTTAAGCTCAATGGCTGTATTTATGAGATCAGGAAGTTTGATATTTTCAACTATAAAGTCATCATATACAATGGGGATACGGCCTGTCTCCTCAACCACTTCAACTACAAGGTTATCCTGGATAAGATGCCTTGCCGTGGTATAAAGCTCTTCCGGCTTGTAGGCTCCCACAACATCCCTTACGGATGATATCACAGAAGGGATTATAACCTTATCGAGATATTCAGGGCCTACCAGCTTATGAAGATATGGAAGCTGATGTCGATCGACATGATAACGTATGGAGACATAAACTTGTATAGTGAGGCCATTCTGGCTCAGAACATTGACTGTCTGTTTCTTTTCCTGGATACGGGTGTCATAGACATACATCTTGTTCCATGGAAAAATGACATTGAGTCCCTCACCGTAAACCCTCTCCGTCACGGTTCCAGGTTTGTATATCCTCCGGAAAAGTACCCCGAGTTCTCCGGGATATACAGTGACAAAAATATAATCAATTAGAATGATGAAGAAAAAGAGTATGATCAAAGCTACGGTAACAAAGACTATCCATCTGTCTTTTATTTTCTGATATAATTTCATATATTACTCCTCAAGGCGACTCCCCCTCCAGTATCTGTCAAAGCAGTTTTCTATACATAAAATTTCCATATCTTCACATTCAATTCCTGTGGCCTCAAGATACTCTTCCCCTTTGCAAAGGGAAAAGGACAGTGGACAATCCCTGATACACAATATGAACTTTCCAAGGCTTGGGGCGGATTTGATCTTCTCCCGGGCAGTTCTCAACAAACGGTATATATACTCCTTACGACAGTTTAAAAGTCGCAGGGAGTACTCAGAGGTACTCGAATAGCAAAAAATGCGATCCCTGACCACCTCTTCAAGAAAGGGCTTCAATTCAGAATGTTCGCCCTGTTTGATCCTGTTGTAGTGTGCAATAATGGATTCGTAGGAGGATGTCGCACTGGTTTCAATATCCACAACGGTGGGCCAGAATATGATACAAAGCAGGAGCAGTATAATCGGAACTGCCAATCTTATTTTTTGATATAGTTTTTTCATATGCCTAAACTGTCTTTAAAAAAACTTTTAAATCCCATCGAACACACAGATTCATAGAGTGGTTAATGGTGAAGACCACAAAAAGGTGGCTGAGGTTCTTCTTGAAGGTTGACTGTATTACACTTGAAGGTTGACTGTATTAAACTTGAAGCTTCACTGTATTAAACTTGAAGCTTCACTGTATTAAACTTGAAGCTTCACTGTATTAAACTCGAAGCTTCACTGTATTAAACTCGAAGCTTCACTGTATTAAAACGGCGGCAAATGCCTGAATATCCATATTTTCAACGGACATTGTTTGAGAGATATTAAAGAGATATTCATAGATATAGACTTTTAAACAAAAACTCAAGCCGATAATAAAAAAAGGCCATGATCATCCTTACAAAGATTGCAGGGGCGGATTCCATACCCGCCCGTTTTTTTGGGGGGGTGGATATGGAATCTGCCCCTACGGATTGGAGCAAACGATTATCAATGGAAGAATGATGAGATTTGTTGTTCCATTTAGTGATCATGTAATGTAATATTTGGGAAAAATAAATTCACCCGCATTTAAAGGGCATGCTTCATTTATCACTTGATGCTTTTATGCTATGAGAAATTTTTGATATTAGGATATGAAAAATTACAAATTTTGAGAAGGACATATGAATTTTCTTAAACTTAAAAAAAACTTCAACTCAACCCTTAAAGATACCCCGGAATCAAGGCTCGTAGTTGCTGATGCCCCTGAAACAGTAGCCCTTCTGCCATCCATGACTCCCTTTGTCAAGCCCAGGCTTCTGGTGAAGGAGAAGGACAAAGTGTCCATTGGCACGCCTTTGTTCGAGGATAAGAGGAGTGTATCACTTAGATATCTATCCCCTGGTGCCGGAGAGGTTATAAAGGTGAAGCTTGGACCCCGCCGTGTGATTGAGGAGATCGTCATTGCAATTGACCCTGACGAGGCCATGGATCAACATCTTTTGAATGTCATATCCCAGGCGGCTTCCACATCCCAGGCTACTTCCACATCCCGGGCCGCTTCCACATCCCGGCCAGCTTCCACATCCCGGCCAGTTTCCGTATCCCAGCCATCTTCCACATCCCGGCCAGCTTCCACATCCCGGGCAGCTTCCATATCCCGGGCCGCTTCCACATCCCAGCCAGCTTCCACATCCGGAGGCAGTGGTGCAAAGGAAGGAGCCCCAACCCATGATAATCTCTCCCCCCAAAATATCCATGAAATCATGCTGGCGGCGGGCATGTGGCAGATGATCCGCCAGTTTCCCTTCATGGATACGGCCAGGCATGGTCAGGCAAAAGATGAAGCTGGTGAACCTGAATTTTTAAAATTTCCCATGATAATTGTCTCTCTCAGGCCCGGGGATATGTTCTCACCCCTTCCGTCCACGGTTTTAAAGGGGAGGGAAGAAGATTTTTTCCAGGGCCTGGCTATTCTTGGAAAACTATCTCCTATGGTTGTGGTGGCTGCTCCATCGGATCAGATGCCCCATCTTAAAAAAATTGAAAGGAGCATTACCCATGTGGTGGGAGATAAGTGGCCCTGTGGTGATCCCGGGGTTATTTTATACCAGATCAAAAAGGATTCCTCCCAGAACAGAAGCGCCACCATCCACCCCCAGGATCTGCTGGCCCTGGGTGCTTTTTTCGGCAGGGGTCTCTATGACCTTCACAGGATATATGCAGTGGGTGGCAGATGTGGTGATAGACCCTGCCACATACGGGCCCGGCTCGGTTCCCCCCTCTCCCTGGTCACAGGGCCCCTCCCCCGGGATCATGGAGTTGTCACCGGCAGCATCTTTACTGGCCGCCATGCCCTGCCCCAAAGTCACATGGGATTTGGGGAGTACAGTGCCGTGGTGGTAGATGGCGGCCAAAGGGAGCATGCCTTTGGCTTTCTTGTTCCGGGAGAGACCCTTATGAGTGAATCCCTGACATTCCTCTCGTCCATGAACCAGGATCCCCTCCATTTTGACATGAATCTCCACGGCGAGGAGCGTGCATGCATCAACTGCGGAGTGTGCCACCATAAGTGTCCTGTGGATCTTTTACCCCAGTTCCTCATGAAGGCCCTGGGGGCCGGCGAGATGGAAGAGGCTTTGGGTATGGGGCTTCTGGACTGCACCCTTTGCGGGCTTTGCAGTTGCGTTTGTCCATCCAAGATAGAGCTGACCCAGATAATGGGACAGGCAAAGGAGATATACTTGAATGAAAACATTGAAAACCCTGTTTGAAAAACTTGACCCCCATTTCAGATCCGGCGGGGCACTGTTCCGTTTTTTCGGGATATACCAGGCCACCCGAACCTTCTTCTTTCTGCCCTCACCGGTAAACAGATCGGCTCCCCATGTGCGGGACCATCTTGATGTGAAAAGATTCATGTCCTTTGTAATCCTTGCACTCATTCCCGTTACCCTGTTTGGCATGTACAATGTGGGTTATCAATACTACAGTGCCCTGTCCGGTGTGGATGATGCAGGATTTTTCCAGATATTTTCCAGGGGAGCATCCCAGGTTCTGCCCATCATTCTCGTCTCCTATGGTGTGGGTTTTTTCTGGGAGATACTCTTTGCCACAATCAGGGGCCATGAGGTTACCGAAGGACTCCTTGTCACGGGCCTTCTCTTCCCCTTGACCCTGCCCCCCACAATCCCTTTGTGGCAGGTGGCGGCCGGAATTTCCTTTGGGATTGTCATCGGAAAGGAGATATTCGGAGGCACGGGCAGGAATCTATTGAATCCCGCCCTCACTGCCCGGGCCTTTATCTTCTTTTCCTATCCGGCAAGCATATCCGGTAACGGCGTGTGGATGGTGATGCCCCCGGAGGTCTCCTCCATGGATATAACAGGCGGGGTACAGACCGAAGCCCTGGGCGGGATACAGATGAATGTGTTAAACGAGGCACATATGGATGCCATGAGCGGTGCCACAGCCCTTGCACTGGGACAGGATACCGGATATATTGAGGCCACCCTGGAACAGGCAGGATTTACACTTAAAACTCTTTTTTTTGGACTCCACCCGGGCAGTATCGGGGAGACCTCGACACTTTTATGCTTCCTGGGGGCCATATTCCTCATGTTTACCCGGGTGGCCAGTTACAGGATTATCCTGGGAGGTGTTGCCGGTGTGGTTGCAACATCCCTCATTCTAAATCTACTTCCGGGCCCCCAAGGGACATGGTTTGCAGCGGGTCCCCTCTATCATCTATGCTCGGGGGGATTTGCCCTGGGAATATCATACATGGCAACGGATCCGGTCTCTGCACCGGGCACAGATGTGGGCCGCTGGATCTACGGTTTTTTAATAGGTTTCCTCACCGTACTCATAAGGGCTGTGAACCCTGCCTATGTTGAGGGTGTCATGCTGGCAATCCTTTTTATGAACCTCTTCTCACCATTTATTGATCATGTCACTGTGAAGGTGATGGTTTCAAAACGGATTCCCAATGTTTGACAAAGAAGGTAAAAGGGTTTACCCCCCTCCAATGACGGCAGGTCAATACAAAAAAAATAATTATCCGGGAACAAACCCATGAAAAACAGAATTTACGCATTGAAATTTGCAGCCATCCTCTGTGTTGTCTGCTCCACCCTTATCACCGGTGCTTCGGTGGGATTAAAGGGGTTTCAAATTGACAACATGGAGGTTGATAGGCAGAAGAATATCCTGAAAGCCGCGGGAGTAATAGAGCCAGGAGATGACAGGGAGATATCCAAGGCCATGGTCAGGCAGATATATGACAACTCCATTGAGGAGATAGAAGAGAATGGTCTGACCCTGTATCTATATAAAGGAGATGACGGCTCACCGCCAGATAAAACCGACGTAATTCCCATGGAGTCCGGTGCAATTAAAGCCTATGTCATTCCCATCGAATCCAAGGGGCTTTGGGGAAAGATAAAGGGCTATATGGCCTTTGAAAATGACGGCATGACCGTTGCCGGATTCACTGTTTACAGCCACTCGGAAACACCCGGACTTGGCGGGGAGATTGAGAAGGCGTGGTTCGGCAAAAATTTTGTGGGAAAAAAAATTGTGGATGCCTCCGGGGGTTTTGTCTCCATATCCATTGCCAAGGGTGAAACCGGCAGCCTCCCCCCTGGGCAACGGGAAAACCATGTGGATGGCATCAGCGGAGCCACCCTCACCGGTAAATACCTTACCCAGGGTATTCGTGAAAACCTCAAAATGTATGAGCCTGTATCTTTGAAGTTCAGGAAAAACCAACAACAGTGACGGCATGTGAACTGCCCCTGCCCTTTGGGGTATAGGGGTTTTACGCCACCTTTACAAGTTAAGGAGTATTAATCATGGGCAGTGAAAATCTATCCCTGTGGCAGACATTTACAAGGGGCATATGGAAAGAGAATCCTGTGGCCTATCAGGTGCTTGGCATCTGCTCCGCACTTGCCGTAACGGTGCAGATGCAGACCGCCCTGGTCATGGCCGTGGCACTCACCCTCGTTACCGGAAGTTCCAACCTGATTATATCCATTTTAAGGGAAAGGATACCCCCCACCATCCGTATTATTGTGGAGCTGGCAGTGATCGCATCCCTTGTCATTGTCACCGATGAGATATTGAAGGCATTTTTCTACGATATAAGCAAACAGCTTTCGGTGTTTGTGGGGCTTATCATCACCAACTGCATTGTACTTGGACGGGCCGAGGCCTTTGCCCTGGCAAATCCCCCCATACCATCCCTCATGGACGGACTTGGCAATGGACTGGGATATGGAGTAATCCTTATGATTGTGGCCTTTATCCGTGAACTTATGGGTGCAGGCACCGTTTTTGGAGTTCAACTCATTCCCCAATGGCTCTTTGATGCAGGATACACCAATATGGGTATCATGGTTCTGGCTCCCGGGGCATTCTTTGTCATAGGCCTTCTTGTTTGGGTTAAAAACAGCCTTCCCGGGGTCTCCCATGAGGAGAAGACAGGGCAGTAATATAGTCAAAATCGACAGGCTGCCCCCTTTTCCAGAGCATATGGTGTTTGTCTGAATCACAGATTGCCTCAGATAACACGGATGACACGAATAACACAAATGACATGAATTTTTCCAATACGTGAAATTTTTTAATCCGTTTAATCCGTGATTCAGACCAATCAAAAAAATGGGCCTTGATCATTATTTCGGCCAGCAACGTAGGGGCGAACCTGTGTGTTCGCCCTTCACCAGGGCAGACACACAGGTCTGCCCCTACAAGATGGCGATACTGGCCGAAAAGATGATCAAGCCCAAAAAGTGTAAACCGGTAAATGGAAGATTCCAAAAAAGGAGTATGATGTATGGCTGATCTAATCTCGTTATTTATAAATTCCGTGTTTATAGGAAACATTCTTCTATCCTATTTTCTCGGGATGTGTTCCTTTATTGCTGTTTCCAACAACATCGACACCTCTGTGGGGCTTGGATTTGCCGTGATATTTGTGTTGACAATAACAGCACCGGTCAACTGGTTCATCTACTACTATCTTCTCGCCCCTGGAGCACTCTCCTGGGCATCCCTTCCCCATCTGGATCTGAGCTTTCTCAAATATATAACATTCATTGCCGTTATCGCTGCCATGGTCCAGGCTGTCGAGATGGTCATAGACAAATATTCACCCCTTCTCTATGCCTCCCTTGGGGTCTTTCTTCCACTGATTGCCGTCAACTGTGCCATCCTTGGAACTGCCCTGTTCATGGTTGAGCGGGAATATACCCTTATAGAGTCCATTGTCTTTGGAGCTGGCTCGGGAACCGGCTGGATGGTTGCCATTGTCTCCATGGCCACCATAAAAAAGAAGATGCGTTATGCAGATGTCCCCAGGGGACTTGACGGATTCGGCATAACCATGATTGTCGGAGGGCTTATGGCCATGACATTTATGATGTTTTCAGGAATTGCCTCGGGTTGAAAATCTAAATTCCCGTCCTCTCCATTCCTGGAGAGGGGGGATTGGGTGAGGTAAAGGGACAGGTTATCTAATTCCAGGGTTAGTTATGGTTGTATTGCATACAGGCGTTCCGTAAGATAAAAGGGCAGGTTATCTAATTACCATTCCTCAAAAAAAGTCGATACAACAGATTATGTATAAATTTCCCATAGGGAGGATAAACCAGCTTTCCGCTGTTGATTTTGGATTTCATCAGCACCCCCTTTGCCTTGGAAAAGGCAAGAAAACCCTCGTGGGCGTGATACTGCCCCATACCAGACTCCCCAATGCCCCCAAAGGGCATGTCGTCCTGGGCCACATGAACAAGGATGTCATTGATGAGCATGCCGCCGGAATGGGTATGATTGATTACATATGAGATATTATCCTCATTATAGTCAAAATAATAGAGGGCCAGGGGCCTGGGTCTGTCATTGACAAATTTGAGTGCATCATCAAGGGAGTTGTATGGTATCACCGACATAAGGGGGCCGAATATCTCCTCCTGCATCACCCTCATATCGTCATTTACGTTCAATATAAGGGCCGGCGGCATTTTACGGCTGTTTTCAAAGGAGTCCCCTGCCGGATTCACATACACAATCTCGGCCCCCTTGGATGATGCATCGGCAATCATGGCCTGGAGCCTTCCATACTCCTGATCGTTTATTATGGAAGTGTACTGGGGGTTATTGAGCATGGCCGGATACATCTTCTTGACATGCTCCTTGAACAGCGTCACAAACTCAGTTACACCCGAACGGGGGCAGAGCATATAATCCGGAGCCACACAGGTCTGTCCCATATTAAACAGCTTGCCGAAGGCAATGGAGGGAACCGCATCTTTCATGGGAAATTTTGCGTTTATAATGACGGGACTTTTCCCCCCCAGCTCCAGGGTCAGCGGTGTGAGATTGCCGGCAGCCGCCTTCATGATGAGCCGCCCCACTTCTGTGGAGCCTGTGAAGACAAGATGATCCCACTTTTTCCTGGAAAATGCCGAGCCGCTCCCCTCATCTCCGGCCATGACAGTGACATGATCCTCTTTAAAACACTCCCGGATCATCTTTTTCATCACCTCTGCCGTGTACGGGGTGTTCTTGCTCATTCTAACCATTGCCCTGTTTCCGGCCCCCAGAACTCCGGCCAGGGGACCAAGGGAGAGATAAAGCGGATAGTTCCAGGGCGTTATTATTCCCACGACCCCGAGGGGTTGATAAAAAACCTTTGCCCTGGCCGGTGCAAAAAGGATTCCAACTTTTCTTGGTGATGGTTTCATCCATTTCTTAACATTTTTCCTTATATAGCGTATATCTTCAATGGTGGGAATTATCTCGGCAAGCAGGGATTCATCTTCGGAGCGGCATCCAAAATCCTGGTTCAGTGCCTTTGTGAAATCTTCTCGATATTTAAGAATTCCCTTTTCAAGGATTTTCAGGTCGGCAATCCGTTCCTTGGCCGAGGGCATTGGATTGGCCCTGAAAGCTCTCTGCTGGGCATTGAATATACGATCCAGTTCTGTCTGGAATGGGTCTGAGTTGTTCTCATAAATACCTGACATATATGCATCTCCATGATCTGAATGTTTCCGACAAAAATTAAACACCGTTTATAATATTGATATTATGATTCATCTATAAAATCAAGATTTTCATGACGAAAGTATTTTTACCGGCATGAATTCTTATTCTGTCAAGCTGAAAGATGTTTGTGGCAATTTTTAAGCCTTCAGAAATTTGTGGTGGTTGCACTTGGTTTTGAGAGGCTCTGTTTTATAAAAATTATTTAATGTAAAATCAAATCATAAAAGCTATTATAAGCTAGAGCATGTCAACAATAGATAAGAAATCAAGGTATAAATTATGATAAAATTCCCCTACGGTATGTTTGATTTTAAATCAATTATAACAGATGGATGTTTTTACTGTGACAGGACTTCAAAAATACCTCTTCTTGAAAATGCAAAATCCCAACTCTTTATCCGCCCAAGAAGATTTGGTAAAAGCCTTCTTCTATCAATGCTTGAAAATTACTATGACGT
>JADGBO010000240.1 GCA_015231465.1 Desulfamplus sp.
TGCCCGCCATGGGGTACTGGATGAAGAGGTGAATTTTATACAGAAGCCCTTTTCCATGGATGAATTTATAGATAAAGTTGGCAAGCTTCTTGGGAAGTGAGTAGTGGGTTTCAGCCGTTATAGTTTTCCAGATAAAGTTTTCCAGATAAAGTTTTCCAGATAATGAAATTGGTAATCATACTGTAGGGGCAGCCCCCTGTGGCTGCCCTTGGGAATGGATATGCTCAAAGATTTTTCTGGAAGTTCACAGTAATTACCTTTCGGTTATTTTTGCCATTTCCTAAATAGTCTGCCTGGAATGGCCGTCAGTTTTTCTGTTATTAGAGATATTTCCCGGATTTTAAATATTTTTCCCGATATGGTGAACATCCCCAAAAACAGGCAGCCTGTTATAAGAGAGACAAAAACCGCTCCGGTTGGTTCCAGGTTGTTGAAAATTCCCTGGAGTGTCCGGACAGCCGGGGTGAGAACCCCTCCCATCAAACATGTCACAGCTATTATTTTAAGGAAAAAACCATAGAGTCCAGCACTGGGATTCATGGTTCTGCGATTCCACAGTGCAAAGAGTACCCCTGTATTTATAAGTGCCGCCAGGGCCAGGGCCAGGGCCACACCAGATGCCCCCAGCATCTCCATGAAAACGAAAAACAACGGAATACTCCCGGCAACGGAAAGGGTACTGAAAAGGGTGGGAAACCAGGTGTTTCCCATGGCGTAATAGCCCCTCACAACCACGGTCTGGGCAGCAAAGGCAAAGGTACCAGCCATTATAAAGGGAAGCACCTGGGCGGTCATTCTGGTTGCTTCGTGGTCAAATTTTCCCCGCTGGAAAAGCAGCATGACAATTTCATGCCTTAGAACCATGAAAAGAACCGAAACAGGAATTACAAGGGCAAGGAATTTCAAGGTGGTGTTGAGTATTTCGTTGAGTGAATCCATATCCCCCTTGGATGCCAGCTTTGCCATGAAAGGGTACGATGCAACCCCCACGGCCTGGCCGAAAACCCCCACGAGAATGAACATGATCCGCAAGGAATAGTTCAGGGCGGCAATGGAACCATCCGGCAGAAACGAGCCGAAATATTTAAGGAAAATTTCCGTTGAAAACGTCATGGTCAAGCCGGCCATCAGGGGAAGGGTGAGAAGAATATATTTTATAAACCCGGGATGGGTAGGCTGCAAGGTGAAAGTGAGCTTCATGCCTGCCTTTTTAGCTCCGATATACTGGAGCAGAAAATTCCCTGCAAAGGCACCCCCGAGGACTCCCCAGGCAAAGCCTTCCATTCCCATGCCGGAGCCGAGAAGCAGGCCCCCTGCGATTATTCCGGCATTGTAAATCAGGGGAGCAAGTGCAGGCAGAAAAAATCTCTCCTTGGCAAACTGCACTGCCATGAAAAGTCCTCCGGTAAAAAAGAAGAACTGGGCAGGAATAATGATTCGGGTCATTGCCAGGGCCTGGCTGAAAAGTTCAGGATCAGTCAGACCCGGTGCCAGCAGCCTCACAAGGTAAGGGGCGTACCATAGGGACAGGGCTATGAGCATTATGAGGAAAAGTCCGGATGTATTAAGTATTATGGAAAAGAGCCTCCAGCCTTCATCCTCCCTGTCTGCCACCAGGAAATCGGAAAAAATAGGGATAAATGTTATGGAAAGGAAACCGCTTGCCACTGCATGATTGAGAATTTCAGGTATTATGAATGCAACCTGATAGGCATCCACTGACCCGCCGGCTCCCCCGGCATAGGCAATGCATATCTCTCTGACAAGTCCGATAATACGGCTTGAAAAGACAGACACTCCCATGATGAGGGAAGCAAAACCTATTTTTTTGATTATTTTATTGTGCAATATTTTGTGCCCATTCCTGGATGGCTCATTTGAAGATCGGCCTACAGCCGATGAGATCAAACCCCTCAGCCCTTGCCGTTGAATCCGATGGCCACATCATCTCCTTGTACGATAACAGGAACCCTTCGTACACCCTTTGACAACTCCAGCATGGTTTTCAGGTGATCAGGTTCCATTACCACATCAAAATAGGTGAAATCCATGTTCTTTTTTTTGAATGCTTCACGAGCAGCCGTTGTATGGGGTCATGTGCTTTTGCCGAAAATTTTGTTTTTCATCTCTTTTTCTCCTTAACGTGTTGTAATTTTTTGATATTAAAAATACTAAGTAATTGGGTTTAGGAATGAACACGAAATAACTTACCCATTCTCCCCCTCTCCATTCATGGAGAGGGGGTGTTGGGGGGTGAGGTAAATGGGCAAGTTAATTAAGACCCATTCCTTAATTAACTTACCCAAGCTCCCATGGCAAGCCTGTAATAGGTGGCTGGGGATCGGATGAATGGGCAAGTTATTAAAAATCAATTCCTAAGTAACCATCAAACTCCGGATTTTTCATAACTTGCCGCCACAGTCAGTCAATGGCGGTTACACGGCAGCCAGGGGCCGTGGTCATTCATGCCGGAAAGATAATTCACTCACATATCGAAAAACAGTGCCCTGGTCAAATTTAAAATGAGGCCCGGGGAGATGGGCATGTTTTTAAGGTTCCGTACAATTTATTGACATTTTGCACCTGAAAAGATAATGTGCGGCTAAAATTTTAAAATTGCAATTGGAATCTATGCCTTGGAATCGTTAACTGATATGATTAGGAAAGTGTTCGTTAAAAACAGCCTCGGCCTCCATGCCAGGCCGGCGGCAATGATTACAAGAATGGCCGGGAAAGCTGAAAAAACAATATGGATTGTGGATGGAGAGAAGAGGGCCGATGCATCCAGCGTAATTGATATACTGACCCTCAATGCCGGAAAAGGAACCTCTTTGAGCATAGAGACAGAGTCTGAAAACGATATTGATGTTCTCAATGACCTGGCAAAATTTTTTGAATCCGGATTTGGAGAAGATGGAGATGGTTGAATCGGAAAAAACGGAAACGGTTCTCAAAGGAATTGGGGGATCTCCAGGAATATGCATCGGAAAGGCATACATTGTCGATAGGGAAGGTGTGGATTTAATCAAGCGATATCCCATTTCCCTGGAGAGGGTTCCTGCCGAGATCAATCGTTTCAAGAATGCCGTTAAGGTGGCAAAGGATGGACATTCCGCAGTTATCGAATCCCTGGGCACCGACCTTAGTGACCAGCTTGGCATTCTTGAAACCCATCTGGCTCTTTTTAAAGACAAGATGCTTTACGGAAAAACAATAGAGACCATAAAAACCGACATGATCAATGCCGAATGGGCTCTTAAAAAGGTCTCCCACGAGATAAAGAGCATGTTCATGAAGTTCAATGACGAATACCTTAAATCCAGGGTTATGGATATTATGCAGGTATCGGAACAGGTGATGCGTCATCTTGTGGGGGCCCAGGACATAAAGATAGCGGACATAAACAAGCGGGTCATTCTCGTGGCCCATGACCTCTCCCCGGCCGACACCAGCCAGATACAGCTCGAACACATCAAGGGGTTTGTAACTGATCGGGGAGGCAAGGACTCTCATACCGGCATCATTGCAAAATCCCTTGCCATTCCTGCGGTTATGGGTCTGGACAATGCCACGCAACTGGTGGAGAATGACGATATCCTCATTGTTGACGGCTCCTCGGGCATCCTGATCATCAATCCCGAAGAAGATACCCTGTTCAGCTATGAGGAGCGTCGGGCAGCCTACGAGGCCCAGCAGGCAAGCCTTGCCAGGGACAGCCATCTTCCCGCGGTAACCCTTGACGGTGTCCGGTTCACTCTTATGGCCAACATGGAGATGGTGGAGGAGGTTGTATCGGTGCGGGACAATGATGCCAAAGGGGTGGGGCTTTTCAGAACCGAGTTTCTATATCTCTATCTCAAAAGATTTCCCTCGGAGGATGAGCTTTTTGAAAAATACAAAGAGGTTGTGGAGCTTCTCACACCCATGCCCGTAACCTTCAGAACCCTGGATATAAACGGCGACAAGGTGCTGCCCTACATGAAGACCATTGAAGAGGAGAATCCCGCCCTTGGTCTCAGGGCCGTCCGTTTCTGCCTTCAACGGCCTGAAATATTCATAACCCAGATCAAGGCTGTTTTCAGGGCTGCCGCCTTTGGCAAGGCAAAGCTTCTCATACCCATGATATCCTGTGTCGAGGAGATTATCCAGGTAAGGGAGGTTATCGAAAAGGCGGTTCAGGAGTTGAAAGGTGAAAATAAAATATTCAACAGGGACATTCCCCTGGGAATAATGATTGAAGTTCCCTCGGCTGTTATAATTGCCGAGGATCTTGCCGACTATGTAGATTTTTTCAGCATAGGAACCAACGACTTAATCCAGTACTCCATGGCCATAGACCGAAGGAACCGTCAGGTGGCCCACCTTTATCATCCCATGTGTCCAGCTCTTATACGGATGGTCAAGATGGTTGTGGATGCCGCCGGCAAAAAGAATATTGATGTGGCCATGTGCGGAGAGATGGCCGGGGACCCCTTTAACCTGCCTGTACTCATGGGACTGGGTTTGACAGAACTTTCCATGAATCCCATGTCAATACCCCGTATCAATCAGATGGTGAGAAGACTCAATGCCCATGATACCGAGGAGTTCACAAAAAATGTTCTCAATATAGGAAGGGCCGTTGATATTGTGGCCATGGTAAGGGAGAATTATGGAGATATACTTGACAAATAGACGTAGGGAATCGACATTAAATAACTTGCCATGGTAAGGGAGAATTATGGAGACATACTTGACAAATAAACGTAAGGAATCGACATTAAATAACTTGCCCATTATTCTTTGAATGTTTAACTGTCGGGCAGCAAGCAGGGGTGATTCATGAATCGCCCCTGTCTCATTCCTAAGAAAAAGAACATGGGTGAAAAAATGAATTCAGATCATATAAAAATAGTTGCACATAACAAGAAAGCCCGCCATGACTACCACATATCCGATGAGATTGAAGCCGGTATCGTACTTGTGGGCACAGAGGTCAAATCCATCCGCCAGGGAAGAGTGAACCTTAAGGATTCATATGCTGATGTCAAAAACGGAGAGGTGTTTTTAAAGCAGATGCACATATCTCCTTATAAATATGCCTACTATG
>JADGBO010000241.1 GCA_015231465.1 Desulfamplus sp.
AAAATTTACGGCCGTCAGGATGAAAAATGAGAAGTTCATCATCATTTAATTTAAATTTAACATTCAGTATGGGGCTTATCCAGCAGCGTATATCATCATCTGAAATCTTCCCGAGGCGTTCACCGTCCCTTTCCCTTATCCACCCCTCAAAGATTATTCTGTCAGGATCATATATGTAGTACTCCTGAACCCCGTATTTCTCATAAAAGTTGAACTTGTTTTTCATTTCCTTGGGCCTGTTACCCGGGGAGAGTACCTCAAAAACCACCTGGGGGGGAATGTTATCCTCCTTCCACTGAAGATATGAACCTCTATCACCCTTGGGCCTGCCAAAGGCCACCATTGCATCCGGAGCCATGCGGAGCCTGTTGTTTCCTTCAACCGGATACCACAGAAGATCACCTGCAACAAAAACATCGGGATCGTCTGCAAAACACTCCTCCAGACCTTCTTTTATTTTGACAATCCATCTGAACTGCTTTGTATTTTCTGCCATGGGTTTGCCATCACTTTCCGGATAATGGATTTCTCTTGTCTTTTTAAGGTATGATTCCGGCTTTGAACGCCTCTTTCCCTGGATGTGCCTTTTTTCTTCCCGGGCCGGAAAACCGGCATCGGGAAAGGGTCCATGGAGCCCGTTCAGGGCCGGTAGTCTTGGGGTTATGTCGGATTGACCCGGAGTGGTACTCATATTTTTTTCTCCCCTTGGTTATGAGAATATATACTCAAAAACAACGGATTACTTGATTTACCGTGGAAATGGATACATTTTTTCCATGATCGGAGGGTGGCCGGACTCCAACCATGAAGGTTTACCATGAAAATACCCATATTCATGGGGGTATGCCGGAATCCGGCCATGACGGTTTACCGTGGATATGGATAACGATTTTCATAATTTTTTGGTAGTTCATAACATGTAGTGATGGCGGAACAGTAAGGGCGTATTGCAATACGCCCCTACTTGGATACTCTCCGCTTGCTCTGGTGAAAATCACTACCTGTTGAGTACTACCCGTTTTTTTAATGTTTTGCATCGGCCATGATTAGCAGTGCATTGATCACACTGGCTGCCACATTGGAGCCACCCTTGCGCCCTTTGTTGGATATGTAGGGAATATCAAGTTCCATCAGGGCATCCTTGGACTCGGCAGCATTGACAAAGCCCACCGGCAGACCGATTACCAGTGAAGGTTCCACTCTCTTTTCCCGAATCAGCTCAATGAGACGCAAAAGAGCTGTGGGGGCATTTCCCACCACATATATGGAGCCGTTCAAAAATGATACGGCCCTATCCACGGCGGCATATGCCCTGGTCACACCCTTTTCCCGGGCCAGGGCCGCCACATCCTGGTCGGCAATGAGGCATTTTACCTCTCCTCCCAGATTTACCGTCTCCCCCTTTCGAATGCCCACCCTTGCCATGTTGGTATCGGTTATGATGGTACAGCCTTTTTTTAAGGCGGACAAGCCTGTTTCAATGGCTTTGGGATGGAACTTCACCGTTTTGATGTAATCGAAATCAGCTGATGTGTGTATCATCCGGCGTACAATGTTCCACTCGTGGTTGGTGAATCCATGGTCGCCGGATTCCTGGTCAATGATGGAAAAACTGAGTGTTTCAATATCAAGGGGTTGCAATATCTCTCTCCTTACAATTTGATTATGCCGAGATTATGTCCCGTGGCTGCAAAGGCGGCAATAGCCCTGTCAATGTGTTCAGGTTCATGGGCCGCGGATATCTGGGTTCGGATACGGGCCTGGCCTTTGGGTACAACCGGAAACGAGAAGCCCACCACATATATCCCCTGCCCAAGCATCTGTTTTGCCATGCGGCCGGCCAGGGGTGCATCCCACAACATTATCGGAATAATGGGATGCTCCCCGGGAATCAGGGTGAAGCCCAGTTTTTCCATCCCATCTCTGAAATGGGTGCTGTTCTCTTTGAGTTTCCTTCTCAGGGTATCTCCCTGGGCTATCATGTCGATGGCTTTTATTGAGGCTGCAACAATGGGAGGAGCCAATGTATTGGAAAAGAGATATGGTCTGGAGCGTTGGCGTAGAATGTCGATTATCTCCCCGGGACCTGCGGTGTATCCGCCGGATGCTCCTCCCAGGGCTTTGCCCAAGGTGCCGGTGAGTATATCCACCCGATCCTGGACTCCGCAATGCTCGGGGGTGCCGGCTCCATTCTTTCCCATAAAACCCACCGCGTGGGAGTCATCCACCATCACCAGGGCATCGTATTTTTCCGCAAGATCACAGATACCCTTTAAATCGGCAATGATGCCGTCCATGGAGAATACGCCGTCGGTGGCTATGACAATAAACCTTGCCCCCTGGGAGCGGGCTGTTTCCAACTGAACCTTCAGATCCTGCATGTCGTTGTTTTTATAGCGATAACGCCTGGCCTTGCAAAGACGGACTCCGTCGATGATACTGGCATGATTCAGGGCATCGCTTACAATGGCATCTTCGGGTCCGAACAGGGTTTCAAAGAGTCCTGCGTTGGCATCAAAGCATGATGAGTAGAGTATGGCATCTTCGGTTTTTAAAAAGGTGCTTATACGCTTTTCCAGGGTTTTATGTATATCCTGGGTGCCGCATATAAAGCGGACCGATGCCATTCCAAAACCGTGGCTGTCCAGCCCTTTTTTGGCTGCCTCTATCAGCCCGGGACTGTCGGCAAGGCCCAGATAGTTGTTGGCACAGAAGTTAATGACCTCGGTGCCACCTGCTACAGTGATGTCTGCCTTCTGGCGGGATGTCAGGATACGCTCCTGTTTGTATAGTCCCTGGGATTTGAGGTTTTCACTCTCTTTTTTCAAATGGTCTAAAAAATTTTTTGCCATACGGTATCTCCATTTTTTGTCCTGCAATTCTTTTTTTAAAATGGTGAATGGAGTCGGCACTGTAGAGCAAAAGGGCCGTCCATATCATTATAAATGTTAAAAATCTCTCCTGGGAGAAGGGCTCCCTGTATATGAGAACAGCCAGCACAAAGGTGATGGTCGGGGCAAGATACTGCATGAACCCCACCGTTGCCATTGTACTTTTCCTGGCACCTACGATGAAGAGAAGCAGGGGCAGGGCAGTCACAAGATTTGTCCCCACAAGGAGGATATCCGTCTCTAAGTCGATGCTGAACAGGGCCGATGTGCCGTTTATCTGTCCCAGGATTACGAAGGCCAGGGCCGGCACCGAAAGAATCATGGTTTCTAAGCAAAGGCCGGTGAGGGAGGATATTTGGGTTATCTTGTGGAAAAGACCGTAGGCTCCAAAGGAGAGGGCGATGCCCAGAGCTACCCAGGGAAATTCACCCAGGCCCAGGGCATAGTACAGTACAGCCGAGCCTGCGATGAAAAGGGCTCCGGTCTGGAGGGGACGAAGTCTCTCCCCAAGGAAGATCATGCCCAGGAAAACCATGATGAGCGGATTTATATAGTAGCCGAGGCTGGTCTGGAGTACCTGGTCGTTGTTTACCGCCCATATGAAAAGATACCAGTTCAAAGAGAGAAGTACAGTGCTGCCCAGAAGGGATGCCATGGAAGAAGGGCTTTTCATGACAGCTCCCATCTCGTTGAGCTTACCCTGCCATACCACCATGATAAAGAGTGCCACAAATGACCATATAATGCGTTGGAATAGAAGTTCCAGGGAGGGGACATGGTCAAGGGCTTTCCAGTAAACAGGGCTTATACCCCAGATAAAAAAAGCAGGGAAAAGAAAAAAAACTCCGCCGGTTTCCCGGGCGGGGACTGGAGTTATGCATACTGGTTGTGAAGCCATTGAATCTCCTTTTGCAACAATCGGGGGCTGCTTGCTTTACCGTGGAAATACCCATATCATTTTCATGATCCAGGGCAGCCGGAACAGGGCCATGAAGGTTTGCCCTGGGATTGGGAAGGTGCCGGGGAGTCCCAGGGCTTGTCGAGGTGAGCTGCAATGATTTGACGTACCCTGGCCGCCATCTCCCCGGGAGGCATGGACCGAACCTGGGAGATCGGTATCTCATCCAGTATGGTCAAGGTGATCTTGTGATTTTTTTGAAGAACCAGGCTGTATTTGGGCAGGGCTTCCCTGGTACCCCGGATTACAACCGGAAGAATGGGAATATCCTTCTCCTTTGCAAGAATAAATGCTCCCGGCTTGAATGGGCGAAGCTCCCCTGTAAAGGATCTTGTGCCTTCGGGGAAGAAAAATATGGAACATCCCCTGTCAATCTGGGCCTCGCAATCGGCCATCATGCGCCTGATGCTCTCCTTGTCGCCCCTTTTTAGGCCTATGTATCGGTTAAGCCGCATGTTCCATCCCACAAAGGGCAGGCTGAAAACCTCAATTTTGGAGACCCATTTAAAGGGAAAAAAGAGTCCGAAAGCCACCAGTATATCCAGTTGGGACTGATGATTTGATACTATCATGTACTGTTTTTTCCAGTCCAGCTTCTCCTTGCCTATGTAGCTTACCGACCATGCAGGCATGCACCATATATAGAATGATGCCCAGAATGAGGAGTAGAGGTGAAGAAGAACGAGACGTTTGTCAAACCATACCGTTAAAAGCCAGATGCACAGTGCCCCCATAAAAAAGAGTACGGAAGTCACCCCAATGAATAGCAAAAAGATGTAAGATAAAATCTGATTAATCATTTTTATTACATTGGAATTTTATGTTTATAAAGTCAGCAGATAGCAAGGGCAAAGTTGGAAAAAGAACCCTGACAGTGCCCTATTGGTTCCTGAATTCAGTATTATATTTTTTATATGAAAGTCCCCATATTTTAAGGGGCGTATGCAATACTCCCCTACTTTCATGCTTCGATTGTGGCGGGTTCACCGCCATGTATGTTATATGAAAGTCCCCATATTTAAAGCTTTCCGGGACTTTCATGCTTCGATTGTGGCGGTGGGCCGCCATGGGCATTATAGTATATATATCAGACAAAAGCAGTTGGCAATAAATGGATTTCATAGAACTCAGGTCCATGAAACCCAGTCCCCTTGTGGGCGGGGTAATACGCTCCAGGGTGGCGGCATAGGCACGGACGGAAACCCATTCCCCTTGTGGGCGGGGTCGTTGACTTCTA
>JADGBO010000242.1 GCA_015231465.1 Desulfamplus sp.
CTGCGGGGATTGGAGGGAAGAAAACTTATCTCCTTTTTTATATGAAAGTCCCCATATTTTAAGGGGCGTATGCAATACTCCCCTACTTTCATGCTTCGATTGTGGCGGGTTCACCGCCATGTATGTTATATGAAAGTCGTCCGTAGGGGCGATTCATGAATCGCCCCTACGGGACTTTCATGCTTCGATTGTGGCGGTGGGCCGCCATGGCCGTTTATATGAAAGTCCCCGCCGTTTCAGGACTTTCATCACTTCGATTGTGGCGGTAGTGCCGCCATGTTGGTTATAAAAAACACTCGCCGGTATCCAACCGGTTCCCCCTGAGATACTCTTGGGAGCAGAGGCATTTTCCGGATGCCCCCTGGAGCTTAAGAATGGCAAGGGATCGTGAACCGGCCGCCACATGAATTTCGTCACAGGTGCAGTTGAAAATCGTTCCGGGAGGCTCTCCGGACTCAATGTCCATGGGCCGCACCTCCAGTACATTGATACGTCTGCCGTCAATGAAGGTAAATGTTCCGGGCCAGGGTGTCATGGCCCGGACCCGGGCCCAGATATGTTCCGGCTCAAGGCACCAGTCTATTCTGCCATCCTCCTTTTTCAGCATGGGGGCATAACTGACCATGGTCTCATCCTGGGGCCGGGGTGTTACGGTGTTGTTTGAAAAAGCCTCAAGGGTACGGAGAACAAGATCGGCTCCCATGATAGAGAGTCTGTCGTGGAGGGTTTTTGCGGTCTCATCCCGGGCCAGGGGTGTGGCTGACTTCAAAAGAATGTGGCCGGCATCAAGCTTTGTGTCCATGATCATGGTGGTCACACCGGACTCCGGGTCACCATTCATGATTGCAGCCTGGATGGGAGAGGAGCCCCGGTAGGCCGGCAGGAGAGAAGCATGGATATTGACAGGATATATGGATGGAATGTCCAGGAGTCTTGGGCTGAGCTTATGGCCAAAGGCTGCCACCACAAAAAAATCCGGCTCCAGGGCGGCCAGAATTTCCGGAATATTATCATCCTTCATGGTTCGGGGCTGGAAAAGTTCAAGTCCCAGCTCCAGGGCCTTCTCCTTCACCGGTGGCGGGGATGGTTTTCTGCCCCTGCCCCTGGGCCTGTCGGGTTGTGTGACCACAAGGGGAATGTCATGCACTCCTGCAAGGGCTTCCAGGGCAGGCACGGCAAAATCAGGTGTTCCCATGAAGATGATTTTATATCTATTCATTATTTTGCATCCTTATTTTACATCCTTATTTTACATCCTTATTTTACATCCTTATTTTACATCCTTAATTTTGCATCCTTAATTTTACATCCTTAATTTTACATCCTTAATTTTACATCCTTAATGTTGCATCCTTAATGTTGCATCCTTAATTTTGTATCCTTAATGTTGCATCCTTAGTCGAAATTCTTTCCAACAACAATTATACTCCGGAAAAGCAGGCAGAGTGTCGATTTTGAGTGTTTACAATGAATTGCCCTACTTGTCGTTGCTTTTGATCTTTTTCAGTATCTTCTTTTTGTACATATTTCTTTTAAGCATGCTTATCCGGTCTATGTAAAGTATCCCGTCAAGATGGTCTATCTCATGCTGGAGTATAACGGCCTGGATATCCTCGGCATCAAATTGAATCTTCTGCCCCTGGGCATTGAGGCCCTTCACGGTTAACCTGCTGAATCTCTTCACGTTGGCGTTGAAATCCGGGACACTGAGGCATGCCTCCTTTTCAGACACAAGGCTTCCCGATGCCGATATGATTTCAGGGTTGATGATTGCCCTTGCCTCCCCTGTACCTGACCTGGAAGGGGATCGGGCAGTATCCCTTCCGCTCCCGGCAGTATCGTTTCCACTCCCGGCAGTATCCCTTCCGCTCTCATCTGTCCGGCTGTCTCCGGCCCCGTTCCCGCCGGATGATTTTGAACATGCAGAGGCATCATACACAATGATGCGTTTGCCGATTCCCACCTGGGGGGCAGCCAGGCCCACACCAGGTGCAAAAAACATGGTATCAATCATATCCTCAATCAACTTCAAAGTATCTCCGTGGATATGTTCCACAGGTTCTGCCCTTTGAAGCAGAAAAGGATCCGGGTATTCAATAATTTTCAATATTGCCATGAATTTACCTTATAAAATAGTGAGTCTCTTTTTTTTATATGAAAGTCCCCGTCGTTCAAGGACTTTCATCATTTCGATTGTGGCGGTAGTGCCGCCATGGGGGTTATATGAAAGTCCCCATATTTTAAGGGGCGTATGCAATACTCCCCTACTTTCATGCTTCGATTGTGGCGGGTTCACCGCCATGTATGTTATATGAAAGTCCCCGCCGTTTCACGACTTTCATCAATTCGATTGTGGCGGTAATCCGCCATGGGGGTTTATATAACTGGAAAAATCAATTGTCCGGGAATATCTGAATGGTTTTAAAAATTTCCCGGGCCATTTCAATGTCTGAAGCGATCCGGGCCGACAGTTCCGCTATCCCGGAAAACTTCTTCTCGTCCCGCAGGCGGCTTACCATATTGACCCGAATCCTTGTTCCATAAATATCATGGCAGAAATCAAGTATGTGGACTTCAATGGTAAATATATTGTCATCAAAGGTGGGACTGTAACCTATATTGGCAACTCCGGTATGAGTACCCCTTACCGTCTCCACAGTAACAGCATAAACTCCCATTTTGGGACATAGCTCATCATGAAGTTTTATGTTGGCCGTGGGGAAACCCAGCCGGCTTCCTCCCCGTTCACGGCCCTTTATAACCTTACCCCTTATCTGGTAGTACCGGCCAAGGTACCGGGGTGCATCCTCGACCCTCCCCTCCATGACAATGTTGCGGATCATGGTGCTACTGATGCGTTCATCTCCGGTGGAACCAGAAACTTTGGGGATACAGAACCAGTCCGGAACTACAACATCAAACCCCTCTTTTTTCCCGGCCTTCACAAGAAAATCAATATCCCCTTCCCGATCCCTGCCAAAGGAATAATCAGGTCCTACAATGATGGTATGCATGCCTATTTTGTCAATGAGCAGGCCGGTTACAAACTCCTGGGCAGATATGGCTGCAAAAGATTCGGTAAAAGGAATACAGATAACTTTCTCAATTCCCGATGCTGTTATCAACTCTATTTTCTGATCTTTCCTGGTAATTAAAGGCGGACCGTTCTTTCCAAGAACCTTGAGCGGATGCGGTTCAAAGGTTATCGCAACCGAGGTGCCGGAAATCTCCCGGGCCCTGTCCATAACTTTTTTAAAAAGGGTCTGGTGCCCCCTGTGAACTCCGTCAAAATTTCCGATGGTCACCACTGCCCTGGTGTAAGGTTCTTTAATCTTATCAATATCTTCTATCAGTTCCATAATTTCCTTTGTCTTTTTAAAATATTTGGCTTGACAAGGTACTTAAACATATATATATAAACCACCTGTCAGCCCAAAGCAATCCTTTTTCTGGATGCTTCCAAAGCTTAATTTAACGGTACCCAGGATTCTGTGGTATGCATATTTTGAGGGAATGCAGGATTCGGCGGTATGCATATTTCGAGGGAATGTAGTATGGAATATTCGGCAACATAAGCTACGGGGCAGGGAAGTCAATCACCCCTACGACACTTCGTGATCGTAGGGGGTTTTCTTGAGACTGAAATATAAAATCCGGTGAAAGCAAAGATATAAGGCCAGGTGCTGAACAGGAGTTGATTTACAGACAAAGATTTGGCCGAAGTGGCGGAATTGGTAGACGCACTAGTTTCAGGGACTAGCGGTCGCATGATCGTGGGAGTTCGAGTCTCCCCTTCGGCACCATAAAAAAGACAAGGGTCTTGAGAATTTTTAACAAATTCTCAAGACCCTTTTTTTATACTTAGGGTAACATCATCCCGTTTTCACTCTACCCGTTTCCCTCTCCCTGTTTTTGGGTAACACTCTCCTTGTTTTGCAGTGCCTGTTTGAAATTACAGATGGGGCATTCTTGAAGTACGGCCATGGGGATACCTCATGTTGTTTTGTGGCCAGTCAAGTCAATCAATGAGTTGTTCAACAGCGATATCCATAGCATCGGCCAATTTTTTTAAAGTAGCTGTCCTGGGGTTGGCATCTGTTTTTTCCAGGCGTACCAATGCCGGCTGCTTAATGCCTGCTTTATCATCATGTTCCCTTCGGATGGATACCAGGAATCATTTGACACCCAGCACCTTTAAAACTACTATTTAAATCAAATCAAATCACATCAAAAGGACATGCATAATGTAGTGGAAGGAAACCCCATGACGTTACCACAGCAGAAAGTCACGATAAGCCCAAATGAATATCTTGAGATTGAAAGAACTTCAGAGGTAAAACATGAGTATTTTGATGGTGAAATCTTTGCCATGGTTGGGGCCAGCGTCAACCATAATCGTATCAATACCAATGTAATCGTTGAGTTAGGGGGAAGGCTTAAGGCCGCAGGTTCAGCCTGTACTGTATTTTCAAATGACATGCGTGTCAAAGTTGAAGAGGCAGAAAAGTATACCTACCCGGATGTTTCGGTAGTCTGTGGAGAGATTGAGTTGGAGAAAGTAAAGGGGCTTGAAACCCTCCTCAATCCTGTTGTGATTATAGAGATACTTTCCAGCTCCACAGAACTCTATGACCGAGTGAAAAAATTTGAACACTACCAGCTCATTGATTCTTTCCGGGAATATATCTTGATTTCTCAGGATCGTTGCCGGGTGGAGAGCTATGTGCAGGGGGATAATACAAATTGGACTTATACCGCCTTCACCAATATGGATCAGGTTATAGTAATCGAGTCTATCAATTGCGAATTGCCTTTGTCGGAAATTTATTACCGGGTTAAATTTCATCCCCTTACCGTGGATGAGTAGAAAATAATGGCATCCTTCATTCATCAATTCACACTTTTCCAGAGAGTATGCTTATTTTTCGGGCTTTATGGTCTAAAAAGTGTAAAGTAATTTTGGGTGTATATGAAGGATGCCAAAATAATTTGTAAGAGTTTGCCACAAGTTAGACCCGGCCTGGGGTGTCTAAAAACCAATTTGATGCACAAATCGTGATTATGTAGAGACACA
>JADGBO010000243.1 GCA_015231465.1 Desulfamplus sp.
AGTTGAACTGCTCCACCGTAACGAGGCTGCCGTCCCGGAACAGTGCTGCGGGAGTTCCTGGAATGGAAATTCCTGGAAGTTCCCCGGGTTTATTCATATCTGTACAGTCATAACCTTTAAGGATTGTATAATGACCGGAAAAATCAATTGAGGGTGAGTATCTCTTGATGGAATAGTAAAGGTGACTGTTCCTGTACAGGATATCTGAAGTGCCCCATCTCTCGGAATTGTCAAACTTCATGGGAGTACCAAGCTGCATGGTTTCGGGGTCAAAACATCGAAATGCCGATGAGTCCCATGAAAAGAGAACCCCTCCTTCGTCCTTTCCGGGGGACATTACAATATCGGGATGAATAAGGCCGGAATCTATTATCCTGGAAGGAGTGTTCATCTGAAAACCCGGGTCTGTAATATCAAAAACCATCAGATCCGATGAAGCAGTGAAATAGTACTCCCCTCCCACGGCAAAGATACGTTTGTCACCATGGGTATCCATGGAATCATCCCGGGAGGATGAATCCGAAGCAATGTATGGCAGTTCAATCTTTTCAACATTGTAGGAGAGCCTGAGTTCTCCCCGTACAACAGGTTTCAACGGAGATGATATATCAATGGTATTTATTGCCGAATCCCCCATACCTATTATAAGGTCATCAACATCACCGGCTTCGGTTCCCCTCTTCACACTGAAGCCTGCCCTGACAAAGTGATCCCACTCAAAACTGTTGTAGTCCGATGCAATCTTGATAATTCCAAGGCCGGAGTATCCATGGTATGAATAATCAGTGTATCCATAGTATTCAATGGGCAGAAGCACCAGGTTTGATGAGCTGTTAAAATAGAATCCACGGTCATCGGCAATGGCAGGGGAGCTTGTGTAATCGGCAACTTCTTGGAGGGGGGTCACCCTGTCAAGCAGGAAAGGATTGTACGGATCCTCCACCGAGAAGAGAGCTGCTGAGACCAGTCTTTTTCCGTCACTGTCATCGTAGCCCAGGGCAATGAGGCGGTTGTCGTGGAAACGGATATATTCGGACCAACCCGGAACCTTGAGTTCCCCGAGTATCTTTGGGTTGTAATGGTCTGAAATATCTATCACCCAGAGGGGATCCACTCTTTCGTAGGTGACTATGTATGCTCTCTGCTCCATAAAGGTTGCGGCATAAAGTTCTTCCCCGGGAGCTATGCCCCGGACGGCACCTTTTTCACGACCCATTTCCTGTGGTGTGAGATCATATATTTTAAGGGTACTTCCCCTTTGGATATCCTGATCCCTGTATATGACCAGAAGATCGTCACCCTTTATGGCAACGTGATACTCGGAAGGTACTATACCTGGAATTTTCAACTCCAGCACTTTATCCAGGAAAGCTGTTCCCCGGGTATCTGCTCCCCTGGTACCAGCTTCAAGGTTATTGACTCCTTGGGTATCTGTCCCCCTGGTACCAGCTTCAAGGTTATTGACTCCTTGGGTATCTGTCCCCCTGGTACCAGCTTTCAGGTTATCGGTTCCTTGGATATTGATCCCCCTGGTGTCTGTCCCTTGGTTTAAATTGAAAACATGTACCAAAGTAGTGTTCCAGCTATCCCTGGCAATCTGTACCAGATAATCACTATGGAGATAGATATGGGAATCATGGCCGGAAAAGGTCTCCTTTGCAATCAAGGCCGGTTGTGCAGGGTTTGCCACATCAATGGCCATGACAATGGCAAAAGGTTCGGTAACGGGACCCGGGGGCATAATATCCATTGATGGCACATCATCCGTCACCGGCACATTGTCCTCCGCCAGCAAAGCATCCAATCCTGGCATACTGTCCTCCGCCAGCACATTGTCCTCCGCCAGCACATCATCCTCCGCCGGCAAAGCAGCCACCCCAGGCAGACTGTTCTCCGCCGACGCATCAGTCCCCGGAATAACATTAACCCGCGGAATGCCTTCACTGCCACGGTAATAAAGATATGTACCCGAGGTCGCTGTCATAAAGATAATGTCTCGGTATTTTCTGGAGTTCACATAGCTGATGCCTTTGTAAGTTTCGCCTGCCACCTCCTCTATCCCATGGCCCAGGTCTTGAAAAACTCTCATTACAACGGCATTGCCTTCATTATCCCATGACTGTTCAAGGAGGATTACATGGTCGTTGCTTAGATAAATATCAAGGGGTGTATTTTCAAGTCTTCTTGAAAACACCATGCGGGGTTCATCCGGCAGGGATATGTCCACTACCTGGAAAAGTTCTGCACTTCCATTGGCATAGTAGAGGCGATTGCCGGAAATTTTATAGATATCAGGTTTTTCAACATCTCCCCTTCCATTATTCTGGTCATCTTCACCCTCGGGCTCACCATCTGTGTCTGCAAGGGGTGGAGCGTAAACATAGTCGGGATGGATTTTTTCTCCATCTCCTGTGGATAGAAAAAAGGTCTGCCCGGGTTCACGTTCTGCTGGATTTGTAATGATATAAGAATAGGCTGCATCTAACCAATTTTTGATTTCAAAGGGATTTTTACCCATTTCCACCAGAACGATGGCCACGGCAATTTTACCAATATACTTTTTAAAATAAGAGAAATCCACATCTGTAAGGGTAATCCATCTGCCTTGTTTTATAGAGTCCCGGCTGCCGAGCATGGAGACACCCCTGGTCCAGCCCCAGCCGGCTTGTCCTTTTTCAAGGGAAAAAATCACCATTTCTGTTGAAACATCTTCGGAAAGATTTTTTGAAGAATTTTTTGAACCATCTTCTGAAATGTTGTCAGGAAGATATTCCGAAGCATCTTCGGATGTGGTATCTCTAAAGGCGGTTATATAGATATCGACATTGTCATAATCTGCACTAAAACGGATCCCGAGGGTTCCGGACCATGACTTGGTGTCCGTCAACTGGGCAGCCAACTGCAAGGAATCTCCCCTGGCGGTTCCTGCCGAGAGAAGGAAAATAATGCACACAGCCATTAACAGCAAAGAACTTATTGAAAAAAGAGACTTTGAAAAGAGATGAGTGTTTTTCAATGCAACAGCCTTTTTCAATGCAATATGATCCCTTGGGGCAGATAAATGTCTATTCTTCTCTTCCATCTCAATCCTCTTCAAGTATGGTTACAATAAAAACAATCTTCTTCAGCAAAACAAAATACAAACATATATTGACGCATGTAAAAACATGTCACTGTTGGGATAAAAATTAATCATATTGAAATGTTATGGGTTATTGTTGATCAATGATGGCGGATTGTCGCCAATTAAGTTTATTGTAAAAGTGATCAATGAAAGATGCCTTTTAAATCAACTATTTTGTTATAACCTTATCCTCTTTCTCTATTCCAGCTTCACCCCCATCGGCACCGCTCTCCTTGACAAGGGAGGCTATGGATATCTTATCCTGGACATTTTGAATCAAAAGGGTTCCCAGCACTGTTATGTCCTCTCCAAGAACCATACCATCGACGATGAAGGGCTCGCTTCTGAATGCGATGCACTTGAACCCCTCCTGGATATTGGCGTGTTTCATGCGGCCGAGATCAAGAAAAAATTTTCCCCCCTTTGAGGCAAGCACCTTCCCCTCCAGGAGAGGAACCGAATATATGAACTTGGATGAGAGCCCCTGCATTAGAAATTCAATATCGCTTCTCCCCTTTCTCTGGTCATAGACATCGTGGGCAGCTATGATACGGGATGTTTCCGTATCGGTCAAATGGACAAATATCTCAATGGAGTCGGGTGTTTCAATGATTTTACCAAACATTATGGCCTCACTGCCCACTATCCGGCCGGCCCTGACGGCCTTGTCATTGTCCACAAGATCGGTCTGACTCAACTGCAACTCCCGCAGAACCGCTTCAAAGGCTTCCCCCCGGACAACAACATTGAACCTTGCATCATTTATCACTTTATCCACAAAAAGATTATATACGGAGTCGGCCAGGGCCGGGGAGATGCATTCATTTTTAAAGGGCATTATGGAGAGGGATATTCTGGATTCGGTCATATCTATCTCCTGGATGCTGTAATGGACACGAACCTCCCTGGCGGCACGGTTTCCGGCAGAATCCGCGGCCTCTATGTAAAATATATTATCCCCCTGGGAAAGCTCCACAAGGCGGTTGAAGACCACCTCCTTACCGGAAAGTGATGTTATAACGGGCTTTTGATTTATCATAACCGATGTCACACCCCCGGGATCCGATACCTGGCCTTCGATGAGGAAGCGATTGTTGTTGCTGCGTCCGGTCATTGTAAGGGCGGCATTGGACTGAACCTTCTGGAGAAGGCCCCGTAAAACAATTTCAGGGGGATATGTATCCATCTCCCCTGAATCATTTATGGATGCCTTTGTTATGGATGCCTTTGTTATGGAGGGCTTTGTTATTGGTGCATGGGCATCGGTGGCGTAGCCGGTTTCAATCTGCCTGTTAAGGGCCACAAGGACTCCGGAACCGGGGTTTATGAATGAAGGGGGCATGAAAGATGCGTCTGCCATTCTGCCATGGTGAAGCTCTATCTCTCCCCGGGTTATGTTGCCGGCACCGTCCTCGGCCTCCATGACGATAGTGTTGACTCCCGGCAAAAGGGCAACGGATGCCTCCATGGAGCCGCTAATTTCAAGGCCGGGACGTATTTCAGCATCGTGGAGTTTTACCCTTTCCACCCCGGACGGGTCATGGAAGGATATGATTATATCCGCCAAGGGCGTGTTTACCTGCTGTCCGTTGATGAAATTCATCACGGACAACCTGGGGCCGCTGTGATCTGCAATCACTGTAATTTCACGGCTGGAGCGTTTGCCCATAAGATCCTCAGCCTCCACGGTGATGCTGTTCAAGCCCGGTGCCAGTTCAACCCTGTGATCCAGAGGGACAGTCACTTCGGCAAGTTCCAGGAAAGTGGGAACTCCATTGATGGAAATAAAAGAGACATGGTTCTGGCTGCTGATACTTCCGGTAATGTCAATTGCAAAAGAGTTTGTCAAAAACGTGGAATCGGTTAATTGGGAATCGGTTAATCGGGAGTCGGTTAATCGGGAGTCGGTTAATCGGGAGTCGGTTAATCGGGAATCGGTTAATCGGGAATCG
>JADGBO010000244.1 GCA_015231465.1 Desulfamplus sp.
AATATGGGTTTCGCGTCTTAAAATTAACCTTTCAGCAGCGTTTCTAATCATTTCAGGGGTAATAGAGGTTGCCCTGTTTTTGCCCTCTTCCATTTTAAAACAGACCTCATAAGCCAAAGCATTTACTATCCAGGGCTGACCGTCAGAATATTCATAAGCCATATCTATTGCTTTGGATTCAAAAATCTGTCCTGTTTCTTCGGTGTGATGCGTATATAATTGCTCAATTTCTTGTTTAGAAAAATCCCCCAGTTTAAGTGATTCTGCCTTGATATTAAAAGCACTTCCACCGGTTATTATTGCTTTTTCTCTACTTGAATGAATCCTGTAATCACGTACATCTCTGAGCCCGCATAAAATAATGCTTTGGGGAAAGGCTTTTGGTCTATTTGTATAACCGGAACGCAGTTGTCTTAAAACCGATATCAAGGTGTCGCCAATTAATGCATCTATTTCATCAATCAAAAGAATAATTGGTTTTTCATTTTCCATACACCATTGCATTAAAACATTCTTTAGAGAAAAATCCGCACCATTTTTATTTAATATATCAAACCACAGATTTTGAATAAAATCATCTTTGAGCAAATATTCTGATTGTGCGGCCATTTCCGCTAAAATAGCTCTTATACCTCTAAAAACATCCTTTCTTGCCGATTGAGCTACTTCAACATTAATATAAAGACATTTATATGTTCCTTGATCATTAAGATATTTCATCAAAGCCAAAAGCGATGAAGTTTTGCCTGTCTGCCTTGGAGCGTGAAGTATGAAATATTTTTTTTGTTCAATTAAATTTAATATTTCAGGTAAATTAAATCTTTCAAGAGGTTGTAAATAATAATGATCGTTGCAGTTTACAGGTCCTGCTGTATTAAAAAAACGCATATAATTTCCTTATTGGAAAGTCTACCTCACCCCCTGGCCCCCTCTCCATGACTGGAGAGGGGGAAGATTCCATTGGTAAGCAAAATGCCGGTCAAGCAGAAACTGAACCATTTCTTTTGAAGAGCTGTCAATTGTGCTTGTGGGTTAAGTGATTCCAAAGATTTGTTAAGATCGTTTAAAAAAGTCTTAATAAAGCACGCAGCATCTTATTTGCGGGCTTGCGGAAAGCAATTTAACAAATTTTTATCTGGAAATCTAATCTATAGAACAACCTTGTCATGGCTTTATGGGAATAGAGGCCGTGATTTCATCCTTGGAGAGGCTCCCTGTTTTTTCCATTGTTTCGCCCAATAGTATTGTTCTGCTGGACGATACCATATATGGATATAACTGGGAAACCAGCATTCCTGCAAGCATTATTGAACATCCGAGAAGTCCCCTTCCTGACATTACCTCATTGAGTATGAACCAGCCACCAATGGCAGCAAACACGGATTCAAGGCTCAATAAAATAGCTGCATTGGCAGGATGGCTTCCCTTCTGGCCGTATATCTGAAGGGAGTAGGCAATGCCCACTGAAAATGCTCCGCCGTAAAATATTGGCATTGCCGCCATCCTTATGCCCTCAATTGTTATTGTTTCCAGTACCGCTGCCACCACAAGGCTTGCTGCCGAGCATACCAGAGATTGAATAATGGAGAGGTCAATCGTGTTCATCCTTGATGCAAGTTTTCCCACAATGATTACATGGGCTGCAAAACAAAAAGCTCCCAACAGCACCAGAAAATCACCATAACTGATAGTTAGAGAGTCGCTGATGCTCAGAAAATAGAGACCGATTGATGCCAGTCCTGCACCCAGCCATGTGCCCATTAAGGTTTTCTCTTTCCATAAAAGTCCCATGATGGGCACAATGACGACATATAGCCCTGTGATGAATCCTGCCTTGCCCGCTGTGGTGTAAACAAGACCCACCTGTTGAAATGATGCTCCTGCAAAAAGTGCAATACCGGCAAGGATTCCACCCTTTAGCTGTTGTGTCATGTCAAGGTGATTTAATACAGGGAGTGGGGAATCGTTGCCTTTGGAAATCTCCCCATGAAATGTCCGTCTTTTTCTCTTTTTTTTAAACAGGATCAGAAACGGAACCAGTGTCAATGCCCCAAGTGCAAATCTAAGGCCGTTGAAGGTATATGGTCCCACATGGTCCATGCCCATTCGCTGGGCAACAAATGCAAATCCCCAGATTGCTGCTGCAAAAAGGAGAACAAGATCAAATTTCAATGTTTTCAAAAAATATTTCCTCGCTCATGTATGTTTTTTAGGCCTTGATCATTATTTCGGCCAGCAACGTAGGGGCGAACCTGTGTGTTCGCCCTTCACCAGGGCAGACACACAGGTCTGCCCCTACAAGATGGCGACACTGGCCGAAAAGATGATCAAGCCCGTTTTTTATTAGCAAATCTCCATCAAGACAGTAAATATTCGGTAAACCACGTATTAGAAGAGAATATGTTGTATTGATGTGTTAAAAATCAAAGTTACACAACCATATATTGTATGAAAAACGGGTTTTACCGAATACTTACTCAAGACATCAGTTATCAGCCAGCAGTATTTTTCTTCTGATTACTGATGTCTGATATAAATAAACCTTTTGAGGAGAGACTTTCACGGATTACTTTATCCGCCTGGCTGACATTGCCTTTATTCAGGATCCGTATTAAGCATTTCCATGAAGGTTTCCTGCGAAATCACCTTTATCCCAAGTCTTTGGGCCTTTGTCAATTTTGTACCGCTGGATTCCCCGGCCACCAGGTAGTCGGTTTTTGAACTGACACTTCCGGTCACTTTGGCACCGGCTCGAACAAGAAGCTCCTTTGCCCGGACCCGGGTCATCTTTTCAAGGGTTCCGGTTAAAACAAAGGTCTTACCCTGCACCTGGTTTTCCCAGTGGGCATTTTTGGCATTCATGGTTTCCTGTGGATGAAATATTGACTGTGATTCAGGGATTATTCCATGGGCAAGCAATTGGGAAATAACCATGCGATTCTCTGGATTTTCAAGAAAACCGTATACAGCTTCCGCAGTTTTTGGGCCAATACCCTCAATACCCTCCATCTCCTCCCTTGACGCTGCCATGATGCCCTCAAGGGTTTTAAATTTTTCACTTAAAAGCCTGGCCGCACTCTCTCCTGTGTGATCAATGCCCAAAGAGTAGATGAATCGCTTCAAATCAATGGTTTTGGATCTTTCAAGGGCATGGAGAATATTTCCGGCAGATTTACTACCCATCCTCTCCAGAGCCGCAAGGGCATCTTCCTCTATGGTAAATAGATCGGCAACCGATGAAATCAGACCTTTATTGACCAGTTGGGCCACCAGTTTTTTGCCGATGCCATCCACATCAAAGGCGGATTTGGAGACAAAATGGCGAACCCGTTCCGTCAATTGTGCAGGACAGGAGGCATTGATGCACTTGAGTGCCGCCTCCCCCTGGATTCGGTGCAGCTCACTTTTGCACACAGGGCAGTTTGAGGGTATCTTGAAGGGTAATTCCCGACCGGAACGACTTGACAGTATGACATTGACAACCTTGGGAATCACGTCTCCCGCCCTGATGATCACTACCCTATCCCCTACCCTCACATCCTTTCGCTGTATTTCATCCATATTGTGGAGAGTGGCTCTGGATACGGTTACTCCGCCTATATTGACCGGCTCCAGCAATGCCACCGGTGTAATACTTCCCGTGCGGCCCACCTGAACAATGATCTCCTTGACTGTGGTGGTGGCTTCCATTGCCTGAAATTTCCAGGCAATGGCCCATCTGGGACTCCTCGACTTGATGCCAAGTAAATTTTGGAGATAAAAATCATCCACCTTGATAACGATACCGTCGATCTCATAGGGTAGACAAGGGCGCTGTTGTTCCAGTTCCTTGTAATAATCCATGATCCTGGACAGTGTCACCCGCTTTTTCACAAGCGGGTTTACAGGTACGCCATGGAAATTAAGCACTTCCAGCATATGAGCCTGGGATTCCATTCTTTGGCCTCCTTCCACAAGACCTATGCCATAGGCAAAAAATGAAAGGGGGCGTGCAGCGGTGATGCGTGAGTCCAGTTGTCTCAGGGAGCCGGCCGCAGCGTTTCTCGGATTGGCAAAGGGTGGTTCCCCTTTTTCCAGGCGGAAGCTGTTCAATTTTGCAAAATCTTTTTTGTTCAGGATAACCTCTCCCCTTATCTCCATGAGAGCCGGCAGTCCATAATTGGATAAACCCGAACCGCCTTGTTTATCGGTTGAAAAGGTCTGTTCATGGACGTCACGGTTATATTGGCGGGTGTCCGCATCATCCTGGAATGGGCTGACGGGATTGGGCGGGGAGATCAGTCTGAGGGGAATTGATCGAATTGTTCTCACATTCTCCGTGATAACCTCCCCTGTGAAACCATCTCCCCTGGTGGTGGCCTGGATGAGAATGCCGTTTTCATATTTAAGTTCAACAGCCACCCCATCAAGTTTAGGTTCCACTGTATAAAGAATTTCATCCCCATTAATTTCCAGAATTTTTGCAATGCGATGATGGAAATCAGTTACATCTTCAGGGGCAAAGGCATTGTCAAGGCCCAGCATGGGGATGGCATGGAGAGCAGTCTCAAAGATTTCCAATGGCGGTGCACCAACTCGTCTGGTGGGAGAGTCCGGAGTGGATGTGTGGGGATGGGCAGATTCCAGTTCTATGAGACGCGCCATTTTAACATCGTATTCAGCATCCGGGATCAAAGGGTCGTCAAGCAGATGGTATTGATGATTATGGATGGTCAATTCACTTTGAAGGGCTGATATCTCTTTTTCAATTTCAGAAGTTGTGTGATTCATTATTTTATCTCTACCTGCCATCATAACGATCCATAAAATAGGAAATCTTTATACCTGTTGCCTGAGACTTATTAGGTGCCAACGTTTAGGAATCGGTTTTAAATAACGGCCATGGCTGCGTACCGCCACAATCGAAGGAATGAAAGCCCTTGAACGGCGGGGATGGTGTGGGCAAGGATGGCAAAAATTATGGCAAAGGCGATGGAAATGTTTTTAGGGGTCATTGTTTTCCTCACTAATTTTGTGTTAAGTTGTTTTTTATACTATAATCAAGACAATCAGGAAAGTTTTTTT
>JADGBO010000245.1:0-1357 GCA_015231465.1 Desulfamplus sp.
AAGAAAGATTACAACCCCCTATACATGCAATGAGTACCGTGAGGAGATGATCCTTGCAGGATTGCGGAAACGCCTTGCCCGACCTGATATTTCACCGTCTGAACAAAGAGAGCTTTTAAGAGAGGTAGAGAAGCTTGAGCAGCAGATGGGCTTCTGATGAAGGAAAATCGTACACAGGGTACTTGAAAGCCCGGCCATTTGTGTTATATTAGTTTGAAAAAAGGATAGACGGTTATTTTACACCTTGCCCTGCAAATGGACAATATCTATGGGCAAGGCGTAAAAATGACATTTAACATAAACATATATCAGGAGGTAAGTTAATCATGGAGTCTTATTCATCAGTGGGCAAAGCAGTCTCATTTGTCAAGGTAAACTCATTTATCAGAAGCGTTTATAACTGGATGGCGGCAGGACTTGCCCTGACAGCTTTTACCGCACTTTTCACAGCCAATTCCCCAACAATGGTCCAGCTTGTTTTTGGCAACCAGATTCTTTTTTTCGGGCTTATCATTGTTGAACTCGGCATGGTGTTCTATCTCAGTGCCAGGGTACAGCAGATGAGTGCCGCACAGGCCACGGCTGTTTTTGTAATCTACTCGATACTCAATGGTGTCACCCTCTCTTTTGTTTTTCTTGTCTATACGGCATCGTCCATTGTATCGACCTTTCTGACATGCTCCCTTACATTTGCCGCTTGCAGTGTGTACGGCATGGTCACCAAACGTGATCTCACCTCCATGGGCGGATTCATGATGATGGGTCTTATAGGAATCATAATTGCTTCGGTAATTAACATGTTCCTTAAAAGCTCTGGTATGGCCATGATCATCTCATATGTGGGGGTTCTTGTGTTTGTGGGACTTACAGCCTATGACACCCAGAAGCTTAAGGAGATGGCAATGACCCAACCCGCGGATGTAAGCGGAGCCACGGTCAGGAAAGGTGCAATAATGGGGGCTTTGACCCTCTATCTTGACTTTATAAACCTTTTTCTCATGCTTCTGCACATTTTTGGCGGATCCAGAGATTGATTACGGCTTATAATTTGATCATTTAAACAGGCCCAATTTAAAAAGGCCGGAAAGAGTGGGTAAATTATCACACTTTCCGGCCTTTTTTATCGTCACAGATCAAGACCCTACAATCACGAAGTGCCGTAGGGGCGATTGACTTGTAATCTTTCAAATGCCCAGTATCCTACAAGCCACTACTATTGAGGGTAGCAAGCCACTACCATTGAGGTTAGTAAGCCACTACCATTGAGGGTAGCTGGGATGATTATTTGTCGGGCTTTCCATTCTCATGGCAGATCACTTCTCTTGAATCTTTTCCAACTTCCGGATATTTTCCTTTT
>JADGBO010000245.1:1453-5058 GCA_015231465.1 Desulfamplus sp.
TAAGCCACTACCATTGAGGTTAGTAAGCCACTACCATTGAGGGTAGCTGGGATGATTATTTGTCGGGCTTTCCATTCTCATGGCAGATCACTTCTCTTGAATCTTTTCCAACTTCCGGATATTTTCCTTTTCCAACTTCTCAATATTTTCAGGCTCTTTATCCTCCTTGTCGATCTCCTTTGTGGCCTTCTTGAAATTTCTGATACCCTTGCCGATACCGGAACCGATCTCCGGAAGTTTTCCTGCCCCGAATATTATCAGAATAATTACAAGAATAATTATAAGTTCGGGCATTCCTATTCCACCAATCATAATCCACTCCTAATTCCATCAATCATAATGCACTTCAAGATTTGTACCGTAAAAATCCAGGCATCCTTAAATATACTGAAACCCCGGGCATTTAATAAGACCTTTACCGTGGAAATGGATACATTATTTCCATGATCGGGGATGGCTGGCCTCCAACCATGAAGGTTTAATGCCGTAAGAGTTGTCAATAAAGTCTGGAAAATGGGGACAGTGCAATGCAGATGTCCAAAAATCCATGCCTTTCCAAGATTGTCATGCCCTGATTAGCACCCTGCTGAAAAAGAGTCAATCCCCAGGGTTTAAAATCCTTTGGACATTCATATATATAGCGTTCCAGATAATTATAGTTTTCCAGATACCCCCCATGCCCTGACAGGCACAACGAACAATGAAAGTAGGGGCGATTCATGAATCGTACCTGCTTTTTTGAGGGCAGCCGCTGCCCCTACTTTTCATCCAGAACAGTACGTACCTTTCCAATAAGATCCGCCATTGAAAAGGGTTTCTGGAGAAAAGCCACTCCGTCATCCAAAATTCCCTTATGGGCAATGACATTGGCTGTATAGCCTGACATGAAAAGAACCTTGATGCCTGGACAGAAATGGCGGATCTTTTGGGCAAGCTCCCTGCCGTTCATCTCCGGCATGATAACGTCCGTGATCATAAGGTCTATGGAGCCGGAGTGATCTTGGGCAATCCCAAGGGCCTGGGGAGATGAGTCCGCCGACATAACCCTGTAGCCCTTTCGTTCAAGCATCATCTGGGTCATCTCCAGAATGGATGCCTCATCCTCCACAAGGAGGATGGTCTCTGCTCCGCCGGTGGGAATCTTCTTTTCCGACACACTGTTTTTCTCCGGCACAAGGGATGTTGCCTTCTCCCCTTCATCAAGACGGGGAAGGTAGATTTTAAAGGTGGAGCCCATGCCTGGTTCACTGTAAACGTTGATGAATCCCTTGTTCTGTTTTACGATGCCATAGACTGTGGAGAGTCCCAGGCCGGTGCCTTTACCCTGTTCTTTGGTGGTGAAAAAGGGATCAAAGAGTCTGGCCATGGTGTCACTGTCCATGCCGCAGCCATTGTCGCTCACCACGACCATGACAAAATCCCCCGGGATAAATCCGGGATGATTCCGGCAGTACTCCTGGTCAAAGGTAAGCACTCCAGTTTCAATGGTAACCCTGCCTGTTCCATCAATGGCATCCCTGGCGTTGATGCAAAGGTTTACAAGTATCTGGTCGATCTGGGAGGGATCTATTTTGACGGGCCACATGGAGGCCGAAGGTTCCCAGACAAGGTCAATATCTTCCTGGATAAGCCTTCTGAGCATATTCAGCATGCTCTCCACTGTCCGGTTCAGATCAAGCTTCCTGGGTGTGACGATCTGTTTTCTTGCAAAGGTGAGGAGTTGTCTTGTAAGGGCCGCGGACCTGTGGGCGGCCCTTTCGATCTCTTTGAGATCATGGTGGAGGGGATGGCTTCCGTCCACCTGTTCCAGGGCAAGTTCGACATGCCCGATAATCACCCCGAGCATGTTGTTGAAATCATGGGCCACTCCGCCGGCAAGGCTTCCCACCGATTCCATCTTCTGGGCCTGGAGAAGCTGGGACTCCATGGCTTTATGTTCCGTCATGTCCCGAAATTCCACGGTACGCACCTGTTTGCCCCTATAGGGAACATTCCGGGCCTCCAGCCGGATGGGGAACTCTTCACCGTTTTTACGAAGAGCCAGTGCTTCGTAGGGTTTTTCATATCCGGCTCTGATTTTTTCCATTACCATGTCCCGGCATTTTTCCGATATGAGGAGAAGTCCGTTCATGCCCATGAGTTCTTCATGTCCGTAGCCGGTCATATCGCAAAGGCCCTGGTTGCATTCCAGTATGACACCCTTGTCATGGATGGCAATACCTCCGAAGGAGGCATTGTGAAGGGCCTTGAAACGTATCTCGCTCTCCCTGAGGGAGTGTTCGGCCTTTTTAAGCTCGGTGATGTCGGTGACAACCCCAAGGGAACCTGTGTATTGTCCGTTTTTATCAAACCTTGGAGCTGCTCCGATCAAAACAGGTATTTTTTCACCGTCCTTTTTTTTCAGCATGATCTCATACCTGTCAGAATAGCCCCCGGCACGCCTCTCTTCGGCATCCAGGGCTATATCCCGCTGTTCCGGAGGAATAATATTGAACCAGGATTTGCCTGTAAGTTCCCCGGACTCATAACCCAGTATTGAAGAGAGGCTTTGATTTGCAAACCGGATGACAGCCTTCCGGTCTGTCAGTACAAGCCCTTCCGTCATGTTTTTCATGATCTCTTCGGTCAAGGATCTTGCCTCCAGCAGATCTTTTTCAAGCTTTTCATATGCTGAATATGAACTTTCCAACTCATTGATCCGTTTTTTCAGCTCTTCATGGACAGGCTCTTTGGTCATAAATTCACTCTCTTTCCCTGGGAGTTCTTAACAGGCTTTTTTCAAAATTAAAATACTTGAAATCATACTCTGTTTATGTTTTATACTCTTCTCTCAATTAATTTCAAGTATCCATTAAGGAATGGGCACGAAATAACTTACCCATTCTCCCCCATGGCGGCCCCCCCACACATAATCGAAGCATGAAAGTAGGGGCGTATTGCAATACGCCCTTACTTAAAATATGGGGACTTTCATATAAAATGAAATCCCCAAAGGGTGAACTCCCGATGGAATCAGGCATCAATTTTTCAATTTGCTTGAATTGAGAGGTGAAAAATGAGAGTATATATCCGATTTTGGAAACGGGGTTGCAAATACCCTGTTCATTTCAGAACATAATCACCTTGGAATACGGTGTAATCCAGATTTATAAACGGGCATCAAACCTTAATATTATAAAAGGAATAATGGCTGATGAAATTTTACCGCACAGATGAATTTTCCATTTATGATGATCTGCCGGATGATTCCCGGGACTGCTTGGACTGTTTCGGAGAGTTCAGCAGACATAATCCTGTCTGCTTAAAATATTGTGCAGATTCCATAATGTGTGCCGTAGAGCATGACCAAAACCCGACCCTGGACATTCTTGAGCATTTCCTGTCCATGGAGCTTTATTCTGCAAGAATGAACTGATCGGTAAAATCAATAATGAATCAGTGATGTCCGGTTAGTATCTGGTGTCTTTGAACTCAATATATAACAAATCAATGGCCTGCCCCGGAAATGGAAATCATTGTATCTGCAATCTTTTCTGCTGAATCACCAAAAAGATCCCTTATGGGGACAGTATCCAGCAGTGAGTCATCCCATTCCACATGGTCGG
>JADGBO010000246.1 GCA_015231465.1 Desulfamplus sp.
AAAAGATGTTCTGGCCGGATACCATCCTGAGGTGATACGTCTCTTCCTCCTCTCAAAGCATTACCGCAGTCCCATAGATTACAGTGAAGGAGCCATGGATGAGGTTATATCCACCCTTGATAAAATTTACGGTTTTCTGGACAGGGCCCAAAAGGCAGGTATTGATATAGCCGGCATTGCCGGGGATAAGCCTTTCTCATCATCCATGGCCCCCGGCCGGTTTGCTGTGCCCCATGGCCTGGATAATGGCAATTCTCAATATAAAGGCAATTCCCCATTGGATTCTCCATGGGGCCAGGGATGGATGGCCTTCAGGGAAGCCATGGACGATGATTTCAATACTGCCCGGGGCATGGCTGCCCTTTTCGAGACCGTAAAGAGAGGAAACCGTGTTCTGGACGGCACAGGAGATGCCCCGGCCCCACAGGAGAGGGAAGAGCTTGATACTCTATGTCGTGATATTAAGCATATGGGAGAGGTTCTGGGGATACTTGCACAAACACCCCGGGACTATTTTGAGTCCCAAAGGGAGGCCGGACTTGCAGGCAGCGGCATGGACCCGGCAGCCATAGATAAACTGATCATGGAACGCACAGAAGCAAGAAAACTAAGGGATTTTGCCCGGGCAGACCTCATCAGAAAAAGGTTGGAAGGCATGAACATCATCCTTGAGGACGGACCTGATGGAACTAAGTGGCGGTTTGCTTAAAATTTTTTTTGTGCCAAGGAGCAGGTAAATATGTCAAGATTACAGGTAGATGTTGAAGCCCCGGATTTTGCTTTGGAGGATTTCAACGGCAGGCAGATTAATCTTTCGCAGTTCAGAAATTTAAAAAACGTATTGCTCGTTTTCAACAGAGGCTTTTTATGACCATACTGCCGCAGGCATATGGCACAGTTGTGCCGTGATTCCCATCGATTCGCGGAACTTGATATTGAGGTATTGATCGTTGGGCCCGAGAGTGCCGATTCCTTTAAAAAATATTGGGAAAAGGAGTCCATGCCTTTTACGGGTTGTCCGGATCCAATGCATAAAGTTATGAACCTTTACGGCCAGGAGGTAAAGATTCTTAAACTTGGGAGAATGCCTGCCCAAATGCTTATTGATAAGTCGGGTATCCTGAAATTCGTTTACTATGGCAGTAATATGAGTGACATTCCTGGTATAAAAGATGTTGAAGAAGTTTTGGAAAATTGATGCAGGGTAGGGGGGCAATTCTTGAACTGCCTTGACCAGGTTCCCTGGAATTTTTTATATGAAAGTCCCCATATTTTAAGGGGCGTATGCAATACTCCCCTACTTTCATGCTTCGATTGTGGCGGGTTCACCGCCATGTATGTTATATGAAAGTCCCCGCAGTTTAAGGACTTTCATCACTTCGATTGTGGCGGTCAGCCGCCATGGCCGTTATTTTGTAATTAAAATTGAGTTATTGGAATTTTATGAAACCTGTAGTTGCCATAGCAGGCCGGCCCAATGTGGGCAAATCTACCCTGTTCAACAGGATAACCCGTTCAAGGGATGCACTGGTGGATAATTTTCCCGGTGTTACACGGGATCGCCATTATGCCGATGCCCTTTGGAATGAAAGGCCTTTTATCCTCATAGACACCGGAGGCTTCCTGCTCTCGGACGATGATCTCTTTGCATCCGGAATACGGGATCATGTGGAACTTGCCGTGAATGAAGCAGACATGATTGTTCTTGTGCTGGACGGCCGCACCGGGCTGTCGCCCTTTGACCGTGATTTGGCCGAGATGCTTCGCAGAACCGGGAAACCGGTCTTTTACCTTGTCAACAAGGTGGAAAACAGTGCCCAGCATAACGCCATGGCCGAGTTCTATTCCCTGGGCGTGGATTGTCTCTATCCGGTATCGGCGGAACATGGTATCGGCATATCCCGGTTCATGGATGATCTGGTACTGGCAATGCCTCCGGCTGAATCCCTGGACCCGGGGGATGGTTTGGAAGAGGTTAAAGAATCGGCAAAAGATGAGATATGTATTGCCGTGGCAGGTCGTCCCAATGTGGGCAAGTCATCCCTGATAAATCGAATCTTCGGGGAAGATCGTCTGATGGTGAGCGAACATGCAGGAACCACAAGGGATGCCATTGATCTTACAATTGAGCAGGGAGGCAGGCGTTTTCGCCTTATAGATACCGCCGGCATTCGCAGAAAGGGGAAAGTCAGGGAAAGAATCGAAAAGTTTTCCATAATAAAATCCCTGAAAAGCCTGGATGCATGTGATGTGGCCCTGATTATCCTGGATGCGGCGGAAGGGGTGACAGACCAAGACATAACCATTGCCGGATATGCCAGAGACAGGGGATGTGGAGCCCTTTTTCTAATTAACAAATGGGATGTTCTGGAGTCGGATGACAAGGATCAGAAGCGTTTCATGGCCGATTTAAGGATGAAGGCAAAGTTCCTCTCCCATGCCCCGGCCATGACAATATCGGCATTGACAGGGCTGAGAACCCACAAGATACTCTCCATGGTCGAAAAGATATATGATGAATTTAACTGCCGGATAAATACCGGCCTTTTGAATCGCATCATGGAAGATGCTCTTTTTAGAACCGAGCCTCCCCTTCATAAAGGGAAACGCTTGAAATTTTACTACTCCACCCAGGTTTCGGTGAAGCCCCCCACCATTGTTTGTTTTGTCAACTATCCTGATGCGGTTCATTTCTCCTACAAGAGGTATCTGGTCAATCAGATAAGGGAGATGGCAGGAATGGAGATGACCCCCATAAATCTCTATTTTAGGGAGCGTACCGGAAAAATTGATTTTTCGGTGAGAAACACCGACAAGAAGTCAACTGCACGCTATTCCGATAAAAAGGAGCGTAAAGATATAAAACGAAAAAAGGAACGCAGTGAACAGCAGCGCCGGAAGAGGGCACGGGATGACGCTTTCGCTCGCAAGGGGAGATGATATCAATCAGACAGGCGTGGTAACGGGAGTAGAGGAAAACCTGGAAAGGTTGTTTTTCAGATGAAGGAGACCGATATTTTTGATCACCTGGAAAGGTTGTTTTTCAGATGAAGGAGACCGATATTTTTGATCACCTGGAAAGGTTGTTTTTCAGATGAAGGAGACCGATATTTTTGATCACCTGGAAAGGTTGTTTTTCAGATGAAAGAGACCGATATTTTTGATCTTCCCGGGAACCTGGAACCTGGAGGGTTTCAACCCCTTGCCTACAGGATGCGGCCTGATACCCTTGATCTCTTTTTAGGCCAGGAGCATGTGGCCGGGGAGGGGGCGATACTGGAGAGAGCCATTTTAAACGACAACCTTTTTTCCATGATTCTATGGGGCCCCCCAGGGTGCGGCAAAACAACCCTGGCTAATATCATTGCCAGAGAGACCAAATCCCACTTCATAGAGATTTCAGCGGTACTCTCCGGCGTGAAGGAGATTAAGGATGTCATTAAAAACGCCCGGGATAGAAAGCGAATACATCGAAGACGCACAATCCTTTTTGTGGATGAGATACACCGTTTTAACAAGGCCCAGCAGGATGCCTTTTTGCCCCATGTGGAAAACGGGACCATCATTCTTGTGGGGGCCACAACCGAAAATCCGTCCTTTGAAGTAATCCCGGCCCTGGTTTCACGGTGCCGGGTCATAACACTAAAGCCCCTTTCCATCCCGGATATCAAGACAATACTTAAGCGGGCCCTGATGGATCCCCACAGGGGATTGGGATATATGAACCTTGTTTGCACCGAGCCTGCATTGGAGCTGATTGCCTCCTTTGCCGATGGAGATGTGAGGAGTGCCCTTTCAAGTCTGGAGTCAGCCGCTCTGTTTGTATCATCCGGGACCGGGCATGGCCAGGGGATGCCTGACCCTTCATCCTCCGGGTCTCCATCCCCGGATGTTTCATCCTTGAAGTCTCCTTCCATTGGGATTGAAAATATCATTCATGTCGGGCATGTGGAGAAGTGCCTTCAAAAAAAGGCACTGATCTATGATAAGACCGGTGAAGGGCATTACAACCTCATATCCGCATTCCATAAAAGTATGCGGGGGAGTGATCCAGATGCGGCGATATACTGGCTTTTCAGAATGCTGATGGCGGGGGAAGATCCATATTACATACTCCGGCGGATGGTTCGATTTGCCACCGAGGATGTAGGAATGGCGGATCCAGGAGCCTTGAGTGCTGCATTGAATGCCCTTGAATCCTTCAGGTTTCTCGGGCATCCGGAAGGGGACGATGCCATTGCCCAGGCTGCTGTATATCTTGCAACGGCACCCAAAAGCAATTCGGTTTACAGGGCCGTGAAAAAAGTGAGGGAGAAGATCGGTGAGACCGGTTCCCTGGAGGTTCCCATGCACCTTAGGAACGCCCCCACAAAAATGATGAAGCAGATGGGTTACGCAGAGGGTTATCTTTATCCCCATGACTACAGGGAAGGTTATATTGCCCAGGAGTATATGCCCGATGAGCTGAAGGGCTGTAAACTCTATGAACCGGTCAACCGAGGTTATGAAATAAGAGTTATTCAGATGCAGGAGACCAAAGGAACCGGTCAACCTAAGGTTATGAAATAAGAGTTATTCAGATGCAGGAGACCAAAGGAACCGGTCAACCTAAGGGGTATGAAATAAGAGTTATTCAGATGCAGGAGAGCAATAGGAAAATATCTGTTCGACAACAGATGAAGATGATTTTTATTTTGAGGTGGTCGGGATGAGAGGATTCGAACCTCCGACCCCAGCGTCCCGAACGCTGTGCTCTACCAGACTGAGCCACATCCCGACTTTACCGTGGAAATGAATAAAGATTTTCATCGTAAGAACTTGCTTAATGGCTGAACTTGCTTAATGGCTGCTTCCCGTTTCATTTAGAAAGCATCTTAAATTTCATGGCTTATTTAATGGCTGCCATGACCGTTCAGAAAACATTTTAAATTTCAGGGCTTGCTTAATGGCTGCCAAGCGGTTTAGAAAGCATCAATAATTTTTTTTGAGGCCATTGTCAACTTAATTTTTAGTTTTTTTGTTATCAGGAACAATGCATGTATAAGTCATGTATAA
>JADGBO010000247.1 GCA_015231465.1 Desulfamplus sp.
CAATCCCTTGTTGGATGCAAAGAAATTAAGATTGAAATTACAACTTATTTGTTATACCATCTTTTGCGAGGTGAAATTATGTTGAAATCCGTAGAAGCAACAATCGAGACAGACGGGAAAATCCATTTGCTCGAGCCGCTCCGTTTGGGGCATTCGTGCCGTGCCATCGTAACCATCATAGATGAACCCGATGTGCCGGAGACAGCGCTGTTGAGCCAGCAGACTCTATCGCATGATTGGGAACGCCCCGAGGAGGATGCGGCATGGTCTCACCTTCAATAGGTTCGGTCGTTCTCGTCAGGTTCCCGTTTTCTGATTTGTCAGCAAGCAAGCTTCGACCTGCGGTCGTGCTTGCCAGTGTCGATCGTGATGACTGGATTCTTTGTCAAATCACCAGCAACACCTATGCTGACCCCCGCGCAGTCGAAATTGCCGAATCTGATTTTTTATCGGGCAACCTGATGTGCACGAGCTATGCAAGACCTGGCAAGCTTTTCTCGGCAAACACTTCGCATATGCAGCGGATTGCTGGCGAACTGACACAGTTCAAGCTGACAGCGGTGGTGGATGCCGTCATTACCATCCTTCGTCCAAAAACATGAGCATCCAACAAGAAAATGCAGGATATTTTCGCGAAGCCGCGAAAAATCCATATATCCCATACACCTGGTTCAAGTATATGGTTGGTGCCCGGGACTTATCACTGACGCATCGTCCAACAAGCGGATGATGCTGACAAGCCTTGATTTGATTTAAACCAAAACCGAGGATGTATTGCAGCCGATTGACGGGTTACAGACTCGTGTTCAGCACGGCTTGCAGCATATCCTAAACGTTCTAATCTCTCAATCCCCTGTTCCAATAAGCTCCTTGACACTCTCTATCTTCCCGGCAAACTCCCGGGTAATCCGGGTTACCTGATCCCTGGAATCCACCACATGGGGGGTAAGAAGGAAGATGAGTTCGGTTTTGGTGTTTTTCTTTTCCGAAGCCTTGAAAAGATGTCCCAGCACAGGGATGCTCTTCAGCAAGGGTACTCCGGAATCCTTTTTGTCCTTTACCGTCTCCATGAGTCCGCCCATGAGGATGGTCTGACCGTCACTCACCACCAGGGATGTCTCGGCCTTTCGGGTGGTGATGATAAGATTGCCCCCGGCTCCTGAGACGCTTCCGGTGCCGCTCACCTCCTGGGAGAGTTCCATCTTGACCAGACCACTGGAGTTGATGTGGGGCTTTACCTTCAATATTATACCGGTCTTCTGGTACTGGACAGTGTTTGTTACCCCGCCGTTGGAGTCGGTTACGGTTCCCGTTACCGTGGGCACATCTTCACCCACCTCTATATAAGCCTCCTTGTTGTCAACGGCCATGATATTGGGGGATGATAGAACGGTCAACTCGGAATCTTCATCTAAGGCAGTGACAAGGGCTTTCAGGGCATCCACGGAACCGGCAAGGATATCTGCCGAGCTGAATATGCCGTAGGAAAAAGCCGAGTTGTTGCCCAGGGTCTGGTTGAAAACCCTGTTGGAGTCCTTTATGTCCCAACTGCCCTGGGCCTCATAATCACCAAGTCTGTTGTTCATCAGCCACTGTACGCCATACTGGATTTTATCGGAAAGGGTCACCTCGGCAATGACCACATTTATCAGCACCTGCCTTGGAACTATGTCCAGCTCCTTTAGAACCGTTTTTATTATTTTGTAATCACGCTGGGAAGCCTTGAAGATAATAGCGTTGTTGTTTTCATCGGGAATGATCTCCACATCCCCGGAGAGTTCCCCGGTGAAACGTGTTCCATCCTGGGAGGCGATCTCCCCCACATCCGCCGCATCCTCTTTGGAAGCATCCGGCTGGGGAGTTGCCACCGGAGTAACGATTCTTGTTTTTTGATCCGATGAAGTTTTTTTAGCACCATAAAGCTGCTTGAGTATGTCTGCCAGATCCGCGGCAACCCCGTTTTCCACAAAATAGACAAAAACCCCGGTGCCTCCGCCGGTATCTTCATCCACCTTATCCATTGCAGCTATCCATGCTTCCACAAGATCAAGCATTTCCGGCCAGCGGGTCACCACAAGAATGGCGTTCATTGTGTTGATGGGCAGTATCTGATATCCGCCTTTTAAAGCACCAGGACGGTAGTAAAGGCCCGAGCTTCTGATTATCTTGGTAATATCCGAGACCAGATCCTTGGCCTGGGCCTCCTTTACAGGAAATATTCTCCATGCAATATCCATGAAATAGGGAATATCCATAAGGGTGATTATATTCATGGCCTTTTCCACATTCTCCCGGGTATCTGTAACAATCAGGGTATTGTTCACCGTATCAATGGATATGGCCGCACCCTTGGAGGTGAAAAGGCGGATATTTTTGGAGGCTGAGGCAGCATCCACATATTTAAGTTTTATGAGACGGGATATATCTCCGGATGCTTCGGGAATATAATCCTCAAAAATCGGGTCATAGCCCAGGGCACCGCTTTCACTCTTGCGGACAACCTTGAAGATATCTCCGGGGCCCCTTGTGATGGAGAGGTTGCTGAGTTGGAGTATCTCGTTCAAAAGTTCGATGAACTGCTCCCTGGAATAGCTGCCTGAAAAATGGAATGAGACCTTGGCCTTGACATGGGGGTCTATGATGTAGTTGATCTTGAACAGCTCATAAAGGGTCGCATCCAGGACTTCGAAGAGATCAGCATTGTCAAAGGCCAGCTCCACAGCCACCAGGTCACCCGTGTCCGGGTTCAATGGTTCAGGGGGGTCCGAAGGGTTGTGGTTCTGACTGTTAACAGAACTCTTTTTCCCGGAATCAAGGCTTTGTGAGTCATATTCCAAAGGCATACCGGAATTAAGGTTTTGTGAGTCATCTTCCAAAGGTACGCCGGAATCTCCTGCCGGCATATTTTCTGTTCCCCCTCCGGCCAATGGCTCCCCGGCACCGTTGCCGCTTTTCTCCCGGGCCTTCATGAAAGCTGCAAAGGGATTTGCAGGAGGATTTCCAGGAGGATTTCCAGAAGAATTTCCAGAAGAATTTACAGGAGGAGCCGCACCTCCGTCGGCCATCACCGAGTAATGGGTAACCACGTCCTTTGATCCGCCCCTGGATGTTCCAGGAACGAACTCCCCAACAATGGATTCCCCGGGAACGAACTCCCCAACAATGGACTCCCCAGGAACGGACTCCCCAACAATGGACTCCCCGGGAACGGACTCCCCAATAATGGACTCCCCGGGAACGGATTTTCCGGGGCCAAGTTTCACACCCATTCCATTGATCGCACATCCGGACATTATAAAGGCAATCAAGGTCAGCAGAATAAGAGATGAAACATATCCAGGCCTCCGGCAATGGCCATTCAATTGAGAATTGATAGTTGAAAATTGAGAATTGACAGTTGAAAATTGAGAGTTGACAGTTGATAGTTGAAAATGCTTTTTCTTTATCAAATTTCCATTATCCATTTATATATTCTTCTCCATGCTGATTATACTTGATGTTCTAATTTTTCAGACAATGGATAGCCCTATACAATTGAACATCGAGTTATAGACTATTAGAAAGTTAAACAGCCACCATGGGTTTATCCCTGGGAGACAAAAAGTGTCTCTATGCGAAAAGTCACGTTAAGGTTGTACTGGCGTGCCTTGCTGTAGTTTATATTCAGCCTTCCGATCCTGACAAGCTGATTCAACTCCTCAAGATATTTAAGGAGCATGGCAATGCCCCGGTGGTTGGTTCTCACCGTAAATTCCAGAACTCCCGTATCATAATCCATCCATCTGGTGCTGTTAAGAACCTGATACTTCTGAAGTGTAATATTGTTTTGATCCATGAATCTCTGAATCTGCTGCTGAATGGATGCATTTAGTTCCTCAAGGTTTCTGCCGGAAACCATGAGAGATGCAAATTTGTCCACCTCTGCATCCTGGATCATGTTGTCTGAATGGCCATCCTCCAGCTCCTTGATCTTCTCCTGTATCTTGACTTTTCGTTTCATCTCCAGGGCGTACTCATCCCCAGCCTGCTCAATTTCCATACGGGCAGGGTCATATATATACATCCACCACACAAGGGTTATGAGCAGTGCTGCAACAAGGCCCATCAGCCACTGGCGATTGGCTCTTTTTTTCATCCGGCACCTCCTGAATTCACCTGGCATCTCCTTGGATATCTACATGATAATCGGGATTCAACTCAATATTTACCATAAACTGTTCGTCTCCGGTGTTTCTTCGGTTTACGGATCCCCGAAGGGAGACATCCCTGAACATATCCGAAGCTCGTAAAAGCTCCACAATCCTGAGGGCATCGGCTCCAATACCTCTCAAAACAAGCTTGTTCTCATTGAATGTAAGGGTAGAGAACCATGTTCCATCAGGTATCTGCCGGGCAATTTCATTGAGGGCGGTAAAGAGAGGAGGCCTGGACTGCATGAAAATATCCACGTCATTTTTAAATCGGGATGCCCTCTTTAATGTCTCAATCTTTTCCTGAAGGGGAAAAAGCTCTCCTTCAAGGTTCTTTACCTGGGTTCGTACCGTGGTGAGATTTGATTGGGCATCCATGAGGGAGTCATTGACCTTCTCCGTAAAAAGATACAAACCGGCGAGCAAAACAGCGAGAAGGGGTAATATATATTTAAAGGGACGAAATATCTTTATCTTGACAGGCTGGTAATCCAAAGATATCTGTTGTTTTCCGAGAATGAACGGCATAAGGGATGCAGATGCCCTGTTTGCACCAAGGGGGGGGAATTTTTTAAATTTCCGGCCTCCGGAGTTAAAATCAAGTTTATCTCCATCAATCCATCCGGAGAGATAATTTTCCCATGTCAGTGATGTATCCGGCAAATTCATTAAGGCGGCATCTTGAAATTCGTCTCCTTTATTCCTTGTTCCTGCGTGGTATATCCCTGGAAAACGATCTTTGATAACAGCCGCCATCATCCTCTTATCATCTTCCGGTGCATCCATGCTACAAGTTATGGAAAAGAGAGGTTTTCCCCCCTTTACAACCATGATTTCGGTTATAGAGTCCTGA
>JADGBO010000248.1 GCA_015231465.1 Desulfamplus sp.
ATTGAGGCCAAAGGATATGAGCTGATGTAGATTGGAGTGGTTACCCGGTTTTATATATGTGATTTTTCCCCGTTCCCCTGGTTTGAGTTCCTTTAAGCTGACCACTGTGTTTGTAACCTGTCTCAGGGAGTTATTCCTATAGCTTTCCAGATAATGAAATTGGCAACCGTACTGTAGGGGCAGCCCCCTGTGGCTGCCCTTGGGAATGTATATGCTCAAAGATTTTTCTGGAAGTCTATAAGAGCCTCCTTGTGCAAGCTTTTTAAATTGACATCAAGGGCTCCTTGATACAAGTTTCAAGGGATTCCTGCATTGTGTTCCCAGGATTATCCCTAAAGACCAGAGTGACCGTGGTACCCCTTCCTGGCTCACTCTCAACATCAACGAATCCACTATAAAAATCTGTTATCCTGTGAACAATGGAGAGTCCCAGGCCGGTTCCGTTGGCTTTTGTGGTGAAAAACGGGTTGAAAACCAAATCCATGTCATGGGTCTCAATTCCGCAGCCATTGTCCGATACCTTTAGAAAGATTCTCCCGGAACGTGTCTTCATAAGCTCTACAAAAATAGTACCGCTGCCTTGGATGGACTCTGCCGCGTTTTTGAGAAGATTCCATAAAATCTGGCCAAGATGATCGGGATCCATGGATAGAACAATATTCCTCTGGAGTTCCAGAATAAATTCGATTCTCTCGGCATACATTACATCCTGTCTGAATACTGCTATTGTATCCTGAATGACCTGGGGAACCGAGAGCGTTTTAACTTCACCGGCACAGGGTCTTGCAAAGAGTAAAAAATCCGTTACAATTCTGCTTAGACGCTGGGTCTCCCTTAAAACAATCTGCATCAGGCGGTGGTTGGGAGTACCCGGGGGGGAGTCCTCCTGGAGCATCTGAATGGAGCCGGAAAGGGAAGCAAGGGGATTTTTGATCTCATGGGCCATTCCCGCGGCAATCTCTCCCATGGCAGCCATCCTTTCAACTCTTTTGAGGTGATCTTCCACTATCTTCAAGTCCTTTTTTGCCTTTTTTGCCTGAAATGCAAGAAAACCGCTGAGCAGGGCCACGGAAAAACATGCTCCCATGATGATGATAATCCTGTAGATGATATGGGTCCATGCAACTTCCCGGGCCAAAGGAGTCTGGTCTATTAGAGGTTTGATTATTGCGTAATACTCCAGATCAATGAGTACGCCATATTGAATACTGCATACAGTGGCAATGATCATGCTGCCTTTTCTCAAAAGAAGCATACTTGCGGCAATGATCACCATTAGATATAAAAATGTAAACACACTGTTAAAGCTGCCGGTGATATATATAATGAAAGTTACTGCAAAAACATCGAGAATAAGCTGAAAATAGACAAAAAAAATGTTTTTGCCCAGCCATTTGAAGACAATGCCGTATATGACTGAAATGGAGAGCAGCAGAAGGGATAGGGTATAGAGATAAACAAAGGGCCTTGAGTCCCAGGGAAGATGCTCGTTGCTGGAAAAGACAAGGGTGGAGAAGGCCATAATTATGGAAAAAAGAACCCTGAAAGAGATCAGCCATTTCAGGCCGTTCTCAAGCTCTCCTGGTTCAATTTTGTCTCTCTTTTTTCTGAAAAAAGCACTCAATGGTCTATCCCAAAAGATATATGAAAGTCCTCATAGTCCGTAGGGGCGATTCATGAATCGCCCCTACGGGACCTTCATGCTTCGATTGTGGCGGTAATGCCGCCATGTTTTTTTATATGAAAGTCCCCATATTTTAAGGCTCCCGGGACTTTCATCACTTCGATTGTGGCGGTAATGCCGCCATGTCTGTTATATTGAATTTCTTAAAGTCCTCCGGCCATGGTGAAGATGGGAAGATACATGGCAATAACCAGTCCGCCTATGACTGTTCCGAGAAAAACAAGAAGAAAAGGCTCAATGAGGTCCGTGAGATTCTTCACGGCCTGATCCACCTCTTCATCATAGAAATCTGCAATTTTGCCGAGCATCTCATCCAGGGCTCCGGTGGATTCACCCACTGCAATCATGGAGCATACCATGGATGGGAATACACCGCTCTCAAGAAGGGGATCAGCCATGGATCGGCCTTCGGAGATACCAAGTCTTACATCTCCTATGGCGAACTCAACGGTTCTGTTTCCCGAGGTCTTGGCAACGATCTCCAGGGCCTCGAGAATGGAAACACCGCTTGACATCATGGTTCCCATGGTCCTTGTGAATTTGGCAACGGCAACTTTTTTAATCAATATTCCGAAAACCGGCAGTTTCAAAAACATATCATCAAGAATAATTCTGCCCCTTGGGTTGGCATATATTTTTTTAAAAATAAAAATCGAGGCAATGATCCCACCGATGATATAAATTACATTATGGATCACAAAGTTACTTAAGGCCACCACCATCAATGTCGGAGTAGGAAGGGCCTTCTCCATGCTCTCAAAAAGCTCGGTAAATACGGGAATGACGAAAACCAGTATAACTCCCACCACGAGACATGCTATTGCCATGGTAATGGCAGGATAGGTCATGGCTCCCTTGACCTGACTTTTTAGTTTTGCCATCTTCTCCATATAGGCCGACAGTCTCTGCAATATAATGTCAAGGATACCGCCTGCCTCCCCAGCCGCCACCATGTTGACGAAAAGTTCGTCAAATACCTTGGGATGTTTGGCCAGGGCATCTGCAAAGGTTTCGCCGGTTTCAACGGAATCCTTGATATTTTTCAAAATTTTCTTGAAAGTAGGATTCTCCTGCTGGGCCTGGAGAATGTCAAGGCACTGGAGCAAAGGAAGTCCCGCGTCAATCATTGTGGAGAACTGCCTGCAGAATATGATCACGTCGGCTTCGGTTACCTTGGGCTGCAAGAAGGCTATGTTTTCAAAAATATCCTTGGGCTTCTCTTTTACCTTGACCGATGATATTTTTCTTCTTTGCAGACTTGCCTTGACCTGTTCCGGGGTCTCGGCCTCCATCTCACCTTTTACCGTTCTATTTTTGGGATTTTTACCTTTCCAGAGAAAAACCTTCATCTTTTAACTCCTTGCAAAAGTTCAGAAATCAATTTTTGACCATTGTCCATTTCCGGCTCAAAACACCGAGGGTTCCGGTCATTCCAAGGGATTCATAGTACCCGGAATCCAGGGCTCTCTCATACACCTTCCTGGGAGCCTGGCCCCCCTGGGCAGGGTCCATGAAAATGTCATGTATCAAAAGAAAGCCGTTCTCCATAATGTGTCCCGACCATGTATCATAGTCTTCCATGGCCGACTCAAGGGAGTGACCTCCGTCAATGAAAACAAGGGAGAGGGGAGTTGACCACATTCTTCCTGCCACCCGGGATGGAGCCACAATGGGAACTATATTTTCCACCAGGCCTGCTTTCTCAATGGTATTCCTGAAAAAGGGCAGGGTATCTATTTTTCCTGTGGATGGATCGTAAAGTTCAGGATCGAAATACTCCTGATCCGGCTGCTGCTCTTCGGAACCCCTGTGGTGGTCTATGGAGTAAACAACAGCACCATTTTCCCGGCAGCCAAGCCCCAAAAAATATGCCGATTTACCGCAGTAGCTTCCAATTTCCAGACATGGCCCCATCAAAGATGCCTTAAGGGCTGTCTCATAAAGACGCAGGGCCTCATCATCGGCCATAAACCCTTTTATATTTTTGCTCAATTCAAAGTCAATCATCATAGTTTCTCACCAGTACCTCCCTTGGTTTGGAACCGTCCTGGGGACCTACAACTCCCTCCCGCTCCATGGTTTCTATTATTCGTGCTGCACGGTTGTAGCCAATGCGAAGATGACGCTGGATGCCGGATATGGAAGCCTGGCCTGTACGGGTGACGATGGCCAGGGCTTCGTCATACTTTTCATCATAATTGGCATCCTCTCCTTCCATGTCCCCGGTTTCGGCCTGTTCCGTGACATCCTCCACATATTCCGGTGACTGCTGATCTTTGAGAAAAGCAGTTACCCGGGCAATCTCTTCTTCGGAGACATAGGCCCCCTGGATCCTTTGCAGACGACCCGTGCCCGGAGGAAGAAACAGCATGTCACCATTGCCGAGGAGGCGTTCAGCTCCATTGGAGTCCAGGATGGTTCTGGAGTCTGTCCTGGAGGAGACCTGAAAGGAGATGCGGGTGGGGAAGTTGGCTTTTATAATTCCGGTGAGAACATCCACCGAGGGACGCTGGGTGGCTAGAATCAGATGGATACCGGCAGCCCTTGCCATCTGGGCAAGACGGATAAGGGCTGACTCCACATCCTTTGAAGCAACCATCATAAGATCTGCAAATTCATCCACAATAACAACAATATAGGGGAGTTTCTCCGGATATATCCCATCCGGGGAATCCCCATTGCATGGAACTTTGTCCGGATATATCCCATCCGGGGAATCCCCATTGCATGGAACTTTGTCCGGATATATCCCATCCGGGGAATCTCCATGGCATGGAACTTTGTCCGGATATATCCCATCCGGGGAATCTCCATGGCATGGAACTTTTTCCGGAAATGTCCCATCCTGGGAATCCCCATTGCTCTTCCCTGGTTTTTTATGGATCAGGGCATTGTACTGCATGAGATTACGCACTCCGCTATCTGCGAGAAGTTCATAACGCCTCTCCATCTCCCGGACAGCCCATAAAAGGGCATTGGTTGCCTTTTTCATGTCGGTTACAACCGGTGAGATCAGGTGGGGAATTCCGTCATATACGGACAGCTCAATGCGCTTGGGGTCAACCATGATAAATTTTACCTCATTGGGTCTTGCCTTGTAGAGCAGACTTATGATCATGGAGTTCAACCCCACGCTCTTTCCAGTTCCGGTGGCTCCGGCAATGAGAAGATGGGGCATGGTATCCATTGCTGCGGCCACGGGATCTCCAAGGATATCCTTGCCCAACCCCAGGGTGAGATGGGAATATGACTTCTCAAAGGTGGAAGATTCCAGCATCTCCCTTAAAAGTACCGTATCCCGTTTTTCGTTGGGAATTTCAACCCCCACAACATC
>JADGBO010000249.1 GCA_015231465.1 Desulfamplus sp.
AGGGAATTCCCCCTGAAAAGTACAATGGAGAAGGAGTAGCCATGATAAGCAAAGAACTTAGCATAACACTGGGGATCGCCGTCAGAGAAGCAAAAAAAAGACGTCATGAGTATGTGTGCGTGGAACACGTTCTGTACGCAATTCTCAACACATCCAGCGGATATGAAACTGTAAAGAACTGCGGTGGAAATCCCGAAACCATCAAAGCCAACCTTGATCTTTTCTTCAAGGATAAACTGGAATCGGTACAGGACGGGAACGATTATGTCCTCCAGCAGACCATAGGATTCCAGCGTACCATCCAGCGGGCCATCAACCATGCCCGTTCCGCGGAAAAGACCGAGATAAATCTCGGTGATATTATTGCATCCATTTTCCAGGAAAAGGATTCCCATGCAGCCTACTACCTGGAGTCCGAGGGCATTACAAGGCTTGATGTCCTGGAGTATATCTCCCATCATGCACCTGCAGCCTCATCCGGCTCCAAAGGGACCAGGGGAAGACATCCGGTGAAAAAAGGAGCCGGTTCTCCGGCCGGAGGCCATCCTGGAGAACGCCGGAAGCGGGATCCCCTGGCCATGTTCACGGTGAATCTTCTTGAAAAGGCCAAACAGGGCAAGATTGACCCGTTGATAGGCCGGGAAAACGAAACGGACCGGGCAATGCAGGTTCTCTGCCGAAGAAGAAAGAATAACCCTGTTTTTGTGGGGGATCCCGGGGTGGGTAAAACCGCCATTGCCGAAGGAATCGCATTGAAGTCCTTCCAGGGGGTTGTGCCGGAATTTCTTAAAAATTCCGAGATGTACTCCCTTGACATGGGTGCTTTGATTGCGGGAACCAAGTATCGGGGGGATTTCGAGCAGAGGCTCAAGGATGTAATAGAGTCACTGGAGTCCAAGGAGAATGCACTGCTTTTCATTGACGAGATACACACTGTTGTGGGTGCTGGTGCCACCAGCAGCGGTTCCATGGATGCTTCGAATATTTTAAAGCCCGCTCTTTCTGCCGGAACCATCCGGTGTGTGGGCTCCACCACCTATGAGGAGTATAAAAATTATTTTGAAAAGGATCGGGCACTCTCAAGAAGATTTGAGAAAATAGAGGTTCCTGAACCTTCGGTGGTGGATACCATTGAGATATTGAAAGGGCTCAAGAGCTGCTATGAGGAGCATCACCAGCTCAACTACACCGACGAAGCCCTGGAAGCCGCGGCAAAGCTTTCGGCCAAACATATAAACGACCGTTTTCTGCCGGACAAGGCCATTGATGTCATTGACGAGACCGGCTCCCTTATCCGGCTCTCCGGCAACCAGCGAAGAAAGAATGTCCTTGCCGGCGATATTGAAAAAACCGTGGCCAAGATGGCAAAAATACCCCCGGCCAGTGTCACTTCAACGGACAGGTCAAATCTTGAGAATCTGGAGAAGAAACTCTCCCAGGTTATATTCGGCCAGGACAATGCCCTATCCATACTCTGCACCTCGATAAAGAGGTCCCGGGCCGGGCTGGCTGCCCCGGGCCGTCCCATTGGTTCCTTTCTATTCACGGGACCCACCGGAGTGGGCAAGACCGAAGTGGCAAAACAGCTTGCTTCCAATATGGGGGTGAAATTTCTGCGGTTCGACATGAGTGAGTACATGGAGAAACACGCGGTCTCAAGACTTATTGGAGCCCCTCCAGGATACATAGGATTTGAACAGGGGGGCATCCTCACCGACAATATCCGCAAAAATCCCCACTGCGTCCTCCTCCTTGACGAGATAGAAAAGGCCCACCAGGACATATTCAATATTCTCCTCCAGGTGATGGACTACGCCACCCTCACCGATAACAACGGAAAATCCGCGGATTTCAGAAACGCGGTGATCATAATGACATCCAATGCAGGTGCCCGGGAGATGACCTCGAACAAGATCGGATTCGGCGATACCCTGGAGGATGTAAAATCCAAAGGGATGAAGGCCGTGGAGAACACCTTTAGCCCGGAATTCAGAAACCGGTTGGATTCCATTGTCCAGTTCAGTCCCCTCTCCCAGGATATAATGGAGATGATAGTGGATAAGGGAATGAAGGAGCTTAAAGAGCTGCTTGAAAACAAGAATGTCACATTGAAGTATTCTCCGAAAGTACGGTCATGGCTGGCTGAAAAGGGTCACGATGCCAAATTCGGAGCCAGGCCCCTGGACAGACTCATACAAAAGGAGATCAAGGATAAACTCACCGACCATATTCTTTTCGGTGTCCTTGAAAAAGGAGGCGAGGTCTCCATCGGCATTCGTGATCAGGAGCTGACCTTTACCTGTAAATCGTCATGAGTTACCCATATCTGGAATCATAATAGACTTCCGGAAAAATATTTCATCTTTCATTGGTCACTTTAAACTTTTCTGATTTGTGCCATTGTCTGAATCACAGATTCAACGGGTTAAATGTGGGGTGTCAAAATCTGACATTTTCGATTGCTCATTTTTTAACCATCAACGGTAGAGACGCAATGCATTGCGTCTCTACATCATCACCATTTGGGCATCAAATTGGTTTTGATAATGTTATCATCCAAAGGGAGGAACAATGCTGTATCCAAGAAAGCCCTTGGTTGTGTATCGAAGCCCTACATAAAAGGCCAGGATGATGAATATGATCTTTAAAACCTTTTCAGGTATGAATTTAGATGTCCGGGGGCCGATCATGGAACCCACGAAAATGCCTATAAGTTCAACCCCTATGAACGACCAGGAGATGACAATCCCTTTTCCAACCATGTAGGTGAATATGGAGACGATCATGCCTATGAGTACGCTCAATGCAGATGTACCTGCCACGAGAAACATGGGAAGACCGGCAACGGATGTCAAAAAGGGTACATAGAGGAATCCTCCTCCCACACCAAGGAATGAAGCAAGGGCCGCAATAACGATACCGCCTATCATGGGTACATATGCCTTGAAGGCAAACTCCTGGCCATAAAAGGTGAATCTGATATTACCGATCATGAATGTCATGGCCCACCCAGCAATTACCATTATATAGGGGATGATTTTAAAAGCCGGAATCAGGTTGACCCACAGTGCAGAAAGTACCACGAGTCCCACGGCAATCCACATGAAGGTCCATGAACCCTCTATGATCCTGACCCCCTGAGCCGATGTATCGCTTTTTTCCTTGGCAGCTTTTTCAAAGGCCTGGGCAGCGGCTTTTGCCTGCTTTTTACCGGCAGAACCTCTGGGAGTCATCTCATAAACAAGGAAAAATCCAAGTACAAACACTATGAGTCCAAAGTATCCGATATAGTCCTTCAAAGATATCTTTCCTGCGGTGAGATCAGGTATGAGCCAGGAGCCGCCCACACCGCCGATGGCAAGGCATATCCCCAGGGGCAGCACAAGCCGTCCCATTTTATAGTAGTTAAAAGAGGAGATTGCCCCGCTGAGACCCACCAGCCACTGGTTTGATACCCGGATGGAGTCGGTTATGAGGTTGTTCACAGGATTACCTTTACCAAAGGATTTGGCGTAATCGGCAAGGCCAAAAATGGTGATATGGCCAACACCGGCCATGATGCCTCCAAAGGCCCCCACTGTGGAGAATATCCACCCCACCCATACAGCCCATAGAAACCCAAGGAAAAGATTGGGATCCGGGGCACCTGGAATACCGAGAAAACCAGGAGCTTCACCTGGTTTTATAACCTCCCTTGTCATGGCTGCCATGGATTCATCTTCCAGGCTCTTTTCAATGGCGGCCCTGACTTTGTCCGGCATATCCGGAGTGGTAAGCTCCCCCCCTGTCTGGGCCAGTGCCATTGTGACAAAAGAGAGTAGAATCATCAACGCTGTTGCAAGGTAAAATTTCGATCTGTCTGTTTTCATTTAAACTCCTTTTTTGTAAATGTTTTTTTGTTATCTCGTTGTAACCCTTGCGGACTGTGTCTTGTCCGAAAGAAGTTTGACGCAGGTTTTACAAAATTTGTGTGAAACCTTGACATGGGGGTGATCCAACGTGGCTGTCTCCACATGATTGAGAAAATCAGATGTGACATACATCCTGCCGCAACCTTCACATCTTACAAGGGGAAGTTTTCCCACCGTCTTCCCCCGTAGGGAGACGGTCCTGAAGCCATCATGGTCATCCACCCTTATAAAGCCTGTGGGACAAATATTGGCACAGGTGCCGCATCCAAGACATCTTCCCGGCTCAGGCACTACATCACCGCCGTTACTATCAAGAGACTCCATTTTCAAGGCTTTGGCCCCGATAATATCCCTGCAGACCCGAATACATAGACGACACCGGATACATCCATCGGGAAGTCCCGGGATATCCACATTGAACTCCTCGGCCATCCGGCGTATGCGAATAGAGTCCGGAGCCATACGGAGGAGCCTGTCAAAGGCATTCAACCTGGATGCAAGAACCTGTTGGGTGGAGGTTTTAACCCAAAGCCCGGACTTCACCTTGACGGCACAGGAGGGCATGACAACTGCCCTGCCTGATCTGGATGCAATTTCAACAACGCACAATCGGCACGACCCCGAGGGTTTTAGTGCCGGGTGATAGCAGATGTGGGGAATCCTGATTCCATTGTCCCGGGCAGCCTGAAGTACACTCTTCCCCTTTTTTGCCGTTATGACCCTGTCGTCAACAGTGATCTCCACCATGTCCTCAATTGTGATATCCCTCATATCAAAACCCTTTTTACTTAACTGAAGAGCGGTAAGTTTTTTGCTTTTACCATTATATGTTGTGGTATGTTTACTTAACTCAAGAGTGGTAAGTTTTTGCTTTTGCCATTATATGTTGTGGTATTTTCCTGTGGCAAAATACCATATACGGCAACCATTCGGAGAGATTATGACTGATGGATAATTAACCACAATCATTCAATTCTTTTAAGGCAGTCCTGGGGCATACGATGGGTTCCCATGCCCTGGAGGCTGACTTCAATCAATGCGTCTGGATCGTTTATCGCCGTATCCGGATCCGTAACCATGCCATGAAGACCGATGAAG
>JADGBO010000024.1:0-2834 GCA_015231465.1 Desulfamplus sp.
CAAAGATAGGTTTTAACCTTGAAATCGGCAGTGATACAACAAATGATCATGGTGTTTTTACAGGCGATACCACCATGGACTTTGATTCCACAGTTGCAGCAGGCTCTACCCTTGGTTCAGGAACAGTTATTGCCGCTGGCACAACCATTGGAGGAACCGGCGAAATAGCGACAGTTACCCTTGACAGTGACGCTGTTATTGCAAAAGGAAGTACCCTGGGATCAGGTACAGTACTTGCGGCAGGTACTTTGCTGACAACTGATATTGTTAACTCAAGTGGCACCACCATAAGTGCTGGAACTACCCTTAGTGTTGAAACTACTCTTAAAGGAGATACACTGCTGCAGGAGGATCTGCTTTTAAAAGCAGATACGGTTAATAATAGTGTCCTTTCCGGAACGACACTGGCTGCTGGCTCTACGATCAATAATGATATCACGGTAGCTACCGGTGCTACAATGACTGTATCTGAAGACTTTACCTTGAAAGCAGATTCCAATATTAAATCGGGTACAACACTTGCTGTAGGGTCAACACTTGGTGCAAAGGTTGAATTAAGCCATCAAGGTATTGCAACAGGTGACACTGAAAGAGATACCATTATTGCAGCAGGATCACAACTTCATTCAAGCAGTATACTGGAGGTTGGTTCCACAATTGGCGGCAAAATGGAGCTGGCTCTTGGTTCAACCATGACTCTTGACGCAGACTTGATTGCTGGAGCAGGTTCAGTTATTGCGAGCGGCTCAACAATCGCAGCCGGAACATATCTCACTACGGGCATCAACACCTCCAACGGCATGGTGGGCCCCGGTGTAACACTTGAACAGGATGCAGTTCTCAAATCCGATCTCTACCTGACAGAAGATATGACCCTTGCAAAGGGAAGCCTTCTCATGAGTGGTGCGACCAATGGTACTGCAACAGTTATTATGGGTACCGGCGGAGGTGTCCAGTCCAATGTAAACATTGATGACAGCAAGGTAACACGCCTCAGCGACATCAAGGTGACAAGCCAGGAGGATGCCCAGATTGCCATTGCAGTGGCAGATTCCGCACTCAAGGATTACGACAAGATCAGGGCCAACCTGGGTTCGGTACAGAACCAGTTGACCTCAACCATCAACAACATAAGTGTAACCCAGGTTAATGTACAGGCAGCAGAATCGTCAATCAGGGATGTGGACTTTGCGGCAGAATCCCAGACCTTCTCAAAGCTCCAGATTCTTGCACAATCCGGTTCCTACGCCATGAGCCAGGCCAATGCATCATCCCAGAATGTAATGAGCCTGCTCCAGTAAGCAACCTGATTAACCCCTAAAGTTTTCCCCTTCCCTCCTTGGAAGAAGGGGAAAACTCCACACAACTCAAACCAACACGGTCTTTTTTCAAACAGAAGCGCCCTGGAAAATAGTTTCCAGGGCGTTTTTTCATTGCGGTGGAAGGCATCCTTCGTATATACCCAAAAGCACAAATATAGTTTTCCAGATAATTACATTGGCAGTAGGGGCAGTCCCTTGCGGCTGCCCCATTGGCAGTAGGGGCAGTCCCTTGCGGCTGCCCCATTGGCAGTAGGGGCAGTCCCTTGCGGCTGCCCCTGGGAATGAATTTGTTGGCCATGATCATCATTTCGGCCAAGATTGTAGAGGCGGGTTCCATACCCGCCCAATTTTAGGGGCAGATATGGAATCTGCCCCTACGGATTGGACCAAACGATGATCAATGCCTGCAAATTTAAATTTTCTGCCATCTCTTTTTCACCAACAAAGGAAAACCCCATGCCCATTGACGGAAAGAATGTTTCCAATATTTTTAACGATTCCAATATTTTAACTGATCTGCGGGGTGCAGGAAGCTTGACCATTGATGCCGTTAAAGGCATCACCGATATTGCAGAAGCATTACATCGGACAATAACGACTTTTGGAGGAGTTATAGGTCAAAAAAATCAATTCCGCATGACGGGCATTACAGGTCTGATCTACAATATTGTGCGTGCCGTAACAGAAACTGCCGGGGACAGAGTCGATTTAATGCTTGAAAAATCAGGCACTCTTTTTGGCAATGATCAGCTATCCCTGTCCCGCCGGAATGCATGGCCTCCCAGGGAGGCTTTTATTGCCGCATTAAATGGCGTTGTAGGGGATCACCTGGCTGCAACGGAGAATCCCCTTGCCATAGAGATGAAGCTTCGCAGCAGGGGGGGGCAGCCCCTGGATCAAAGCCGGTTGTGCCGTAACATAGATGATGCCCGGGGTAAAGTGCTTTTAATGATTCATGGATTGTGCATGAATGACATGCAGTGGAAACGCCAGGGGCATGATCATGGAGAGGCCATTGCCGCAGAGTTGGGTTATTATCCCATATACCTTCACTATAATACAGGACTCCATATCTCTGAAAACGGCATGAAACTGTCAAATTTCCTTGAAACCATAGTTTCCTCTTACATGCTTGACACCGGGTCCGGGGAGAGGGACGGTGAAATCCGGAGGAGGGGTACATCCCCAAAATGCTTACAGAATAACAGGATTCAGTCATTCAATGGGCAGGATACAAGGGCGGGTACATCCCCAAAATGTTTACAGAATAACTCTATGGAGCTTGTCATAATAGGACACAGCATGGGCGGACTTGTTGCAAGGAGTGCCTGCCATTATGGAAAAGAGGCCGGTCACATGTGGCTTAAGCATCTTGGGAAGCTGATATTTCTCGGAACCCCCCACCACGGTTCCCCAGTGGCAAAGGGAGGTTCATGGATTGACGGTATCCTGAGCTTCAATCCCTACAGCAGGCCATTTGCAAGATTGGGAAAAATAAGAAGCTCCGGCCTG
>JADGBO010000024.1:2932-22405 GCA_015231465.1 Desulfamplus sp.
GGACAAAAACAGATGGATAGGCCGCAATATTAATCATTTTGACCTTATCGGCAGCCCCAGGGCATATAAGACAATAAAGGCATGGCTCGGTAATAATTCCGAAACATGGCGGCCCACCGCCACAATGGAAGCATAAAAGTCCTGGGAGCCTTAAAATATTGGGACTTTCATATTGGGTATCTTTTCAAATTCAAGAATTCCTCTCCTTATGCCGATATAGTATTTTATATGAAAGTCCCCGTGGTTCAAAGACTTTCATCACTTCGATTGTGGCGGTAATGCCGCCATGGCCGTTATATGGATTGAGATGGAATTACAACCGCCCCAGGGCAGGGATTATAAGTGCCCCGGGACAGGGATCATGAATGCCCCAGGAAATGTTTCACAAAAGACCAGGGCAATTTTGATCCAGATACCAATTAAAATTACCCGGAGGATGGAAAAATGGCCACAGGAAGCATTTCAACACTTGGCCTTGGATCGGGTCTGGAGCTGCAGAGCATGTTGGAGCAACTGAAGGAAGTTGACCAGCAGCCCATAGAGAAAAAAAAAGCGACCGTCACATCCCTTGCCGAGAAAATAGAAGAGTTCGATGCCATCAAGGCATCCCTTATCTCCATACGTAAAAACGCCCTGGATCTCTCCCTGGGTTCAAACTTTCTTGAAACAAGCACCAAGGTGTCGGGAACTGCCATAGAAGCCACATCCGTATCCGGTGCCAAGGATATGTCCCACACCATAAACGTCACAGCCCTTGCCCAGTTCAGTACCTGGAACTCGGAAGGGGTTGCCTCCAAGACCGGATCTATACTCACCGCGGATACCACATTTTCCTACAGGCTGGGTGAGAACGGTAACACCATATCCCTGGACCTGGACAGCGGCACAACCCTCCAGGGCCTTGTGAACAAAATAAACGATGACGAGTCCAATCCCGGGGTTACAGCCTTCATTGCCGATACAGGATTCGGGGAAAAACCTTACAAACTGGTGCTGAGAAGCAATGAGTCCGGTGAAGAGAACAGACTATTCATAGACTCCCAGGCTAAGGACAGTGCCCCGGAAAGTGACAATGAAGTCGCCATCAGTGCCGTAGAAACCCTGGATATAACCTCGGCCCTGTCCAACAACCAGATAATTTTCCAGGAGAGGCTGGCCGACGGTTCCCTGGGTGCTGAAAAAACAGCAACCATAGCCGACGGTACATACACCAGCGGCTCGGACCTTGCCGCAGCCATTGAGGCGGCCATGGAGGCTGAATCTGAAAACAGTATCAATTACAAGGTCTCCTATGACGAGGATACCAAAAAGTTCTCCATCAAGGAGAATGGATCACAGCTCCATGAGCTTGTAATCTCCTGGGGGGACAGCAGTTCCGCCTCGGCCCTGGGGTTTGACCCTTCGGATGATGTTTGGAAACCCCAGACAGGCCTGAAGTTGAGTGAATCCACAGGAGCCGGAGCAACTGCACCCCAAAGTGATGAAAAGGTCTTTATAAGTGCCGATAGCCCTTCGGATATATCGGCCGCTAACGGCAACAACGGGATTGTATTCCGGGAGAGACTGGCCGACGGCTCCCTGGGTGCTGAAAAAACGGCAACCATTGCGGACGGCTCCTACACCAGCGGAGCAGATCTTGCGGCGGCAGTTGAGAATGCCATGAAAGATGCATCGGAAAACAGCATCGACTACAAGGTCTCCTATGATGATGAGACAAAAAAATTCACCATCAGCGAGAATGGTTCTGAACTCCACGAACTCCAGATCCAGTGGCAGAAGAGCAGTGCGGCATCGGAACTTGGATTTGATTCCGAAGTTGATACCTACAAGCCCTACGACTCATCCCTCAATGCACGCCTGAGCGTTGACAACATTGCATACCAGCGTCAATCCAACAGCGGCATAACTGATCTTATCCAGGGACTGACCATTGAACTCAAAGAGCCGGGAATATCCACCATTGGTGTGGAATCCAATTTTGAGACCGTGGAGAACTCCATCATTGAGATGGTGGGGACCCTCAACACCCTGAGAATCGACATGAACGCCAAAAGCGGTTATGATCTTGATACCGGTGAAAAAGGAATCCTCTTTGGTGAGAGTGCCATCACAAGGATCGATGATGAGATCAAGAGCTTCATGGAGCAGAAGCTCAACATAAACGGAAGGATTACAAGTCTCTATGACATGGGTCTTACCATAGATTCGGAAGGCACCATTTCCATGGATGCCAAAAAACTCCGGGAAACCCTTGCAGCCAATGCCCAGGATGTAATAAAGTTTTTCACAGGCAGCCCGGAAAATGGAACAAAAGGATTTGGAGATATCCTGTATGACAAGATCCGGCAGTACACCTCCCCGAACGGTCTTTTAAGTGCAAAGACCGATACCACGAGAACCAGGATGACGAACATTGAGTCCCAGATAGAGAAAGATACAGATATTCTTAACAGGCGATATGACACCATGACCATGCAGTTTGTCAAGCTCGACTCCTACATGCGTCAGATGCAGTCCGAAGCTGCATTTCTGGATCAGTTCTTTGATTCCATGAAAAAATCAGATAAATAGAAAAGAGCAACCGGTGTAAATCATGAACATCCTGCCACAAAAAAACAGGTGTAAATCATGAACATCCTGCCACAAAAAAACAGGTGTAAACCATGAACATCCTGCCGAAGAAAAAGACCAGGATAACCCCTGATGAATATCTGGAAATCGACAGTAATTCTGATATCAGGCATGAATATTTTAATGGTGATATATTCGCCATGACAGGGTCAAGTTTAAGGCACAACATAATTAACACCAATATCAGCAGAGAGTTGGGAAATCGCCTGATAGCCAAAAATTCTAATTGTAATGTACTTTCCAATGACATGCGGGTTAAAGTTCAAGAGATCGAAAAGTACACTTATCCGGATATTGCGGTTGTGTGCGGTGAGATTGAATTGGAGGATGGAAAATTCGATACTCTGATGAATCCCGTTATAATCATAGAGATACTTTCAGACTCAACTGAAGCATACGACAGGGGGAAGAAGTTTTTTCATTATCGTCTGATCCCTTCACTTCAGGAGTATATCCTTGTCTCTCAATATTTTTGTCTTGTAGAAAGGTTTATCCGAAAAGATGATGCCACATGGAATCTATCCTCATACGATAGGATGGAGCAGACCCTGAGAATAGAGTCTATCGGTTGTGACGTTCCATTGTCGGATATCTACCGATGGATTGAGTTTGAAGGCAATTAGGAGTTGTCCATAAATAAACTTCTCAACTTTCAGCTAATAACCCCTTTAAAATGTGGGTGTCAGCAAGGGTAAGATGAGCAAGTTACTCAAAGTCGACACCTTTCGAGTCTTAAGCCTTGTCAACACTGTCTGAATCAGGATTTTCAGGATGAAAGGATTTTCAGGATACAAATCCTGTTCATCCTTTAAATCCTGGCTATCCTGATTCAGACAAATGCCCGTATGCTTAGAAAAACCGGAAAGGTGTCGTTTTTGAGAAGTTATTTATGGACAGGCACTTAGTGCATTGTCAAAGCTAAAAATTAGGATTCGTTTAATTGTAGAGACAAGGCATGCCTTGTCTCTACGTTAGATAACCCTAAAATTAAGTGTTGACAGTGCATTAGTAATATCTGGACTCAAAAATCGTGTAACTCATGAGTCATAACTTCTCATTTTGCATAAAAAAAACACGCAATATGGATAAAGGTTTAAAAACAGCGGACAGGAAATCAATATGGACAGTGATTTAAGGAACTATATTACGGAACTTCAAAGAATACAGACAAAACAGAGGTCAGCCATGGATGGAGATATCATGCATAAGGATCTGGATGAGATGCTGTTTGAAAGAAGACAGGCCTTTGAAAATTTCAAGAACGCTGTTTCCATGACACCTCTATCCTTAAGAAGGGAGTTCGAAAATGAGACCGAGACAATCATGAAAAAAAACAGTGAATTTCTGGAGATACTCCATTCCCGCAGAGAGGAACTTAAACAGAAACTCAACCGCAGTGCAAAAGGAAGGGATGCATTAAAAGGGTATGGTGGGCAAAACCATAAAAAAGCGGTTTACCATATGAAAACCACTGGATAAGAAAATTGAAACCTACTGAATAAAAAAATTGATTGTTTGGGCATCCGATTATCAGCAACATATAAATGATTTTAAAAAAGAACTTAATAAATACTCCTAAAATGCCGAAAATAATAATAAACAATCGTTGAAATAGAAAACCTGAAATTAAAAACAGTATAACTTTTTATATTAAAAAAAACCAATAATGGAGGCAACTATGAGACAACCAGCCGGAATGCAGAAATACATGACCAATCATTATGACGGAATGACTCCAGAACAGCTTATACTCATGCTTTATAAAGGGGCCCTCCAGCGTCTTGCTCTTGTGAAACAGGCCATTGATGAAAAAAACATACAAAAAAGAGGAGAAAATCTCAGCAAAGTTATTTCCATTATTTCAGAACTCAATGCATCTTTGAACACAGAAGGTAAGGATGAAAGCATACTCTTTCTTAACGGTCTTTATACAGCCATGCTGATGGAGCTTCCCAAGGTTTCTCTCAATAACGACATTGAGACATTAGAAAGGGCAGAACGATATATCGCAAGACTCAAGGAGATATGGGAAAACAATGTGATGGGAAAATCAATTCAGAAAAAGGCACAGCCCAGGAACGGTTACGGAGCAGCAGGCAATGGATCAAGAAATCAAAAGACGTCTGCAGTCGGCTATGCTTCACCATCTTCGACAAGACTCAACGCATTTGCCGTATAAAAATTTATGCTTATAAATGATGACATCTTCCAAAAACAGTTGACAATTTAATTGAAAATAGTGAAGTATTGCATTAAACAACTTGATATAACTGCCATGCCCTTTCGGGCACAACGAAGCATGAAAGTCGGTACTATTCCCCCTCTCCAGTCATGGAGAGGGGGCCAGGGGGTGAGGTAGATTTTCATATAACGGCCATGGCGGCATCACCGCCACAATCGAAGAGATGAAAGTCCTGAAACGGCGGGGACTTTCATATAAAAATAAACTCAATCTGAATCATTGCGAACAGCATCAAAAACCTGATACAAAATTTTTAAAATAACAGGACATACTCAATTTTATAAATAATTTTTATCCAATTGCAAAAAATATAACTATCATGGAGGATTTCGTTATGAATATTAATAATATCCGTTCTTCAGAAAACATGGATGTGTTGTCGCCTGCAAGAACATCTCAAAAAGCAAAAGAAGAGAGGGGTGATCTTTCCCGACCGGATATTGCCGGACAGCAGATAAAAAACGACCAGGAAAATGGACTCAGGACCAACAACCTGCTGAAGGGTGAAGACGAAAAAAAGGGGAAAAATGAAAAAAAATCATCTTCAATGGAAGATTACCAGAAGATGGCAGCGGAAATGAACGAGTACATGAATGAGCTTCAGACAAGCATCGGTTTTTCTGTAAGTAAAGATCCCGACAACCAGGTGGTATTTCAGATAAAAAACAGAAGCACAGACGAGATCATTAAGCAGATTCCGGCTGAAGAGGCCCAGAAGATCAAACAGAAAATGACAGAGCTGACAGGACTTATTCTGGATCATAAGGCATAGAAAAAGTCCAAATTTAAGGATTTATGAAATTTGTACAGTCGTAAGTATTCGGTTAAACCCGGTTTTTATACAATCTATAATTGCATGTCTGTGATTTTTGACACATCATCACAACACATAGTGTTTTGATACGTAGTTTACCGAATGTTTACTTACAGTCCTATTTTTTTCTTTAAAATACAAAGATATATCATTCTTATGATAGTGGGTGGTCGGAATCCGGCCATGAAGTTAAATAGAAGGACATAGACCATGGGGCCAATCTTGAGCCCCATAGTTTTCATCAACCTCACTGCATATTTTTTATTTTATCAAGGGATTGAAGTACATCGTGATGATGGGAATAAACCGAATTTGAAAATACAAACTGCACAGCTTCCTTTTTAAGCATGTTTATAACAATCGGCCCCATAAGATTGGCCGTAATCTGCTTTCCCCCCCCCTCCCCCAGAATATTCACCACCACATAGACCTGAAAATCCTCTTTTTCAGCTCCATGCCAGTTTCTCATACCAATGAGGATATCCAGCTCAGGATCATACTCCGGCATGAAATAAAAGGGGCTCATTATAACAAGATTGAGATTGGGCTCTTCAAGGGACTGAAACCAGCAGAAAGGAGCTGTCTCCTGTGGCTGAATAACCACGAACCTGTCAAAACCTGGAAACCCGGGCAAACCTTCGGGCATGGTAATAATATTCTCTTCTTCAATTTCAATTTCGCCAAACTTTCTGGTTTTAATCTTCACGCTGATCAACTCCTGCTCCCTGGTATTGCTCCCCGGGATTTCCTCTGTACTTTCGTTTAATCAAATCCACCACATCTGCAATATCTTCGATATCTCTTGATGCAGAATCAATGTTCTGTTGCTGCACCTGTTCAAGTATCTCCATCCTCAAAATGGTGATCTCCCTTGGTGCATCAATCCCGATTCTGACACTGGTTCCGTCAACCTCAAGAACTTTAATGACAATATTCTCTCCAATTTTAATCTTTTCTTCCACTTTTCTGGTCAGAACAAGCATCGGCTCCATATCCTTTTACACTAAAAAGACCCGTATGATTTTCATAATCGGGGTTGGCCGGAGTCCGGCCATAAAGGTTTACTTTGAAAACAGAATCAGTTTCGGGGGCTGGTTTCAACGTCGGACACTGTCAGCCCTCATCTTCCAGGTTACATGTAATCCATCAGGCTGATTTTAATTATTTTTAAAGTTGAACCAAGGGCAGCCTAATAAGCTGTAAGATTGCATGGTCATGCTGCTTTACCCTCCAAGCCCATGTTTCCGCCACCAACTAAGGCGCTCGGGTTGGTCCTCAGCATTGCCCTATCCTCCGAGTTGGTAGATGGTCAATAGCATACAATGACATAATTTCAAAGAACAATTGGAATGATTTTTGTGAAGATTCGGTAAACCACGTATTAGAAGAGGATATGTTGTCTTGATGTGTGAAAAATCAAAGTGAAACAACTATATATTGTATGAAAACCTGGTTTTACCGAATAATTACAAAATCATATTTGTCTTCAAGTAATGTTTTCAATGCAATATCATATATGTTAGATAGTATTCACTGATTTATTATTTTAATGAGCATAAGGGCTATTGCCGATAGTTTCTCATATGCTATAATGACCTTTAAATTACGTCAATTTAAACCTAACGCACTCTCAATACTTAATTTTAGGGTTATCTGCAACGTAGAGACAAGGCCTGCCTTGTCTCTACAATTAACCAAACCCTAATTTTTAGCTTTGACAATGCACTAACCTGGACAAGCCAGTACCAAAGTACCAAAGAGGTTTTCTGATTCTCTTGCCAAAATAACATGAAAATCAGAAATAACAATCTAAAATAAGGGAGCAGGCCATGATCAACAATACTTTTTGGCATCCTTAACGACTGCTTTACACTTTCTGCCCCCAAGCCCTTTGCTCAGGGACTTCCTTAAAAAAGTGTAAACTACTTTTTGGGGGATATGAAGGATGCCAAAAAATTAAATGTCAAGTGCTCAATGTCAATTTGATCTGCCATAATTTCACAATTCAGGAAGAAGACACACAATGTCAAACAACATCTATATCAGCGCAACAGGTCCAAGAAGCGGTAAAACAGTTATTACCCTCGGGGTAATGGAATTGATGCTGAGAAAAAACAAAAAAGTCGGTTTTTTCCGCCCCATTGTCAATGAGAGTGAAGGAGTTGACAAAGATCTCACCTTGATGGCAACCTATTTTGATCTTAAAATTCCAGTCAGCGAAATGTATGGATTTACAACGGAAGAAGCCACGGAAATTGCGTCCAGGGGCAGGCAGGGAGATGTTATCGAAGGCATCATAACCAAATATAACAGGCTTAAGGAAAAATGCGATTTCATTGTTTCCGAAGGCACAGATTCTGTAAGTGCTTCTGCGGCATTTGAATTTGACATAAATGCAGAGATCAGCAAACACCTCTCCAGCTCTGTACTTCTGGTGGCCAGCGGACATGGCAAAAGCGTTGGTGAGACCATTCAGTCTGTGGAAACTGCTGTATATTCACTCAAACGCAGAAAAGGCAGAACCATAGGCATTATAATCACCAGAACAGATGAAAAAAACGGCAAAGAGATACTGCACCGTCTTTCCAAGGCATCCTTTGAAGGAGATCCCCTTCTCTATGCTGTGCCGGAAGATGAATCCCTGGGACGTCCGACCATCATGGAGATCGTCAAAGAGCTTGATGGAAAAGTTTTATGGGGTAAGAATCATCTTAACCGCCATGTCCACAAATTTCACGTGGCAGCCATGCAATTGAGAAATTTTCTTCCCCGAATAGAGCATGGTTCCCTGATAATTACTCCGGGAGACAGGGCAGATGTGATAATCGCAAGCGTTGCTTCTGTCTCGTCCAACTCAAGAAAAAATATTGCAGGCCTCATGCTCACAGGAGGACTTATTCCCAGCAAAGCCGTGGCAGAATTGATAAATGGCTTTCCAGATGTCTGTCCCATCATCAGTGTTAAGGAAGACACTTTTCCGGCAGCCACCAGAATAAATACCATACAGGCTGGGATATCTCCCTTTGACAAGAGAAAAATAACCCGTATCCTTGCCACTTTTGAGAAACATGTGGATACGGACAAACTTTCAGAAAAGGTAATCAAAACAAAAACTACAATAAAAACCCCGAAAATGTTCGAACTGGAGTTGATTCAGAAGGCTAGATATAAAAAACAGCACATTGTTCTTCCAGAAGGGGATGAAGAGAGAATCTTAAGGGCTGCCGAAATTTTGATAAGGCGGGAAGTTGTGGATATAACACTGCTTGGAAACAGCGCAAACATACACAGAAAAATCAAGGCACTTGGGCTTCGCATGGACCAGGCCAATATCATTGACCCTGTAGACTCTGAATATTTCGATGAATATATCCAGAGCTATTATGCACTACGGGAGCACAAAGGGATTACTCCAGATTATGCCCATGACATAATGAAAAGCGTCAATGATTACGCAACCATGATGGTTTTTGCAGGCCATGCCGATGGAATGGTATCAGGCTCTGTCCACAGCACAGCTGCCACAATCCGCCCTGCCCTCCAGATACTGGGAACAAGGCCTGACTGTGCCATAGTATCCAGTGTCATGTTCATGTGTCTCGAAGATCGGGTGCTTGTATATGGAGATTGTGCCATAAATCCGGATCCCAATGCCGATGAGCTTGCTGAAATCGCAATCAGTTCTGCAATGACTGCAAAAACATTCGGAGTGGAACCTGTTGTTGCAATGCTCTCCTACTCCACAGGATCCTCGGGGAAAGGCAGGGATGTGGACAAGGTTCGGTGTGCCGCCGAACTTGCAAGACTCAAGGCATCCGAGGTTCTGCCAGGTCTTAAAATCGAAGGTCCCATTCAGTATGATGCAGCAGTGGATGCGTCTGTGGCAAAGACCAAGCTTCCCCAAAGCCAGGTAGCGGGCGTGGCAACGGTTTTCATATTTCCCGATCTCAACACCGGAAACAACACTTACAAGGCAGTACAACGATCATCGGGAGCCGTTGCAGTGGGGCCTGTTCTTCAGGGACTTAGATATCCGGTCAATGATCTCAGTCGGGGCTGTACTGTGACAGACATCGTCAATACCGTTGCAATTACAGCCATCCAGGCTCACTCCCAGAAACACTTATCCAGAAAATAAAAAGGGCCAGGGTACAAAAGGAGGAAAATACGTAAATATTCGGTAAATCACACATTAAAAAACAATATGTTGTACAATACCTTCACCAATTTTTTTCGAATCAGATCTCAATCTATATATTGTGTAAAAAATGGGTTTTACCGAATATGTACTAATGTACTAAACTACTCTTCAATCACTTCTGCTCTTATGATGGTAACATGCTCCTTGGGCACATCATCATGACCAGCTCTGTTTGCTGTGGCAATGCCTTTGATTTTATTGACCACGCCATGCCCTTTTGTCACTTTGCCAAACACTGTATAACCCCATCCCTGGGGTGTTTTGGATGAAAAATTCAAGAAATCATTTTTTTTCACGTTAATAAAAAACTGTGCCGTGGCACTGTGGGGATCCATGGTTCTTGCCATTGCAACGGTATATGGCTCATTTAAAAGGCCATTGTCAGCTTCATTCTCAACGGGATCTTTGGTGGGCTTCTCCTTCATATCTTCGGTCATGCCGCCACCCTGGATCATGAATCCGTTTATCACCCTGTGAAAAATGGTGCCATCATAGTGTCCCTCATTCACATAGGAAAGAAAATTTTCAACGGTTTTGGGAGCTTTTTCTGCGTCCAGCTCCAGACATATTTCACCCAGACTTGTTTCAATTTTTACCATTCTTCATCACCTTTTCCAACTTGAATCTTTATGGCTGACATCAGCCGTCTTTTATCAAATACCGATTACACTTAAAACTATCTATCCTGCAAAGGCATCACTACCGCACCTGACTCTTCCTTCAATTTCAAAAGCTCATCTTTTTGTACAGAAAGAACAGTAAAAAGAGTATCGGGAATTGCCTTCTCCTTTGAATAAGCCTCAATCTGCATGGTGATCCGCTTTACAATATTGTCAATATAAAGGGAAAACTGTTTTTCATAGAGTTCACGGGGATAATCCTTATTAATAATATCACGGAAAAGTTTCTCCAAATCTTCATAAAGGGGAAGATAACCGATGGGGGTCTCTATTCTGCCCACCTCTCCGTGAGCAAATCGCTCCAGCCATGCCAGCCAGACCTTGACATCTCGCTTCTCTCCCAAAAGCCTGTCCGAAGTCCCACCCCTTGACCTATGGGTAAGAAAATAGTTAAGACCCGCCATCACAGGTTTATGATTTTCGGCAATGGCAGGATTGGCAAAAAATTTGAATTGAATCTCCATGTAATCCCCAAGGGAACCTGGAATAAAAGGAGCATTTGCCCAGGGTGCCCGCTTGACACCACTAACCCCCACTTCTGTTGCCGTAGTTGCCGAAACAATACAGGCTCCCAGAACAACCCCATGATCGGAATTTTTTGCTACCCATACCGGAGGCATGGTATCGCTGTCTCTGCCACTGTAGGTAAAAATCCGTGTCAAAACCCCTTCCGGATTTTCCGCTTCAATGGAATAATTTTTGAGCATGGAGGATGATATGGTACATCGGGCATTGGGATGGGATATTGGTACCTGTTTTCCGGAATCGTCGCACAATCCTTTGTACCATGGCCCCTGAAAATTGATACCCTTTTCCGGAATCTCTTCTCCATTGCCTGTCCAGTGGGGAATTTTGTTTTCATCCACAAGCACGTTGGACCAGATCACTTCGGCTCCAGGCTGCCTCAAGTTCTCCATTAGCATGGGATCACCTTCCCAGTTTACATCCTCCACAATTCCAAAAATACCGCACTCTGGATTGATGGAACGGATGGAACCATCCCGTGCAATCCACATCTGGGCCAGATCGTCTCCCACGAAATGGCTGCCTGCCATGGCTGTTGTGGTTTTTCCGCACCCACTGGGCGCTGCTCCGGCACACCAGGTTATCCGACGGCTTCCAGGCCCGTCAATACCTGTGATAAACATATGCTCGGAAAGCTCCATTCCATCTCCTTCATAGACGGCCTTGTCCACGGCAAAACGGTGGTTCCCTTTTTTAAGAAGCAGTGTGTTTCCAGCGTAGGTACAATGAAAGCTGTATGTGGTACGGTAATGACGATCCATGAGTACCCGTGCATCAGGAAGGTCTTCCGGTCTGTTTTTTCCCTCGCTGTGGATATTGGTGAAAAAATGGCCCGCCCGTGCCACTTCGACATTAAAGAGATCATAGGCATTTCGATAAAGAATCTCCGCACTGTGGGCAACATAGGCCGAGCTTGTGATCTCCATGGCGGGATTGGTAACAGGAGAACCTGCGGGACCACGAAGGTAAAAGCCTATTATCATGGTCATATCTTTCATTATACCGGTGAGACTTTTTTCCACCTCCTCCAGAGCTGTCTCCCTGTTCATCCTTTTCGCAAGGGTGCTGACATCTTCCCATTCATCCACAATATAGCAGGTTCGATCCACAATTCGTCCCTGCTCCTGGGGGAGATCATAATGGATGGTATGATTTGCCATGGCAAGGGGAGTCTCTTCCCCTTTTTTCAGGGCAAGTTCCCGAATGAAGGATCTATCTTCACTGGTTCCCCTGTTAATAAAAATTGCACCTGGACGACACAGGGCAATTGCCCCTGCAATTTTACCTCTCACATCCATGTGGGTGATGCTCTCCAGCCGTTTGTACTGCTCATCATCCATGTACTGCATGAAAATATTTTCAATATAATCCCGGGACTCAATTTTTCCAAGATGCAGCACAATATCCACTCCAGGTTGTTTACCCATCTTTTTACCCATTTTTACCCAATCCTGTATAACGGTCATGGCGGAACACCACCACCACAATCGAAGTCATGAAAGTCCTTGAACGGGGAGGACTTTTTTATAAAAAGAATCTGTTGAAATATTATTTCTAACGAGTTTTGTTTTCCCAGAATTCACGACTCTCTTTCACCAGAGATCCAATCTCATCGTCACCGTTCAATTCATCTTCTTCACCGGAAAAAGATAATATCTCGTTAAAATCACTTATGATATCATCATGGCTATCATCATAATCCTGTATTATGTTATCTTCGTAATCTTTTATTAGATCATTACCGATATAGCCATCATCATCCTTCATAATTGGATCTTCGATATCTCCGTCTGCCGGCATGATATTATCATCACTGTTTTCATAATAATCAACAGACGATATCTCCTCGGAATTGTTAACCAAAGAAGAACCATCATCTACCAGGGAAAAATCATCATCCTCTAAGAAAGAATCTTTATCCACCAAGGGAGAATCTTCATCCTCTAAGGAAGAATCTTTATCCACCAAGGGAGAATCTTCATCCTCTAAGGAAGAAGCTTCATCCACAAAAAATGAGGCTTTCCCTGCAAAGGATTCTTCATCAGAACTCCCTTCGTCCCCTGCTTCATCAATGTAATTGCCCTGACGATCAAACAGCATGGAGATGGATGTTTTCACTTCCAGGTCAACTCTGAAGGCAACCTCACCACCATGGACAACAATAGCACCTCCAGCGGCACTGAATGTGGTCTTCTTCATTTTTCCGGCAATAAGATTTCTTACCACATCCCAGTCAAGGTCTTCCCTGATGGAATCTATCAAATCCATCTCACCAGTTTTTATAACATCCGGATCCGTTACTTTCAATTTTATCACCGTGTTTTCAATAAAACCCGATCTTCTCAATGGAAGCCATGCCTTGACGAAAAGCATGACGCATGATTTTTCAGGTATCAAGGCAGAAAAATCAATATTCAAAATCAATATTGAACGTCAGCACGATCTGCAAAGGTGGTATTTATAAATTTCTCAAGATCAATGAGTTTTCCAATCTCCATGACATCGTGCATATATCTCTGGATGTTTTCAAAATCTTCATGCACAGGGTAGAGATCATCCATTTTAATTGCCAGGGGCTGGGAAAAAACCTTTTCAAGCACAACGGTACTCAATCCCAGGCTTCCGTCCGGATCCAGAAAATTAACTGCAATCTGTGCGGCCCTTGGCTTGTCCTGTTCAACATACTTGCCGGTATCAATTAAAAGCGAAACAAACTCCTGAACTGCATCGGGATAGCTTTGAATAAACTCCTGCTGCATGGCCACAATACAGCAGGGATGCTTATCCCACCGTGTGGAAGAGAAAAACTCCAGATTTCCTATATCAAGGGCAATGGCTTTGGTGGCAATGGGCTCTGCAACCATGAAACCTGCCACATCCTCATTCTCCTTCATGATACCTGGCATCTTGATGGGGGGCACTACCTCAAATCTTACGTTAATGGCCTTTTTTCCAGGCACTCCTGGTTTAAGGCCCAGCTCCTTCAAAAACTGATGGGCCAGCATGTGGTGAATGGACATCTTATGGGGAATATCCACAACCTTATATTTATAAAAACTCTGGAGTGAATCAAAACGTGGATCATAATGCCTGCTCCGCACAAAGGTACTTCCGTTTTTGTGGGCAAGCAGAATCATTTGAATGGGAGAATCATAGGCAAACAGATCCATGGCAATGGGTGCCAGAACAAACGCACAATCCAGTTCACCATTTTCAAGGCCCTCCTGGATGGGGTTCCATCCAGGCTTTTTCTGAATATTTATGTAAAAATGCTTTGGTACCACATTACCTGTCTCAATGCGGTGTTTCAGGGCTCCAAGTGCAAGATGATCCGTAATTTGAATGTGAGCGACATTAATTCCCACCTTTCCATCAACAATATTTCTCGTCCTTGTAGCAGGTCCGGCAGAGGTTGCAGGGGCAAAAACCTTATTGATGGCATCTTTGATCTGATTGGAGTCAAAGGGTTTGGGAACATGCCCGTTTCCCCCAGCTTCTTTGATGACAATCTGCTGCCCCTTATCAGCCTGGGCAGTTGCCATGATAAAGGGAATTTCCTGGTAAGGCGGAGTTTTCCTGACCCATTGAAGAAATTCCAGGCCGTCCATTCTCGGCATGTTCCAGTCACTGATAATAAGATCGGGTTTCTGCTCCTGTATTTTTTTTACGCCATCACTTCCGTCAACAGCCAGGACAAGATTTTCGAAACCGGCTTTATTAAGCATCTGTTTGAACATGATACGCATGGTGCCCGAATCATCTGCTATAAGAATTTTTATTTTAGGATCCACTGCCATAAAAACACTCCTTAAAATTTTTTATATAAGCTGAAACTCAACTCCTGATAAATATGCAAGTCAAATAAAGCAAGCATGTCCTGAATAAATTTAAAGACCCTATTGTTTCTTCAAGTTCAAAGTGTCGGGTAGAAATGTAACCTCACCCCCCGGCCCTCTCTCCATGTCTGGAGAGGGGGAGATTGATTACCCGACAGCTATACCTTGAAAGAACATTATTCCATCCATGAACGAACAAAAAGTGTCTGAACAAACTGAAACAACTTATCCAGGCTGAAGCCCAGAATGCCTATGGCAACAATCATGGCCATGAGCATGTCATATTCAAGGGTGTCCCTTGCGTCATTGATGAGGTATCCAAGGCCGCTGGCCACTCCGAGAAATTCTGCCGGCACCAGAACAATCCAGGCAACCCCAAGTGCAAGGCGCATACTGGAAAAAATAGCAGGCAGGGTTGCCGGAATCACAATTGTACGAAAAATCTGCACACGATTGGCTCCCTGATTCATTGCCATCTGTATCCATTTTGGATTGACATCCGCAGCTCCTGAAGCAGTATTTAAAATAATTGGCCAAACCGTTGCCATGGCAATCAAAAAGCAGATTGCACCCTCAAAACTTGTAAAAACAATCAATGCAACAGGCATCCATGACAGGGGACTTACCATCCTCAACAACTGGGTGGGTGCATAGGCAATATTGCGCAATACCGGATAGAAACCGGTTACAAGCCCCGTGGGAATGCCAATGAGCGCTGCAATGGATATGCCCACCATGACCCTGCGGATACTGGCCCAGACCGAAAGCCAGAAACGATCTTCCTGGACAACAATAAAAAGGGCCTTCATGGTGGGAATGGGCAAAAAATCATAAAATTGATCCCGGCCGTCACCCAATGCAAGAATCCACCCCAAGGACATCCATACCATAAAGAGAATCAGAATTCCAAGTATCTCAAATTTAAACCCGGATGCCCTGTATGAAAAAAAGGAGGAAAAGTTGAAATGATTCCCTTTATTCATGGAATCCCTTGCCGAATTTTTTACATCAACCAATGTCAATGACCTCTTCTCTATGGAATGAGGGTGAGGCATTCTGTGGATTGTAATCCAAATCAAATGTCCCGTACACACTCATATCCTGCAAAGCTTTTTTCACAAAGGAGTCATCAACAAGCTCATCCGCTGCAAAACCTGGATCAAGGGATCTGAGAAAATCGGAATCCCCTTCCACCTTGGTCTTTGCCATCTGCTCCACAATAAATCGGGTTGCCGAGGGATAGGGATAGGGCTGAAAACCAATTCTTCCAACCTTCCATTCAGGATGCATGATGGGCCTTGGAAGGGGGCCTGTCAGATATTCATCAAGGTCATAACCTGTAAATACCCTTTTGAGTACATCCCCACGTACAGGCAGATAACCCTCCCCTTCCCTGCTGAGGATATGGGCTGCATTTTCCGGGTTTTTTGTACACCACAACTGTGCTCTCACAACTGCATTCACGGCTTTCTGGATAAAGACCGGCTGCTCCTTCAACAGATGTTCCTGGGAGACAAGAACACAGCATGGATGATTTTTCCAGATATCACCTGTGAAGCGCATAATCCTTGCCTTGAGTTTCATTTCAGCAAGGGCATTGAAGGGTTCGGCCACGATGAATCCATCCATTTTTTTACCGAGAAGAGCAGGGGGCATCTCCGATGGGGGGAGCACGAATAGATTTACCTCGTTGGGCTTCAGCGGTACCCCCTGATCCCTTATAACAGGGGTCAGACCCTTGGCCATGATCCCCATCTGAATCATAAAATTGTGCATGGAGTACCAGGATGGCACTGCAATATGCTTTCCTCCGAGATCGGCAAAACCACGGATATCGGAATCCCCATGTACCGTGACGGCACTGCCGTTGGTGTGATCCCAGGCCAAAACCTTTACGGGCATATCTCTACCGAAACGCATCCAGACCGGTATGGGAAAGAGCATGTGGGTGAGATTGAATTTACCGCCCATAAAGGACTCTGTAAGTACGGTCCAGGATCTTACCATAACCGGCTTTGGCACATTCAACCCCTCATCCTTGAAATAGCCCAGGCTGTGAGCAATGAGAAGCGGGGCTGCATCCGTAATGGGGATATAGCCGATTTTCAACTCGGGAAAACGGGTGACCGCGGGCAGTGAACGGGGTATGTGGATCAAGGAGAGCCCCATACCGGTCACCAATGCGCTTTTCTTTAAAAACTCCCTGCGACCTGGGTCCTGACAAATCATGTCATTTTTCGACTCATATTGAGATTTGAACCCTGATTCACTTTTCAACACATATTCACTTTTCAGTTCACACTCACCTTTCAACTCAGTTTCAGTTTCCAATTCATATCTTTTTTTGGAGTATACACTGCTATCTTTGGAGCATACACAGCCTTCAAACTTCATATCAGTCATGACAGAAACCTCCTGTTACCCACATGGGCCTTTTTAAAGCTGGATAGAATCTCTTTTCTATGGGATTTAAAACGTTCACAATCCACATTTCTGGGATAGGACTCGTCGATTTCATAAAAACCCCATACCCTGCCTGGATAACCTCCGAGTATAAGGACTTTATTACCCATTAAAATGGCTTCATTGACATCATGGGTTACAAACACAGCGGTAAATCCTTCACTGAGCCAGATATTGATCAACTCCTCCTGGATATGTGACTGGGTAAAGGTATCAAGGGAGGAAAAGGGCTCGTCCAGCAGCAACATATCGGCTCGTCCCACAAGAGCTCTGGCCAGACAGACCCTCTGGGCCATACCAAGGGAAAGTGATGATGGTTTTGCATTTTCAAAACAGGAGAGCCCCATCATTTCAAGGAATTGATGTACCCTGTAGTCCAGTCGATCAAGATCACCCCTTATACGGCATCCATATTCAACGTTCTCCTTAACAGAAAGCCAGGGAAGAAGGACAGGCTGCTGAAAAAGCATGGCACGTGACGGATCAATATCCTTGACAGGGATTCCATCAACGAAAACCGTGCCCGATGTGGGTGAGACCAATCCGGCCAGCAGGTTCAAAAGTGTGGTTTTGCCGCCGCCGGATTCACCAAGAACGGTAACAAAATCTCCCTGGTTTATGGAAAAGGATATGTCATCCAGAACAACATTTTTTCCTCCATCGGAACGGGGAAACAATTTAGATACATTTCTAAGTTCTATTTTTTTCAATGAGTGTTCATGCTCCCGCATCAAGAGCAAACTGTAAATCAACAAATTCATCCATGGGAATCCTGGTTTCGAGCATCCCCATCTCCGTTACCATTAGATCATTGATCGTTCCAAGAATTTTCATGTCCGGTCTCAGGGAGATCTCCTTTTGTCTACCCCTTTTGAGGCCAGGGGAATTTTTGAACATGATCCGACTGGATACCACCAGCCACGCAACCAGCTCTTTAATTAGAGAGACATTGTTTTTTATTACATCATCACCCATGATCAAGGCAGTATGGGGATGATCCGGCCAGAGCATACTGGAAAGGCACATTTTGTTACCATATCCCCCACGTATTATCCGGGATGCAAAGGGCTCTTCAACCATACATCCGCCAATATCGCCATCCAGATCACAACCGAGCATTTCCGGTATCATGAAAGGTGGAGCCACTTCAATAAAGACATCCGCAGGCCCCCTGTTTTCAATGCCTGTTTTCAGGCCTGCCAATCCCATAAAGCGGTAGACAAGCAAATGATAAACCGAGAGTAAACTTGAAATCAACACGGTTTTTCCCTTGAAATCAAGGGGTCTGACAGTACCTGATGCTTTGTTGCTCACAACCATGGTGCCTGGTCGACTGTCAAAAAGGATGAGTTTAATGGAAAATCCGGAAATGAACATCTCCATTGCCTGGGGCAGTGGGAGAAAGCCTCCGTGGATGGAGCCGTCATAAATTGCATTTTCCATCCCTGTCCAACTGTTGAATGGAACAGCTTCAATGCCCCGGGGCCAGGTTTCCATGGAAAACGGGTGATTATGACCTGAGACACATCCCAGGCCCATCATTAAATGATCCAGAATTTTTAAATAGCCAATCTTTATATCAGCATCAAGTATTTCCGGCAAATCATTATCCCCCAAATACTATAGATTTCCAGATAAACAATTTGCAGAATCTTTGCTTAAAGGCCGCAAATAGGGAGATTTGGTCGCCAATTTCGTTTTCTGGAGTACTATGTTTATGGTTGCAAAAAACGAACTTATGAATGATCAATGACCCATATGGACAATCTTCAGTCAAAAATCAGAATCATTGATATCCTGTCAATCACAGTTTCAATTTTTTAACACATCACTGATCTTTGATGCAATATTTATATCTGAGATTTTGTAATTATCAATAATGACTTGAAATTGTATATCCATATTATATAATGGATTCAATTTAAGGCACGTTTCCCTGCCCGTTTATAAGACCCTCAAAGTCGACACCTTTCGAGTCTTAAGCCTTGTCAACACTGTCTGAATCAGGATTTTCAGGATGAAAGGATTTTCAGGATACAAATCCTGTTCATCCTTTAAATCCTGGCTATCCTGATTCAGAC
>JADGBO010000250.1 GCA_015231465.1 Desulfamplus sp.
TTGCGTGTTGACCACTCACTTTTTCCTCAAATTCCGGCGAAGAACGAAGATTGCGGGAAGTTTCCGTATGATTTCCAGGACTATTTTTTACTTTTGAGCTTATCTTTGAAAGCTGGAAAACTCTGTTTATCTGCCGAATCAAACCCATTTTTATAACAAAAATCCAGGTAGTAACGCAGCCATTTATTATAGTGGACATGATATTAGCCGTCGTTATTTCCAATCCTGGTTTAGAAGAATTGCTTTCACCCCTTGGCTTTGCATTGGGAGCTGCACTTGGAGGAATTGATGTTTATATTTATTTCCAAGGGCCTGCGATAAAGGTTTTAAAGAGTGATTTTAAAGAAAAGTTACGTGGCATTAATTGGTTGTTTAGTGGTTTTGCCAGAGATGGATTATCAGCAATTGGCCACATTCCACCTCAAGAAAAATTAAAACAACTAAAAGAACTGGGTACTCATTTTTATGCATGTTCACCATCAATGGATCATTTTGGGGTTAATAAAAACGATTTAATATTTGATAATGTGATTATGGCAGAGTATCTTACTTTTATGGAAATTATGAATAATGCAGATATACATATGCTTTTACAATAATCGGCGGCTAACAAAAAAATGCAGCGGACGCAAAAAGCAGCGCCGCTGATTTTTGCGTTAATGAATATGGCAAAAACAAAAAAGAAGCTCACTAAAGCTCAGAAGATTGCAAGGAAAACAGCAAAAGCTGAGAGGCAAAAAAAATATAAGTGGGTCTTCATGATTGGAGGATAATTTATGATTTGGTCAACAAAAAGCCGGTTCTGGGCCTTTTTCTTGCTCTTTGCGTCTCTTGTTTTGGGTGCCTGCAGTGGCGGCGGCGAAAAATATGGTGCGGGTGTCGATACCAGTCTCCCGGTTGTTCAGGTCAAGGATATTTTTTTTCAGCAGGATATTGTGGGTCAGAGGGTCACACTGGAAGGGCGTATTGTAGGTCAATGCGCATCAAATGGCTGCTGGTTTAATTTGCAGGATGACACCGGCCATATCTTTGTTGATCTTTCCCGCAACGGTTTTGAGTTGCCCTCCTTGCCCAACAGGCCGGTCAAAGCCAGTGGCACCGTGGCCAGGTCCAAGCAGGCCTTTATGTTGATTGCAAGCGGGGTTGAAGTACAATGACCAGTTTCCTGAAACTTGCCGGAAAGAATATTTTCCGTCACCGTACCCGCAGCTTTTTGACCATGCTCGGTATTGCCGCTTCCGTTGGTGTTCTGTTTGCGGTACTCTCTTTCAATCAGGGGTTTAACGCTGGGCTGTCCCAGGAACTTGAACGCACCGGCCTGCATTTTATGATTGTCCCGTCAGGGTGTGCCCACGAAGTTGCAGCACTGGTACTGCATGGGGCGGTTATTCCAAAATTTCTCGATACCGGTGTCATGGAACATGTCACGGTCACGGAAGGGATCGCACTGGCAACGCCCATTCTGGTGGCCCAACTACCGGATCAGCAGCGAGGCAGGATTGACCTGATTTATGGTGTGGACATGCCGGTTCTGACGGCGATCAAACCGGGCTGGGATATTTCCGGTAAAATCCCGGAACACCCGCACGAAGTGTTACTCGGTTATGAGGTGGCACAACATGATAATCTTAAACCGGGGGATCATTTCTCATCCCCTGCACAAGGTGTTGACCTGGTGGTTGCCGGGATCGTGGGGTTGACCGGCAGTCAGGATGACGCTTTTGTCTATCTGCCGATTGAGACGGCCCAGTCCCTGCTCGGCAGCCCCAATGCCGCTACGGCAATCGGGGTGAAGGGGATGGATCCTTCAAGCATCGGTGCCATTACCGATGATCTGACATCGGTGGTGCCCGGAATTCAGATCGTCACCATGGGTGAGGTGATGAACTCCATTTCCAACCTGGCTGCATCGGCCCGGGCACTGAGCTTGTCGATTGTGCTGATCGCGATTCTGATCAGCGCCGTCGGGGTGATGAACTCCATTCTGATGGCGGTTTTCGAACGTACCCAGGAAATCGGCATGATGCGTGCAGTAGGGGCCTCGCGCTGGGATATCTTCCGCATTATCCTCAACGAAACAACGATCCTCGCGTTGTGCGGCGGCATGGTCGGCATTGTCCTGTCGACTTTGGGTGCACGGCTGATCGAAGCGTTTGTGCGGTCGGTGATGCCCTTTGTCCCGTCCGGTGACCTGATCCGCTTTGATCCGGTCACCGCCCTCGGAAGTGTGGCCTTTATTTTTGTCATCGGTGTCTGTGCCGGCATTTATCCGGCGGTGAAAGCGGCAAAAATTAACCCGGTGGAGGCCATAAAAGGATGATTGAACTTAGAAAAATTGAAAAGATTTATCGCCGGGGATCGGAAACTGTCCGGGCGTTACGCGGGGTTGACCTGACCATTGAAACCGGTGAACTGCTGGCGATTACCGGCCCATCCGGGGCGGGCAAGACAACCTTGCTTCACATCTTGGGCTGTCTTGATCAGCCGACAAGCGGAGAGGTGTGCTTTGACGGTGTCAGCACCGCCGGCATGTCGGAATCACAAATGGTTAAGATACGGCGTGAAAAAATCGGCTTTGTTTTCCAGCAGTTTTATCTGATTCCCGGGTTGAGTGTGTTTGATAACATTGCCCTGCCCCTGCTGTTCAGCAGGAAACCGGCTGGTCGTGACAAAATTGAGTACCTGGCTGAAAGGGTGGGACTTGAGCAGCGGCTGAACCATTCGCCGTCTCAACTCAGTGGCGGTGAAATGCAACGCACGGCCATTGCCCGGGGGCTGGTAAATGATCCTTCGGTGCTCCTGGCGGATGAGCCCACCGGAAATCTTGACAGTGAGAACAGTGAGAAAATCTACCGGATTCTGCGGTCCTTGAGCGATGCCGGACTGACCACGGTGATGATTACCCATAACGAGGAACTTGCAGCACGTGCCCAGAGGTCGGTTCAAATCAGAGATGGGCTGATTTACTGGCCTTGATCAAGCGTAAGCGTTCACAGGGTGCCGCATCTGCTTTGTTCCCGGGCATTTGAAGTACGTTTCAAGTCTCAGCCTCGGACCCATCATGGGGGGTGTCATGTGACCCCTGGGAGTCTTCATCAGCGGCCTTCTCCAACTTCCCATGGGCTACCTTGCAGACAATATGAGCAAAAGAGTTCTTGTCCTCTCGGGAGGGGTGATATGTGCCATATCCATGACAATGATCTACACGGCAGACTCATATTCCCAGCTTCTTTGGGCAGTGTGCCATTATCCTCGGCAATTGCGTGTTGACCACTCACTTTTTCCTCAAATTCCGGCGAAGAACGAAGATTGCGGAAAGTTTCCGTATGATTCCCAGGACTGTTTTTTACTTTTGAGCTTATCTTTGAAAGCTGGAAAACTCTGTTTATCTGCCGAATCAAACCCATTTTTATGACAAAAATCCAGGTAGTAACGCAGCCATTTATTATAGTGGACATGATACTGGCCATCAATTTTCTTATTATTGAGCAATGTACCAAATGATTGGCTGATGTCTTGAGGTATATTCAACATATAATGATATCCATATATTTATAATTTACTATTTGGAATGATATATGGTTAGAATTTTTATCAAACATTGTTTTTCTTTTCAAATTTAATTTTCGCTGGTAAAATATCTGGAAACTATCGAATAACTTGTTATACATTGAAAGGATACAAAAGAGTTGTTAGAAATATCAGATGATTCTCGAACAATCGTTATCGGGTATACGGTTTTTGGAGTTGCTACAACTTTGCTTTGGTTCCTCATTGTTCTCAATCTGAAATTTTGGAATCCTTCGCGCTACACCCTCAGCTTTGTCATGATTTGCATCGCTACGATTAACCTTTTTGGGTTTTTGTATCTGATTCGGAAACGCGATGACTATGGGCGATGGTTAATTGTCTCTGGATTGTTAGGAAACGGGTTATCCTTATTCTTAATTGTCCTTTCTACGATGGGTTGTTTCTTCTTAGAATATGTTTTTCGAATATGACTTTAACCATACTCGTTTCAACCCTACTGGGGTTGAATTCCCCGCAGCTTGCATCATCTATCAAGATCTAAACTAAAAGGAATGATTGATGAAACCGAAAGCCACATATTTCTTATTACTGCTACTTATAGGGGGTGGAGGAATTATCATTGCCATGACCAGTTTTGCCGGTAATCTTGGCAGCTTAATTCGTCCGTTGCCATTCAGCGGTCCGAATAATGGAATCGTTACTGATGTTGAATCGGAAAAACCGATTTCCCATGCCACCATCGAGGCCAGCTGGTGGTGCCACGATAGCTTCTGGCCCGATACCCCAGGCTCCTTTTACGTTCGCGCCTATGGCATTACCGATTCCATGGGCCGGTTCATTCTAACAAAACCCAAACATCGCTCCGTTATGCGGTTCGGCTCTGAGGTGAAACCTTCTGAATTGAACATGGAGGAACGAAGTGCGTTGTGGTCTGCTGATCCGGAAATGAGCAGGTTATCTTTTCGTCTTGATAAAATAGTTTCGGAGATTGGCATTAATAGCTTATTTGTTATGAATAGCTCCCTCATCAATCGGTGCATAAATCTTAAGAATTTGAGGGGGGGGGAGTGAACGCTTACATGGCAATCGATGGAATACACAAGGAAGCATACCATGAAAATATTTACAGCAATCGTCGAAAGATGTCCTGAAACTGGTCTTTATGTGGGCTTTGTTCCAGGATTCCCAGGTGCTCATACTCAGGGAGAAACTTTGGATGAACTGAACATAAATTTGAAAGAAGTTATCTGACAGAGCCCCTCAAAGGGGAAGTGCATCCCAGAACGGCCGCTGAATGGTCTTTGTTTCAAACAAAATTTCATGCCGAGCGCCTTCGACACGGATCAAACGGCTCCGGGGCAACGCCGCGGCCACCCTTTCGATGGCATGGTTGCAGACGACCCGATCTTCGGATGCCGATGCCACCCAGATGGGCAATTGAATTTTCGAAAGCATCGGG
>JADGBO010000251.1 GCA_015231465.1 Desulfamplus sp.
CGGGTAGGTCGCATGAGGTGTGCGGCAACGTACATCCCAGATGAATGGTCGCCGCCCTGATACAGGGTAACCTTGTCAGGGAACAGAATTCGGCTTATGGGCTGCTTTCACCGTTCCCATATAACGGCCATGGCGGCATTACCGCCACAATCGAAGTAGGGGCGTATTGCATACGCCCCTTAAAATATGGAGATTTTCATATAAAAAAACCTGTGAGCCGTGAGGTAAGTATAACCATGCTTATAATTGAAAATTTGAAGGTGGAGGTGGGAGATCAGGAGATTCTTAAAAATGTAAATCTCCATGTGCCTCCTGGTGAGACCCATATTTTGTTCGGACCCAACGGTTCCGGTAAAACTTCCCTGATGATGACCATAATGGGATTTTCCGGTTACAGGGTTACCGGCGGCAGGATTGTATTCAACGGGGAAGATGTGACCTTCATGCCAATCCATGAACGGGCACGCCTCGGTATCGGAGTTCTGTTCCAGCGTCCTCCCACCATCAACGGCCTTTCCACACGTAAAATGGTGGAGATTTGTGCCGGAAAAAAAAATCTTGATATTGATGGGCTCTCCAGGAACCTGAAATTTGAAGCTTTCATGGAAAGGGATGTCAATCATAATCTCTCGGGCGGGGAGATCAAACGGTCTGAGCTTCTCCAGCTCTCTGCCCAGCAGCCGGATCTTCTCCTGCTGGATGAGCCTGAATCAGGTGTTGACCTTGAGTCCATATCCCTTTTGGGGGAGAGTATCAATAAGCTTCTTAACAGGGGGATCCAGAGGCCGTCACCGTGTCACGGTACCATTATGGAGGGAAAACCCAAGTCTGCCCTGGTGATAACACATACCGGGCATATCCTGGATTACATAACCGCAGACAGGGGACAGGTTCTATATAAAGGTCAGCTCAGATGTTCCAGAAACGCCAGGGAGATATTGAAATGGATCAGGGAATATGGATATGAGGAGTGTGTAGAATGTCCGGCTTGAAGGATGCAGGGAAAATGGATGGAGCTACCGGTTATAGTCCTTCGGCACCAGGGCAGGTTACGGCAATACCGGAAACCCTTTCGGTACCAGGGCAGGTTACGGCAATATCGGAAACCCTTTCGGCACCAGGGCAGGGCGGTCAAACTGTGCGGGGTAACTCTCCTGACCTTTCTACCTACAGTGAGTTCGCCGGCCACCATGCATATATGGAAACCCTTGGGGCCATTTCCGGGGATGACGTGGAAGAGTTTGTAAAGGTGGGGATTGAAACGGATCCTTCCCTCAGGGCAGGAACCTTCATACAGAAGGACACCTCCATTGTCCACTGCAGCAGAACCATGGAGGGAATTGAGGTCCTGGGAATTGCCCAGGCCCTTCAGGATAATCCATGGCTCCGGGAGTATGTGTGGCGGCTCATACCCTGGGAAACGGATGAGATAACCCGTTCCATGACCAGGGTCCCGGATCAGGGATTTTTCATCGGCATAGGAAAAGGCATCAAAGCCCCCAGACCACTCCAGACATGCCTGCACATGGCAAAGGAGAATTTTTCCCAGAAAGTTCATAATATAATTGTTGCCGGGGAAGGATCCGAGCTGCATATCATTGCCGGATGCTCTACTTCCAGGCATCTCAAATCCGGCCTGCACATAGGTCTGTCCGAGTTTTATGTTAAAAAGGGTGCGGTTTTGAAATATACCATGATCCACGACTGGGGGGAGAATGTCTGGGTACGTCCTAAAACAGCCGTCCATGTGGAGGAGGGGGGCGTTTTCATCTCCAACTACATATCCTTGAAACCTGTGGGTTCCATTGTTGCAAATCCTGTGACATACCTTGAAAAGGATGCCACGGCCAGGATAAACAGCATTCTTGTGGCAGGCACCGGAACCTTCATGGACATGGGTTCCATTGTGGAGCTTGGGGGAGCCGGGGCCAGGGCAGAGATCATCTCCCGGGCCATCGTTGCCGGTGGCACCATCATATCAAGGGGACACATCATGGGCAAGGAACCCGGGGTAAAGGGACACCTTGAGTGCAAGGGCCTGATCCTCAAAGACGGTCTTCTCCATGCCATTCCCGAGCTTTCCGGTCACACTCCCGGTGTGGAGATGTCCCACGAAGCTGCCGTGGGAAAAATTGACCGGCGGGAGATTGAGTATCTCATGGCCAGGGGCGTGGATGAGGAAGAGGCTGTTTCCACAATTGTGCGAGGTTTTCTTAATGTGGAGATTGAGGGGCTTCCCACGGAGCTTGCCCAAAAAATTGACCAGGCTGTAAAAGAGACAGAACAGGATATGATGTAACAGATGAAATCCTCATGTGACACATCGTTTACCGAGAAGGTAAATCACTTCTCCTTTGAGTATCTCAAATGCCTTTTGTATCTTATTGATGTCAAAGATGATGGTCATCTTCTGACCAAGAAGGTTTACTCCAAACTCATTACATCCTCACACCTTCTTGAGGATTTCCTTGATTTCCACGGAGCAAAAAATAACCGAAAATGGATTTTTTACAGGGAACTCTCGGCTGCTGTACGCCATCTCTCCCTTGCAGGATATTCCCAGAAGCATATTTTAAATCGTGTGGGTTTCTATGAGTTTGACAAAAAAGATGTCTCGTTTATCCATGAGTCCAGGGACACCATGATGATGATCCAGACATCCCTTCAGATTGCAGCCCCCGTCATCATTGAGCAGGCCGAGAAACTTGATATCAAAATTCCCTTTTCGGGCTATGACAGGGTTTTTTTTCCGGGCATAGGTACATGTGAACAGCTTGAACATAACATAGATGATTTTGATGATCTGGATCAGCAGCGAAAACATCTGTGTCATATTGCCAGTGATTTTCTTGAGATAATCAAAGAGTTTGAAAAATTCTCATTTTATGAGCGCTACACCATTGCAAAAATAAGGAATATGGTTCCGTTAAAGATCAATGAGGTGAAGATCCGCCGTTTTGAGATGCTCCTGCACAACCTTCAATCTACCTTTGATTCCTATGTTATCCATGGTGGTTTTTTTCATGGCAACAGAAAGCTCAAGCAGCTCAGAAGCCATTTCTCCATTGTTTTTCATCTTCTTCAGGTCATGGGAAGACTGCTTCATTTCTATGAACGTCACCTTTACGACGTTGAATACAAGGATGTCTATAAAAGCGTGAGCGAGGCTCTCACCGATCTCATTGATCCCGATGTCCTGCTGGATCGTTCGGTGAACTACTGCCTTTTTTATGCCTGGCAGTTCCTCTCCTCGGGCAAACGCCTTGCATCTGATATTTTGAACGAAAATATCGAAAGATCTTCCATAACCGTAGGTATCCCCAGGGACAGAGGGTTCCACAGCAGGCCCAGCCTTCTTGTGGCCAAGATTGTGCAGCATTACGGGGGTGAGGTGGAGATGGTCCTGGGAGAGAATCGCTTTGACGCATCCAGTGTACTTGATCTGCAATGGGCAGGAGGACTTATAAAAAAAGAGGACATTGAAGAGGTGGTATTTGAAGGCGATTCCCGGGCCCTGGAGGATTTGAAGATACTGGCAGGGGTCAACTATGCCGAAGATGTTATGGGTAAAGGGCTTCCGCTGCCCAGGGAACTCTCTTATCTTAGATAGCCCCATGGAAGTCCGGGATATATAGTTTGTTTAGGAATTTGTATGCCCTGTTTTAAGAATTGTCCAGTGTATGCGGTGGTCGTTGCCGGAGGAAAGGGGCTTCGCATGGAATCCCAAACCCGAAAACAGTACCTTGATCTTGCAGGTGTCCCGATACTTGTTCATACATTGAGGGTTCTCAATACTTACCCATATCTTTGTGGGTCTGTTGTTGTGGTGCCGGAGGATGACATGGCTTTTTGTTCCGGGAACTTAATTGGAAAATATGGGCTGGGAAGTAAGTTAGAGATTGTTTCCGGTGGGGAGAGCCGTCAGGATTCGGTCATGAACGGCTTAAGGGCAGTGTATGAGCGGCACAGTGCCTTAAAAAATAACGGCCTGGCAGTGTATGAGGAGTACGGTGCCTTAAAAAATAACGGCCTGGCAGTGTATGAGGAGTACAGTGCCTTAAAAAATAAAGGCCTGGCAGTGTATGAGGAGTACAGTACCTTAAACAATTTTCCTCCCGAAGATGCGGTCAATCCCCTGGTTATGATCCATGATGCCGTGCGTCCCTTTGTGGATCACTCCATTATATCCTCGGTACTTTCCGGAGCCCATGCCCATGGTGCATCCATTCCGGTTATGCCTGTGGTGGATACCCTGAAAAGAGGCGGGATGGAAGGATTTGTGGATCAGGAGTGCGGAACCCTTGACAGACATGGTCTGGTCCAGGTTCAGACACCCCAGGCCTTTGATTTGAAAGTGATCATGGATGCCCATATCCATGCCCGGAGAACCGGATTTTTGGGAACCGACGATGCATCACTTGTGGAGCATATGGGCAAAAGAGTATTCATGGTTCCAGGCTCCAGGAGAAATATCAAAATCACCACCAAAGAAGATATGGAGCTTGCAGGGTTTTTAATTTCATCCTGAAATATATTGACATGACAAACAACGCTAACCTATAGTGTGAACGGGATAAACGGCCATGCCCTGGCGGGCACAACGAACAATGAAAGTAGGGGCGATTCATGAATCGTCCCTACGGACGGCTTTCATATAACGGCCATGCCCTGACGGGCACAACGAACAATGAAAGTCCAGGGAGTTTTAAAATATGGGGACTTTCATATAAAAAAAATGCTGAAAACAAGGCTGTTGATTTTATAACATGAAGCCTTACGGATAATTACCTTAAGGAGACAACAATGGCAGAAAAACCAACATTACGGATCGGTCACCTATCCATTACCGATCATCTGATTCTGGGTGTGACAGATTTGAAGCTTAAAAAAGGTGCTGAAAAAAATTGTCCTTGTAGTAACGCTTATCTGTCACTGCCAAAGGCAATTATTTCAGTTGATGAAAAATTACCATCATAGCAACG
>JADGBO010000252.1 GCA_015231465.1 Desulfamplus sp.
GCTGAATGCTGATGTGTTTCATCATTTCATGGGAAATTTAAGTTTGTCTGCATTCAGGCAGTCAAACATCACCTATAGTTTTCCAGATAATGAAATTGGCAACCGTACTGTAGGGGCAGTCCCTTGTGGCTGCCTCTATGAATGAATTTGCTGAAATATTATTCTGGAAGTCTATAATTGGAAAAAAATATGAAAAATAGTCCGTCGGTGAAATTGACCAGGAACGAACGTGACAGCATTTTTTTTCTTACCTGCCTGTATATGCGCATTGGAAAGATGGATGATGCTGAAATGATCCTTGATGCCATGGCAAAACAGTGCCCGGAAGAGGAGAGAACAGGCAAGTATCTTGCGGCCATTGCCCTTGAAAGGGAGGATGGTCTTACTGCCCTGGCCCATCTGAAACCCCTTCTTGACCGAAGCGAGATCAAAGGCAATGATGCACCGCTGCTGCTCATGCAGGCCCGGGCCCTGTGGCTCCAGGGTCAGGAGAGCCAGAGTCGGACAGTTTTGTCTGAGTATCTAACGATGACCGGGGGGATGTAAACAGCACTATGGGTTTAAACAAGACACTTATAAATGCGGTTGGTTTCATGAGCCGCCATAATGACATAACCCTGGCCCTTTTTGTGGTGGCTGTCATCGGTCTGATGATAATTCCCCTGCCCACTGCCATGGTGGACACCCTTATAGGAACCAACCTCGGCATCTCATTTGTGGTTCTGATGATGTCCATGTATGTAACTACACCCCTTGATTTTTCGGTTTTTCCCACGGTACTCCTTTTTACCACCCTTTTCCGGCTGGCCCTGAACATTACCACCACACGTCTTATTCTCCTTGAAGGAGATGCCGGCATGATCGTAGAGACCTTTGGCAACTTTGTGGTTGAAGGAAATTTTGTGGTGGGTGCGGTGGTCTTTCTCATTCTCACCATTGTCCAGTTCCTTGTCATTGCCAAGGGATCGGAACGTGTTGCCGAGGTGGGGGCAAGATTTACCCTGGATGCCATGCCTGGAAAGCAGATGAGCATTGATGCGGATCTCAGGGCCGGTGCCATTGATCAAAACGAGGCCCAGAATAGAAGGAACCGCATCACAAAGGAGAGCCAGATGTACGGCAACATGGATGGCGCCATGAAATTTGTCAAGGGTGACAGCATTGCCGGCATGATTATAACAGTGGTCAATATTGTGGGGGGCATTATCATAGGGAGCCTCCAGTTTGAAATGGGTGTGGGGGATGCCCTTCAAAAGTACGGTATCCTCACCATCGGCGATGGTCTGGTCTCCCAGATACCATCTCTTTTAATATCCATAGGAGCCGGCATTCTCATCACCAGAACCTCGGATGAGGATACCGAGCATCTTGGGGGGCAGATGGGGGAGCAGATACTGGACAGGCCCAAGGCCCTTGTGATGGCCGGGGGGCTTCTCTTTCTCATGGCCCTGATTCCAGGATTTCCCAAACCCCAGATAGTTGCCATATCAACGGTGTTATGCGGCATTGGTGTGGTGATGATGAAGGCCCAGAATCAGCCCGTACTCATGGATCATGGTGAAGAGCTTCAGAAGACCCTTGCTCCGGCTGTGAAATCCCGGCGAAAGAAGCAGGTCAAAGAGAAGGAGGATTTTGCCCCCACAGTACCTCTTCTTCTTGATGTGGCATCGGATCTTGGTGCATCCCTTACCTTTGATGCTTTGAACAACGAAATCATAACACTCCGCCGGGTTCTCTACTATGAGATGGGGGTCCCCTTTCCCGGGGTCACAATCCGGCCCACGGATAATATCCCGAGTTTTTCCTACACCCTTTTGCTCCACGAGATTCCCATCACCACAGGAACCCTGGTACCGGGCAAGGTTCTTGTGCGGGAAAAGGAGAGTACCTTGAACATGCTCAATATCGAGTGGGAAAAAAGGGATGATTTTCTGCCGGAATATCCATCCATATGGGTTGGCGAAAAGGATATACCAAAGCTGGAACAGGCAGGGTTCTCCTATATGTCCCATGCCAGGATTCTCACATACCATGCATCCATCCTTCTTGCCAGGAACGCTGCCGAATTTCTGGGGCTCCAGGAGACCAAGTATCTCATGGATCGCATGGAGGAGCGATTTCCCGAGCTGATCAAGGAGGCCGGCCGTCTTCTGCCGGTCCAGAAGGTGGGGGAGATACTCCAGCGCCTTGTCCAGGAGAGGGTCTCCATAAGAAATCTCAGGGCAATATTTGAGGCCCTTGTGGAGTGGGCCCCCAAGGAGAAGGATACGGTTCAGCTCACCGAGTATGTCAGATCCGCCTTAAGACGTCAGATAAGTTTCAAATATACCGGGGGGCTTAATGTGCTGGCGGTTATTCTCATTGATCCAGACACAGAGGAGCAGATCAGAAAGTCCATACGTCAGACCTCATCCGGTGCATTCCTTGCCTTGACTCCCGATGTTGCAAAAAAAATTGTTGCAGAACTCGGCAAAGCCCTGGGCAGCTACAAAAAGAGAAAACAGCTTCCCGTGGTTCTGGCATCCATGGATATAAGACGATATGTGCGTAAACTTATCGAAAAGGAGTTTTACGATATAGCTGTTGTATCATATCAGGAGCTTACGCCGGAGGTCTCCGTGCATCCCATAGGCAGGATAAGGGCATGATGCAGGTAACGCTACAGGTTTCCAGATAATGAAATCGGCAGACATACTGTAGGGGCAGCGCGTACCATTGCACGCCAGGCAGGGATGACCAACAGGAAATCGGCAGACATACTGTAGGGGCAGCGCGTACCATTGCACGCCAGGCAGGGATGAACAACAGGAAATCGGCAGACATACTGTAGGGGCAGCCCCTTGCGGCTGCCCTTAAGAATTGATTTTCTGAAAATTATTCCGGAAGTCTATATATTTTTAGCAGGGGGGGTAAAAACAGATGGTGGAACAGGCAGCAATGGCTTACGCATCCAAGGCAATGTACCTTGTGTTGATTCTCTCAATGCCGCCCATTGTAGTGGGATCCGTGGTGGGACTGCTTTTCAGTCTTTTCCAGGCAATTACACAGCTCCAGGAGCAGACATTGAGCTTTGGGGTAAAACTGATAGCAGTCTCCCTGACCATACTTGCCACATCCGGATGGCTTGGGGGAATGCTGCTCTCCTACGGCAATGAAATATTCACGAATTTCAACCAGATTTTTCGCTGATGGAAACCCGCTGATGGAAACCTTAGAGTGGCTCAAAGCCATCGGCATTGAAAAACTGATGTTTGCCGTGATTCTCGGTATGCCCCGTTTCTTTGCCATGTTCACGGTTACACCGTTTCTCGGGGGCGGAATCATAACCGGCCCTTTGCGTACAACCATTGTAATTCCCCTTGTAATCTTTATTTATCCCACCCTGCCGGATTCGGGCTCCCTGACTGCGGGTCTAAACAACACTGCTGCAACACTTTTTGTGCTTGCCCTGATGGTAAAGGAGCTTTTCATCGGATTTGCCCTGGGATTTCTTGCAAGCGTTCTCTTCTGGACAGTGCAGAGTGCCGGATTTCTCATGGATAATCAGAGGGGTGCATCCCAGTCCGACACCAGCGATCCCCTTTCCCAGGAGGGAACTTCTCCCATGGGTTCCTTCCTTTTTCAGGTTCTTGTCTATCTATTTTTTTCCAGTGCCGCCTTTACAGGTTTTTTAAGCATGTGTTTTACAAGTTATATCATCTGGCCTGTGGGGGATCTGATTCCCTGGCCCTCGGGCATAAAACTGCCCCTCCTCTTTGCGGAGCAGGTGGCATGGCTTGCCCTTTACATGGTACTTTTGTCGGCTCCGGTTGTCATTGCCTGTTTTTTGAGTGATTTCTGCCTGGGTCTGGTAAACAGGTTTGCCCAGCAGTTGAATGTCTTTATCCTGTCCATGGGGGTAAAGAGCGGTGTGACGGCATTTCTTATTTTTTTGTATATATATCCCCTTTGTCATATCTTTATTGATATGATGGCAGTTATATCCAAGGTTCACATGACCCTGGGTGGTGCCTTGAAATGATGTTTTTTTATATGAAAGTCGTCCGTAGGGGCGATTCATGAATCGCCCCTACTTTCATTGTTCGTTGTGCCCGCCAGGGCATGGGGGTTTATATGAAAATCCCCATATTTTAAGTAAGGGCGTATTGCAATACGCCCCTACTTTCATGCTTCGATTGTGGCGGTAATGCCGCCATGGTGGTTATTATGAGCGGCGACTAAAAAACTATAAGCCCTTATAAAAAGCAAAACTGAAGGAAGCTTCAATGCATAAGTTAAGCATAACCATAGGTTTTTCTCCCCAGAACATTGCTTCAGCAAATCAGACCGAGGCCATAAAGAAAAACCTCACAGAAATGAGCAGGTATAAAGAATATATCCATGACCTTCATTTTCCTCATTATAATCCCCAGATATGTGCCAGCGGAAGGCCAGTAAACTCAAAAATTTCGCTGGATCAGGCACGAAGCCTGACAATGAATATGATTGACTGGAATGAAAAAAATACAGGTTTCAAACTTACTCTGCTTTTAAACTATCTTCTCCATGACAATTACAAAATTGTTGTGGAGAATGTAGCAAAAGAATTCTATACCAGAGGAATAAAAAGCGTTGTTGTGACAGACATTGAGCTTATCAAAAGACTAAAAGACAGAATGCCTGACCTTGAAATTCAGGGTTCTTGCCTGTCTCACCGCATGACAGAAGAAGAACTGGCTGAAGAACGCAAGGAGGGGGTAACTCTTCACAATCCTTCGGTCAATATTATACGCAACCCTGGGAATCAACTGAAGTGAAATAATATGTTTCTCCACAACTATCATGGCAACATACCCTATTATAACGACCTTCAGGGAACTTTTGATAAATTCCACCAGGTTCTTGATGGAGAAGGTCTT
>JADGBO010000253.1 GCA_015231465.1 Desulfamplus sp.
AAATGATTATGCCATCTGGAAAGATGCAAGAATGGGAGCCGGCATGTGGCCCTACGAGACATATATAGGCGGCCAGATCAACGACTGATTAAGGAATTGATTTTTAATAACTTGCCCATTCATCTCATCCCCAGCCACCTATTACAGGCTTGCCATGGGAGCTTGGGTAAGTGAATTAAACCCAATTACTAAGTGCCCATTTACTGATTAAGTACCCATTGACTGATTAAGTACCCATTGACTGATTAAGTACCCATTTCGGCATGGTGCTGCCATGCCGAAATGGCCTGCCCCACAACACAAACCCTGTGAGGAATCCCAAAATGCTGGACTCAACTTCCAAATTCCTGAAAACCATAAGCATAAAAGAGGGGGAGTGGTCATCCTTTCTTGTCTATCCCCTTCTCATCATTGTGGTTTATGAAGTATTCATGAGATACGCCTTCAACGCACCAACCTCCTGGGGCTTTGAAGCGACCACATTTCTTTACGGTCTCCATTACATGTTCGGCATGGCCTATACCGATGTCCATGACGGCCATGTAAGGGTGGACATATTCACTTCCCTTCTTACCGAGAAGAAGCAGTACATCATGAAAATCGTCACCAACCTTCTGTTTTTCATGCCGGTCATGGTGTGCATGACCATATGGGCATTCAAGTTTGCCTATACCTCCACCATGGGGCTTGAGGTGAATTCAACGAGTTGGGCGCCTCCCATTTGGCCCCTGAAGATACTTATGGCATGCTGCTTTCTCCTTCTTCTGCTCCAGGGCATAGCCAACCTGCTCAGCGATATTCACTCTCTTAAAAACAAATCTTAACCATAATGAGGTATTTTCATGAGTATTGAATTCATGACAGTGGCGATGTTTGTCACTCTTATTGTCGCCATTACACTGGGCCATCCCCTGGCATATACCCTTGCGGCAGTTGCAACTCTCTTCGGCCTTATTGACAACGGCTTCTCCATTCCCATGCTCTTTTACATGTTTGCCAACAACACATGGGGTCTTATGGACAACTACACCCTTGTGGCCATTCCCCTCTTTATTCTAATGGCCCAGCTTCTTGACAGATCCAAGGTGTCCGAAGCCCTGTTTGAATCCCTTTACATTGTCCTTGGAGGGCTCAAGGGCGGCCTGGGACTTGCCGTTGTGGTGGTCTGCACCGTATTTGCCGCAACAACAGGAATAATAGGTGCCTCCGTGGTTGCCATGGGTCTCCTTGCAACGCCGGCACTCATTGGAAAGGGCTATCAAAAGGAGCTGGCCAGCGGAATTATCTGTGCATCGGGAACCCTGGGGATACTCATCCCTCCCAGCATCATGATGGTGGTTTTCGGAGGACTCACCGGCATGAAGGAGACCTCGGTGGGCAACCTCTTCGCCGGTGCGATTCTTCCTGGAATAATGCTTGCCGGCCTCTATTTCCTCTATATTTTAATCCGGTGCAACATCAATCCCAAGCTTGGCCCGCCCATATCCAAATCTGAAGCATCCAATTATACATATCTCCAGAAGTGGGGCATGACCCTGAAATCCCTGCTTCCTCCCCTGGTACTCATCCTGGCTGTAATGGGAACCATCCTGGCCGGAGTTGCAACCCCCACCGAAGCCGCGGGCCTTGGAGCCACCGGTGCCCTCATTCTTGCCCTTTTCAGTAAAAAACTGAGTTTTCAGGTACTCAAGGAGTCTGCCTATGCAACACTTAAAACCACATCCATGGTGATGATGCTCTTCATCGGCGGAAAGTTTTTCAGTGTGGTATTTCTGAGCATGGGCGGCGGCGATGTGGTGGCCGACCTTCTCATAGGCAGCGGCATGAGCAGTTGGACCATCCTTGCCATAATGATGCTCATCGTCTTTTTCATGGGCATGTTCATTGACTGGGCCGCGATACTCCTTGTAACCGTGCCCATCTTCATGCCCATTGCAATGGAGCTAGGGTTTGATCCCCTATGGTTCTCCATGCTCATGTGCGTGAATCTCCAGACATCGTTTCTGACACCGCCCTTTGGATATGCCCTCTTCTACTTCAAGGGTGTGGCTCCCCAGGGATACACCATGATGCACATATATAGAGGAATTATGCCCTTTATCCTCCTCCAGCTTTTAAGCATTGCCATATTGTGCATGTTCCCGGCCATTGTCACCTGGCTGCCCGGGATATTCTTCGGGTCATAAATATTCATGGCCGGATTCCGGCCAACCCCAATAATGGAAATGATATGGTTATTTCCACAGTAAACAGTCATGGTTGTGTCACAATCACCCTATATAATGAAAATGTGATGCATTTCCAAGGTGAAATTCATGGAATTTAAGGAGCGGTAATGAAAAAAATTATTATGGCAATTCTCATGCTTTCAATTTTTTCACCGGTCATTGCAAATGCCCAAAAGGAGACCATACTTGTTATTCAGAGCTATCATGACCAATACCCCTGGGATGCGAGCTATAAAAAAGGTCTTGAAGAGATATTGGCCCAGGATTTCAAACTCTCATATTTTGAAATGGACACCAAACGCATCCCCAAATCCGAGTTTCAAAAAAAGGCTGATGCAGCCTGGGATATGTATAAAAAGATCAAACCGGTTCTGGTCATCCTCGGTGATGACAACGCTCTTGAATATCTGGGACCCCGTTTTGTGGACACCACGACCCCGGTGGTATATCTCGGTATAAACAACAATCCGAGATATTACGATATGGTGGGGCATAAAAACATTACAGGCATCCTGGAGCGGCCTCTTATAAAAAGGTCCATCAAGTATATCGACGATCTTATCGGAGTGAAAAAAGCTCTTGTGCTTTTCGATTCCGGTACAACATCCAAGGTTGTGGGAGCCGAGGTCTTTTCCGGGAAAGATTCCCTGACAGTTGCCGGTATTGCCGTTGACATTAAATTCATCGACACCCTGGACGTGTGGAAGGAGACCGTTCTTGCATCTAAGGAAAAGGGTTACGATGCCATTATAACAGGACTTTACCACACCATCAGGGACAGTGACGGAAACCATGTGGATGCCGAAGATGTGCTTCAGTGGACATCCCGCAACACACCCCTGCCTCCCTTTGCCCTCTGGGATTTTTCCGTGGGACAGGATAAAGCCATCGGCGGTTATGTGCTGTTTGGAAAGGAGCAGGGGATAGAAGCTGGACGCATGGCAAAAAATATTCTCTCGGACAGAAACTCCCTTAACCTGCCATTCCCAAAGACGGCACATAAAGGGAGACTTCTGTTCAGCAAAACCCAGTTGGAAAGCTGGGGATTGAAAATTCCAGATAACATGAACGAACCTATAGAATATATCAAATAGAGGGGCAACTCTGGGGTGTCTAAAAACCAATTTGATGCCCAAATCGTGATGATGTAGAGACGCAATGCATTGCGTCTCTACCGTTGATGGTCAAAAAATGAGCAATCGAAAATGTCAGATTTTGACACCCCAGGACTACTCCCTGAAATTACCCTGATAATTGACAAACCAGTCATAAGCATTGATAAGCCCCTCCTTTAGACCAATGGCAGCCTCCCAGCCAAGGGATTTTATTCGGGAAACATCCAGCAGTTTACGTGGAGTTCCATCGGGTTTTGTGGTGTCAAAGATAAGTTTTCCCTGAAAACCGGTAACTTCTGCGATGGTTTGCGCAAGCTCACGGATGGTGAAATCAATACCTGTACCCACATTGATATGGGATATCATGGGAAATGTATGGGCCTTGTATGTGGTTTTGTCCAGATTCATCACATGTACGGCGGCAGCGGCCATGTCATCCACATGCAGGAACTCCCGCCTGGGGGTGCCGCTTCCCCAGATGATGACTTCCGATGCCTTCCCCTGGACAGCTTCATGAAAACGCCGCAGGAGGGCAGGAATCACGTGGCTGTTTTCCGGATGGAAATTGTCACCCGGGCCGTACAGATTGGTGGGCATCACACTCCGAAAATCCGTGCCGTACTGGCGGTTGTAGCTCTCGCACAGTTTGATGCCGGCAATCTTGGCAATGGCGTAGGGTTCGTTGGTGGGCTCCAGGGGTCCCATCATCAGGGCATCTTCCTTCATGGGCTGGGAAGCCAGTTTGGGATAAATGCATGAAGAACCAAGAAAAAGAAGTCGCTTTACCCCGGATGCATACGCCTGGTGGATGACATTGGCCTCGATCATCATGTTCTGATAAATGAAATCCGCCGGACAGGTGTTGTTGGCATGGATCCCCCCGACCTTACCGGCTGCCAGTATCACATATTCGGGCTTTTCTTCAGCAAAAAAGGCCTGAACCGCTGCCTGGCTGGTGAGTTCCAGTTCGTTATGGGTACGGCCAATGAGATTTGTATAGCCTTTTTTCCCAAGACAGCGGCAAATGGCGGAACCCGCCATGCCCTGGTGGCCTGCAATATAAATTTTTCTGGTTCTCTCCACCGGATATTCCTTTAAGTCTTAGAGTTCATTCCGTGATGTTCCAAACAGAAAAAATTACAATTACTTTAAAATGGGCATTTTCCTTTTGAACAAATTCTTCAGGGCAATATAGATGCCCATCTGGCAGTAACCTGCTATGAAAATCTGCTCCTACGGATTGGACCAAACGATGATCAAGTCCTGAATGATTAAATATTTTTATGGTTTATTTTGGGTAATCTTGCTTAAATGTTGCGACAAAATTTTACACTGATTCCTTCGTGTGTACTTGGTAAGACTCATTTCATCAGGCATATAGGGCGGCTTTTTACCCTCTTTTTTTTCCTGGATTCGATTGTGCAGCCATCGTGCTATCATTTCTGGTTCAGCGAGAGACAGTCCTGCATTCGTATCCTTGAGAAACCGATCTACTACATCTCCATCACCGGGTACTGAAAGAATCGGAC
>JADGBO010000254.1 GCA_015231465.1 Desulfamplus sp.
GGATTTAAGTTCCTCTCTTCTCCTGATATCCTCAGATGTATGTACGGATTTCATATCATCCGGCACTGATCTGACCGTTCCGACCCCTTTACCGGTTTCCTTTCCGGTCCTCTTAACGGTTTCGTAAGCGTGTCCGGGGGACAGTTCAGACAGGAGTCCCGTCAATTCATTTTCCGGCACATGGTCATGATCCCTTTCATGATGAAATTCCGATTGTGATGCCTTGTTCTGGCCGGCAGCCCTTTTCCCATCGGCAACCTTTTTCTGTTCGGCAACCTGGCGTTCCAGCTCATCAATGAACTCCCGAAACTGATCTTTGAGCTTTTGAACAAAGGGGAACCATGATCTTTTGGGTTTTGTTCCATCCCCTGTCTTTTTTTTATCATCCCCGGTCTTTTTTTTATAAAGGTATTTCACAATTTGAGCGATCATTGTAATTACAAAGAAAAACAAGATCATTACAATATTGATGAGAGTTTCTATATCCATATAAACTCCTTGAATCGGCATACTTCATTTAATCGGCATACTTCATTTTTCAAAATATACCTTGCCGGATAATTAACTTGGCAACCCTGACTTCAGGGGCAATTCATGAATTGCCCCTGCTAATTTTGGATTAACGATTGGTATCTTCGTTGCCGTCAAAATAGAGATAGGATTCAGGATTGGCGATCTGATCCCGCATCTTGGTGTCGGCCGAGATATTCTGCATTTTGTAGTAATCCATGATACCGAGGTTTCCGCTCCTGAAGGCTTCGGCCATGGCCAGGGGTACCTGGGCTTCGGCTTCGACAACCTTGGCTCTCATCTCCTGGACCCGGGCCTTCATCTCCTGTTCCTGGGCATGGGCCATGGCCCGCTTCTCCTCGGCCTTGGCCTGGGCGATCTTTTTGTCAGCTTCGGCCCTGTCCGTTTCCAGCTCGGCACCTATGTTTTTCCCCACATCCACATCTGCAATGTCAATGGATAGAATTTCATAGGCAGTGCCGGCATCAAGACCTTTTTTCAAAACAGTTTTGGAAATCATATCCGGATTTTCCAGAACTTTTTTATGGGTCTCGGCCGAGCCTATGGTGGTGACAATGCCTTCACCCACCCTGGCCAGGATGGTCTCGGCACCTGCTCCGCCCACGAGCCGGTCAATGTTGGCCCTCACCGTTACCCTTGAGATGGCCTTGAGCTGGATTCCGTCCTTGGCCATGGCCGCCACCAGGGGAGTCTCTATCACCTTGGGATTTACAGACATTTGAACGGCCTCGAGAACATCCCGGCCTGCCAGGTCAATGGCCGATGCCCTGTTGAAGGTCAGTGCAATATTGGCCTTGTCCGCGGCAATGAGGGCCTGAATAACCCTTGATACGTTTCCGCCGGCCAGGAAATGGGACTCTAAGCTGTCCGTGGGAATCTCCATGCCGGCTTTCACTGCCATGATTTTAGACTCCACAATGAGCTTGGCCGGAACCTTTCTGAAACGCATGAAAATAATGTTGACCAGTCCCACCTTTGCTCCGGAGACCAGGGCCTGGATCCAGAGAGTGATGTAGGAAAAAATAAGATAAAATACTGCCAGACCGATGACACCGGCAATGAGTGCCAGAATAAACATAAAATCCATAATGCTCCTCCTCATTCAATAATTTCGACTACAATCCTGTTGCCTGAGATGCTCATCACCCTGATGGGAGTGCCGGCATCCACGTAATCTCCGTCCGTAACTACATCAAGACGTTTGTCCTGTATCAGTGCGGCACCTGAGGGCCTGAGGTCCGTCAAGGCGTTGCCTGTTTTTCCCATCCAGGAGTTGAGGTCAGAGGACTGGCTTACCACCCCGTCCCTGCTGGATAGTTCCCTTTTCAAAGAGAGGGAAGAGGCTCCCAGGGCCTTTAAACCTAAATAAAATATAATTGGAAGCAGAATCATATCCATTACCAGAAAAAGAAACCCTGCTTCCTGGGAAATTGTGGTGAAGACGAGATAGAGGGAGTAAAAAAACAGGGCCCCGGCCATAACCGAAAGGAGTCCCAGGGACGGCACAAAAATTTCCATCAGAATCACCGCCACCCCTGCCAACTGGAGAACAACGGGCACTATATAGAGACTCATGGGATATACTCCTTTACCACCACACGGTTCTGTTCAAGGGCATCAACCACTATAATGGTTCCGGGATCAATGAACTCCCCCCGGGTGAGGGCATCTATTTTCATCTCTTTTATACGGATACTTCCCGAGGGCCGCAAAGGGGTCAGTGCCGTTCCTGTGTCCCCCGGGGCCAGGACACTCCTTTGGCCCGGGCCCACAACGGCATCCCTGAGGGTGGTTTCCAGAAACGGACCCTTCGCTACCCTGGAAAATTGGGGAAGGATAAATCTAAGGGTGAGCATGGCCGTCAAAATAGCACCCACAAACGAACCCATGACCATGGCAAGATTTTTAATCATGAGCCGCCCCTCCCAGGGAAGATCAGGATCGGGAATCACAAATCCCTGGAAGGATAGTACCAGCCCCGCCCCCATGAGAACTATTCCGGCCAGGCCTGCCAGGCCAAATCCCGGCAGGACAAATATCTCGACTGCCATGAGAATTAGTCCTGTAACGATAAGGATGAGTTCCGTAAAGTGGGCCAGACCCGCAAGATACTGGTTGAAAAAGACAATGGAGAGGCAGATTATCCCCAGGATTCCAGGTATGCCGAATCCCGGTGCCTTCAGCTCGGTATAGAGGGCTCCGATGCCGAGAAGCATCAGAAGGGGCAGAATGGGCTGGAGGGTGCGGACCATCTTCTCCGACCAGGATTCGGTCATGGTCACCACAGTATAACCCTTGTAGCCGAGATGGTCCAGGGCATGATGGATATCCCTTACACTGGCCTGGGAAAATCCCAGCTCATGGGCTTCCACATCATCCATTGTGAGCAGTTCGCCTTCGGCCACAACGGTTTTTCGTTGGGTTATGCCGGATTTTTCCTCCTCTGTCAGGTCATTGAATCTAACCTTGTCCATGTAGGTTGACTCTCCATCAATGGTGATTTTATAAACCTCCATGTTTTTGGTGACCATGGACTCGGCAAGGACTTCAGGATAACCGTTTCTCTTTGCAAGGGCCCGGAACTGGGCCCTGAGAACGGTCTGGGTCTTCTCCCCCAGCTCCTTTTGGCCTTCGCTGGTCTGGATAATGGGGGCACAGTCTCCTATGAGGGTATTTTGTTTCATTATAAGAGTGTTGCCGGCCAGGGCTATGAGGGCCCCGGCAGATATGGCACGGGTCTCCACAAAGGATATGGACTGGCCCATGGGAATGGAGGAGACTGATTCCACAATGTCCAGGGCGGAATCCACCCTGCCCCCAAAGGTGTCTAAGCTCAGTACAACAGGAGCATGGGGATCGGCTGAAAGTATCTCATCAAGGCATCTTTTGATAAAGGCAGCCATGCCGGGCTCCACCATACCGGTAAGGGGCAGAATATAAATATTTTTGGACAGAGTATTTAAAGGCTTTCCAACGGACCCGGGTTCCTCAACTGCCCCGGAGTTTCCAACGGCTCCAGGTTCTTCAACTTTTCCAGTTTCTCCAACGGACCTGGATTCTTCAAATGCAAAGGAGAAGCAGGAAATCAATAGATATGCCGCAATAAAAAAAACGGCAACCCGCAATCCGGTTTTCCAGTATCCGGTTTTCCAGGATATGGCACTATCTGCTGTTTTCATCTAATTTTCAATATCCGGCTTTAAAATATTAGTCATTATTCAAGGAATTACGAATATTGCCCCGTGGACATCAAGCCCTCCATGGCGGAGGGGGATAAGTTTTACGGAACCTGGAAGATGTCCGGCAAGTATCTTGTCGGGAATAATTACCCCGGCTTTCCAACCCTTAAAGTCTGATTTAAGCTTTTTTCCAATATCCTTGAAAAGTGAGGTGACTGCCCGGGGTTCTCCCATACGTCTTCCATATGGGGGATTCAGCACCACAATGCCTGGTTCCCGGGAAATTTTTACAGGTTCCATCCCAAAAAAGTCCTGTTGCATAACCTGAACCGGCGGTGAGAGATTATGGTCATGGAGTGTTTTTCCAAGGGCATTTACCATATCTGCGTCAATATCCGATGCAAATATGGTTTTAATCTCTCCCCGTTGCAATGGTGGGAGTAGTTCCGGGCAGATATTTTTTTTCATATGATTCCAGGCAGGAGGGCTGAAACATGGCCACCCTTCAAAGGCAAAGGTTCTGAAATATCCAGGGGGGATATTGCATGAGATCATGGCTGCTTCCAGAGGGAATGAACCCGAGCCGCACATGCCGTCAACAAGCGTAGTATTCCCTGAGTAGCCAAGGGCGGCAAGAAGCCCGAAGGCAAGGGTCTCCCGCAGGGGAGCCCTGCCGGAAACAGTTTTAATGCCCCTTTTGTGGAGAAGATTTCCGCTGCTGTCAATGGATATCTGAAAACGGTCATTGTCACCCCGGATCATTACAGTCTGGGGAGCCGAATCCACAGGCATATAACCTGAATCCCCTGGCGGAGAAGCCAAATCCCCTGCTGGAGAAGCCAAATCCCCTGGCCAAAGAGCTAAATTATCCAACGGAACTTTCCGGGATACAGGATATCTCCCCAAATGTTCCATTATGGCCAGATCCGCCCTTCGGGCCAGGGCATCTGTATGATACAATCTTGAAAGGGAAGTGGATACCTGGCATTGGATAATGGAATCTCTTTTCAGGTAAAGTTCCCATTCAATTTCGGCAATATGCTTTTCAAAGGTTCTGAAATTTTCAGCCTTGAAACCGGCAAT
>JADGBO010000255.1 GCA_015231465.1 Desulfamplus sp.
TCCACCATGGGCATGGATCTTGATGGAACATCCATATCCACCATGCGGTTGTCGAGTTTACCTGCCCTGAGCATTTTACGAAGCTTCTCCCGGGTGGAAGAGCTGCTCCTTTCCGGTGGTGTCACAACATCAATGGTGTGATCCTGCGCCACAAGGTCGGCAATGTCTGAATCGGCATCTGCCGGGTTTATTGAGTTTTTGCCATCCTCCCCGGAATCATCATCACTGGTACCATCATCACTGGAACCATCATAACGGGAACCATCATAACGGGAACCATCATCACCGCCGCCGGACTCCTTTCCATTAGCCCTGCCGCCGTTGGAGCCGGGAAGAAGCAGATCAAGTACCCGCTCCTCTGCAACGGCCGCGGCCTTCTCCTTCACGGCCTCCTGCTGTCTTCCCTTGAGGTTGTTCACGGTAAGCTCCAGCAGATCCCTAACCATGGATTCCACATCCCTCCCCACATAGCCCACCTCGGTGAACTTGGATGCCTCTACCTTGTAAAAGGGTGAATCTGTAAGGGTGGCAAGGCGTCTTGCAATCTCTGTTTTGCCCACACCGGTGGAGCCTATGAGAATTATGTTTTTCGGGGCTATTTCATCCCTTAAATCCTCCGGAACCTGACGTCTGCGCCATCTGTTTCTGAGGGCAATGGCCACGGATTTTTTAGCATCCTTCTGGCCGATAATGTAACGATCCAGTTTGTTTACAATCTCTTTTGGTTTTAAATCATTTAACATGCGTATTCTCTTTAAGTTTATGTATTTTTATGTCATATCAAAATAAGAAATTAACTTTAAGGAATGGGTCTTAAAAATCTTGCCCATTCACCTCAGCCCCCAACCCCCTCTTACATAGTAGAGGAGGAGGAGAGTATTCCGACAGTCAAACCCTGAAAGAACAGTAGATGACCAAAATGGGGAGATTATTTCCTGCTCATTACTAAATCTCTTCAATGGTCACGCTGGTATTGGTATAGACACACAAAGATGCTGCAATGGCCATGGCCTCCTCCACGATCTTTCTCGGCTCAAGATCAGTGTGCTGCATCAGGGCAAAGGCTGCTGCATGGGCTCCCACACTGCCGGAACCAATGCTGATGACACCGTGATCCGGCTCAATCACATCTCCGTTACCTGACAGAAGATAGGTGTTGGTCTCATCTGCTGCAATCATCATGGCCTCAAGGCGCCTCAGATACTTGTCGGTTCTCCACTCCCGGGCAAGCTCCACCGAGGCCCGGGTAAGATTGCCGTTATAACGCTCAAGCTTCTGTTCAAGTTTTTCTGCAAGGTGAAGGGCATCGGCTGTGGCACCTGCAAAACCCGTTATTATTTTATCATTATAGATACGCCGCACCTTTCTGGCCTTATGCTTTGTGATGGTGCTGCCCAGGGTAACCTGTCCATCTCCTGCCACAATCACCCTGCCCTTATGGCGCAGTGCCAGTATGGTGGTGCCGTGGAATTGCTGTTTCATATTTTTCCTCTCATGGATAGATAATCATTTTATAAAAACGGGGTAAAAAAAATATCCCTTCAGGATAGAGGTAGTTCACTATCTCTTTGCCGGGAACATCAATTTCCTTTATGAGCTTTATCATATACCTGCATCAATTTGTCAATGGTCATCCTGGAGCGACCGGCTGGGAGATGTTAGAAAAAACAGACCATAGTAAAAAACAGACCATAGCAAAAAACAGACCCAGGCTGTGAAGTATCTTTTTTCAATGCCAGGTATTATGCTGGCGTGCATGGGGTACGGGAGGCAAGGATGAAATCCAGGATATACCTGGGACCTTTCATGGGGAGCTGGAAGCAAGTGTGAAATCCAGGATATACCTGGGACCTTTCATGGGGAGCGGGAAGCAAGTGTGAAATCCAGGATATACTTGAGACCTTTGCCGGAGAGTACCTGGGGCATCAGGGCCGGAAGGCTTGGGGGCGGGACAATATCCTGTATCAGAAGTTTGAGATATGACTGATGGGAGATCATGAAGGGTATGGCTTTTTCCATATGTGTCAGGGTCATGCCGTAGGCACCGGCAATCTTTACTTCTTTGTAATGGATAAGGTTTAGAATATTTGTATCTATAGCTTCGTTTTTGGCAATGCCACTGAAAAATACAATCCAGCCTGCCCTGGCCACTTTGGAAATAGCCTGGCAGAAGGCATTGACATCGGGACAGGCATTGATGACAAGATCAAACCCACTCTCCCGGGTCCCTTTTTTACAGCAAATCCCTGCTGCATCAAGAAAGGGCCTGACGTGATGAATTTTGGACTCATTTTTTTCAATGATCAGGGGTTGCAGACCCATGCTTTTGGCATACAGGGCTGTGGCAAGCCCCATGGTACCGCCTCCGTAAATAAGGAGGCGGCTCTTTTTTTCATATTGGATTTTTTCAAAGGCATTGACAATGCAGCCCATGGGTTCTCCAAAACAGGCGGTAGGGCTCTCCAGACCTGTGGGGAGGGGGATAAGGTTAGGGGAAGGTACAACCATATGGGAAGCAAAACCGCCGTCAAGGTGGAATCCCATGATTTTCATATTTTCACAAAGATTTTCCAATCCCCTCCTGCAATGGCGGCATGTGGTACAGTTGGTGCCTGGCCACACCATAAAACGGTTTCCATGGGTATCCCGGACCACCATTTCATGACCGAGAATCCGGGGCAGGACAAGATCCCGGTGGCCCTGGTCCCACATTTTGGCATCGGTCCGGCATACGCCGCAGTACAGCACCCCGACTTTGACGTATCCCTCCGGAATATTCTGTATAAGGGAATCCTGATTGATAATTTCAAGTTGTTTAAGCCGGTTCATAACTATTTTCATAAGAGTTCCATATCATGACACCAGACGGTGAAGAGATTGCAGCCCTTTTTCAGGGAACCGGTTCTGGCTGGATACCCAGCTCTCAAGAGCTTTGAACGCGGCTCCGCCTTCCAGGAGCTGGCAGGCCGTTTCAATCCCCTGTTCAAGGGTGCCGGTTTTTCCGGCTGCAAGGAAGATCAAACCGGCATTGAGGATCACCGCATCTTTTCTAACACCATCATCGGCCCTGGCAAGGAGTGCGGCAAACCTCCGGGATTCCATTTCAATATCGCTCTCCGGTGCCAGTTCATAAGGATCTCCGGCAGAGAGCCCCAGACGGAAAGGGTCGATGGTAAATGTGGAGATTTCATTGTCGTCAAAAAATCCAGCACAATGGGTCACTCCGCAGACAGAAGCTTCGTCCATACCTTTGTCGGAATGTTCCACAGTGCCGTGAACCACCAGGGCACGGGTATATCCGATATCCTTCATCACGGCCGCCACGGGCTGGATCATATCCTTTGCATATACGCCGCGTACGCCGATGGAGGGAAGGGCCGGGTTGGCAAGGGAGGCTGCGATATTCAAGGTGGAACCAAAGGAGATGCGGGAGAGGATGCGTCCCAGGGCCCTGGGATGGATATGGGGACTCATGCCGTTAAAAAGTCCCAGATTGGAAGACTCGATGCTTCTGGCCACCACATCGGCGGTACACTCAACATCCACTCCCAATGCTTCGGCCATATCAACGGTGCCGCAGACAGATGTGAGGGCCCTGGAGCCGTGTCTGGCCATGGGAATGCCTCCGGCAGCGGCCACAATGGATGCCGCAGTGCTGATGTTGAATGTTTTGAATGTGTCCATGCCGGTCCCGCTATTTTCCGCCAGGGTAAGGGATGGTTCCACGGCAACCTTGGCGGTGTCCAGATTGTAAATGGATTCCCAGGCCCCGACCACCTCCTCACTGGTTTCACCTTTGGCTGTCAATGCGGCCAGAAAGGCTCCCTGGTGCATGTCGGTAACCTCATTGTTCAAAATATGGGAAAAGGCCTGTCTGGACTCTTCACGGGTAAGGGAATTTTTCCGTATCAGACGGGTAATGAGATTACCCAGGAATTTATCCGGTGATTGGAACATAATATACCTCCTGAATATAAAGACTCAGAAGGATTTTATTCCAGCAAAAATCCCTGGTTCAGCAACGGGCAGGCTTTCCGGCTCACGGATCATCCTTGGAATGCGCCTTCCCCCTCGTGGCATACAGAAGAGTGGCCTGAATGCATTCCTTGTCCCCGATTACGGCAACGGCTGGCATGCGATGGAATTTCACCATCTTTCCTTTTACCCGGAGTTCCGCTGAATAGACTATATAGACTTCCAGAATAATATTTCAGCAAATCCATTCCTAAGGGCTGCCGCAAGGGACTGCCCCTACAGTAATGTTGCCAATTTTATTTATATGAAAGTCCTCATAATTTAAGGGGCGTATGCAATACTCCCCTACTTTCATGCTTCGATTGTGGCGGTAATGCCGCCATGTTGGTTATCTGGAAAACTATAGTGATGAATAAACGGAGTCCGGCACCTCAATGCTAAAATGACTCTTCTAATATATTGGGAAAGGGCTTGTCAATATTGATTTAGGAATGAACACGAAATAACTTAGGAATAGTCACGAAATAACTTACCCATTCTCGCCCTCCCATTCATGGCAAGGTGATTCTTCAGGATGGGTTCTGGGTCTGTATTTCCCACAGCATAAAGCATAAATGGCTTTTTCCCCCTGCTGCCCGAACATCGTAAATTATTGTCTCTCTTCCAGTGCCCGCTCAAACTGGGTAATATCCGCAGCCAGGATCGCTTGTTTAAGCAGTTGTTTGAGAAATTGCCGATCCTCCTCTTTTCGAATGGCCTTAATAATACTTACGGGGATCTGCTGAAATCTTGTGGA
>JADGBO010000256.1 GCA_015231465.1 Desulfamplus sp.
ATTCTGAAAAAGTTCATCATGTGCGCCGTGGCGGATTTTGGAAAGGCCCTCTTTTTTGTTAATATCTGCGGCTTTTTGTGCTGCCTCCATAACAATGTTGTGAATCGTTCCAAGACTCATATTATGATAATCGAACATTGAGTCAAGTATTTCGATTACGCCACGGAATGAACTGTGGCAAATCAGTATAAGCGCCAGTACAAAATGACGAATCCACGTTTTGGTGATGGGAAGATAGAAGAGAACATTATCGTCCTTCGGTACAGGTGTAAAAGCTTTATTTAAAGCCTCCTCGCCTATTTTCTTTTGTTTATAGGTAAATTTTCGGCTAACATTCATATGAGCCGAAATGTCAGTGATCGTAGATGTCTTTGCCAAGCTTTGAATGGAGATATTCTTTCTTTCTTCAAGGCTTAGATTGGCTGCATCTGAACATTTTTTTGAAGCAGAAGTGCATTTTTTTTGAGATGCCTTGGCAAGGGCTATAGTCATACCGGGATCCTTTTTGTTATGAATTAAGGATTGGCTCTTTAGCAGAAAACGGTATGTTTTGCAAAATGTTTTCTATTGTTTGTTACCCCCTATTGAACCAGGCCAAAAACTGCTTGAAAAAGCGTTCCAGAATATCTTTCCAGGGTGAGTCATAATCAGATTTTGATGTATCGTTCATTTTTTCATAATCCCTCTGAACAGTGTAGCACACCTGCAAAATACGCAATAGTTTTCTCCAGCCCCTGTCCCAGGTTAATCCCGGGTTCCCAGCCCAGCTCTTTTTTTGCCACGGTGATATCCGGTCGTCTCTGCCTGGGATCATCTGTTGGCAGAGGGCGGAAAACCAGCTCGGACTTGGAACCGGTCATCTCCAGGACCCGTTGTGCCAGCTCCAGCATTGTAAATTCCCCCGGGTTGCCCAGGTTGACAGGGCCGGTGACAGGGTCAGGGCTGTTCATGAGCCGGACAAATCCTTCCACCAGGTCATCGATGTAGCAGAAGGAGCGGGACTGGTTGCCGTCGCCGTATATGGTGATGGGCTCTCCTTTCAGGGCCTGGACAATGAAGTTGGAAACCACCCGGCCGTCGTTGGGGTGCATCCGGGGGCCGTAGGTGTTGAAAATCCGGGCCACCTTGATGGAGAGGCCGTGCTGGCGGTGGTAGTCAAAAAAAAGGGTTTCCGCACACCGTTTTCCCTCGTCGTAACAGGAACGGGGGCCGATGGGGTTGACATGGCCGAAATAGGTTTCCGGCTGGGGATGCACCTGGGGATCGCCATACACCTCGCTGGTGGATGCCTGGAAAATTCTGGCCTTGACCCGTTTGGCAAGACCCAGCATATTGATGGCGCCGTGAACGCTGGTTTTCGTGGTCTGCACCGGATCGAACTGGTAATGGATGGGTGAGGCCGGACAGGCCAGGTTGTAGATCTCATCCACCTCGATATAGAGCGGAAATGTGATGTCATGGCGCATCAGTTCAAAATGGGGGTTGGCCATCAGGTGGGCAATGTTGTCTTTGTTGCCGGTAAAAAAATTGTCCAGACAAATGACATCATGGCCGTCGGCCAGCAGACGTTCGCACAGATGGGAACCGATGAACCCGGCCCCGCCCGTGACCAGTATTTGTTTGCGTAATGGATTTTTCAAGGGATTGTCCTTTTGTTTTCTATGCCGGACACGGGGTCAGGCAGGGGTTGTGTATGTGGATGCGGCTTCTCTCATATCATCGGTACCGGGTTTGAATGACAGCCCCCACAAGGCAAAGTCACTTTGTCTGCTGTGCCCACCGGCACTGTGGATTTGGTGACGATCACAGCGTAATCGCTCATGTGCTGTCCGATCTGCCCGGCCACCTGGAGCACATACTGCAAGTCGGCTGAACCATCTTCGCCCGGGGGCGTTCCCACGGCAATGAAAAAGACCTGGCAGTCCCGGGCTGCGTCGGCCAGGCTGGAAGAAAAGGACAGGGTCCCGTCCTTCATGTTTTCTTTCACCATTCTTTCAAGGCCCGGCTCGTAAATGGGCAGAATGCCATTTTTCAGGTTGTCGATTTTTCTGGTATCGATGTCCACACAGGTAACATGGATGCCCACTTCGGCAAAACATGCGCCCGTGACCAGTCCTACATATCCGGTTCCAATGATTGTTATTTTCATTTTGGGGGTTTCGTTTTGGGGGTCAGGCCTGCGTTATTGTAGTTATTGGGGGGGTTGGTATTGGGTGTTTGGATCAGGTGCCAGGGAAAGGGGAATCCAGTTTACAACAAATTGTCCTGAATCAGTTGTGTCTGGTAATCTTCCCGGCTCAAAGGGCAATCCAGTAGACGTTCAAAGTCGTTTTTATCGAGTTTGCATTGTTTTGCCTGGATCTCCTCCTTCACCATGTGCTTAATTTTCTGACTGAGTTTTTGGGCTCCCTGACTCATGGTTGAGGTATCATCTTTTGCATATTCCTGCCAAATCCAATAAAAATCCTCACAAAACTCAGCAATCAAATCCTCCCGGCTTTCGGCACCAATCACGATTCCCATCTCAGAATAGTTCAAAACAAATTCCTGGCTTTCCTGATCGAAATCCACGGATATGCTGAGATTGTCTTTCAAAACCAAAACATTTCCACCAAATTGAATCTCGGAAATCTCGATAGGGCTCATATCGATCTCCTCTATCTCCAAAACATCGACGATTTTTTCGGGTTCTCCCCTGCTGTCCACCTGGACCCGGCCATGTACCTGGATAATCTCCCTTAGATTTGAAACGATTAAATCTTCAAGCTCGGATTCATATGAACAATGGATAACCCTTTGAGAGGGTGCATAGTAAAGACCCAGTTTATGACAATATATGTCAGGCAATGGGCCAGATGGTCACCGGTTTGAATGGCAGTCGCATGATACCGATCTTCCCCATACGCACCTTTGCGTTTTTTCCACTGGCTGTATTCCTGACCGGTACGCCCGGCTATCAGCTTGATCGAATCAGGAATCACATTCCGACCTGGATGTGTTCTGGGTGGCTGTGTTCTGGGGTCGCTGTGGTCGCTGTGGGGTCGGGGCACGCTAAGCAATTGATTTTCCATGATTTGTATCCCAATAATAAACGTTTGACCCCCTATATCGCCATTTTCCATATCAGAATTGGCAGAAATAGGCTCCTATATCTTCCCGAAGCTGAAACGCTTCTTCATTTTCAAGAATTTTCAGAAAGTTTCAGGTCTTGTAATTGCTGCTTAAGCGGTTCCATGAACTTTTCCATCTGTGCTTTGGTCAAAACGCCAAATCGATATAATTCTTCAATGTTTTCGATTTTGCCTTCGATTTTGCCTTCGATTTGGCCCTCGATTTTGCCCTCACTACGAAGTTTTTCCGCTATTGTCATAATACAACCTCCTGCTTGGTTAGAAATCGATTTTTCAACAATTTCCTTGATCTCTTCTTTGGAAACACCCTCAAGGGTACTGAACAGATACCGCATTATAATTTCCAGATATTGCAGACCCGTTTTCTGCTGGAATAGATCAAACATCAAGCCTAAAATTTCAGGCAGTTTTTTACGAAGCTGCGGATGGGTGCTGTATTTGAACAGAAGCATTACAACCCGGGTCATGATCGCGCCTTTGATTTCATCGTCAGACAAGCCGGTGAGATCGTACAGCTCAAATTTGAAGTCCGGAATATACCGTGCCAATTCCTGCACCGGGCCGCCCATGAGTGCTGAAAAATGAACCCGTTCCAAGGGCCAGGCCTGGCCGCCATGACAGATCAACAGCGGAATGATAATGGGTAAAGGGTCTTTGGGGTGCTTGCCTTTTTGCTGTTTTAAAAAGAGCTGCCAAATTTTAACCATGTATTCCAGCAATTGCAAATGCACATATTTCTCATACCAGCTTTTGTGTTCAAACAGGACATACACGAAACCGGATGAGCCGGCTATATTGATCGCGTACAGCATGTCGGAATAATAATCCGCCAGTTCTTTTTCCACGAAACTGTCTTTACAGACTGTCAGGCTGTCCAAATCCATCAGACCCAACACGTCGCCCGGCAAATAGTGCTGCAGGAAACTGCGGGCGTTTTCCAGCTTGCTCCACGTTTCCCGAAAGAGCTTGTCATGGGGATTGTTGACGATTTCAGTCATAGGTGCCTTCCTGTCGAACAGTTTATTTGGTCCTGGGGTCAGACCTAATTATTTCGTAACGGGGTCGGACCTAACTATCATACTAAAATATCAGGATAAACTTCTAAGAACAGCCTGTTTTTCGGGCTTAAAAGCCCCATTTCACCCCCAAAAACATCATGCCGATACAGGTTCTTCCGGGTGCCACTGTGTATAGAAATTACGGCATGATTGCAAGTGTTATTCTCTTGCTGCAATATGAAAGTTGCCGTCAGAAGCCGGGTTTTTCGTAGCCTGTTGGAGCCCGCCGATGCCAATCCCAGGCAGTACGTATAATGGTATTGATATCGGAATAGTGTGCCTGCCAACCCAGCAGTTTGGCGGCTTTTTCCGCTGAACCGATGAGGGTGTCCGGGTCATGGTCTTCACCGATGCCGGTGTTCTTTGCGGCCCCGGAGGCGTTGAGCCAGGGTTTATGGATGTGTTGCCCTTTTGTCAGGGGCGTTCCAGTTCCAGGGGCGTTCCCCCTGGCTGTATAGATGCCGCCCTTTCAGGGCTTGTTTCGATGGACAGATGCCTCAATGGCAGGAAGATCCGCGGTAAATTCCTCCAGTGTAGGGCTTAAAATCGCATTTTT
>JADGBO010000257.1 GCA_015231465.1 Desulfamplus sp.
AAGCACCACCTCTTCGGGATCCTTGGAGTGTGAAATTGCCCGGGTAATTTTAAGCATGGTTTCATAATTGACAACTTGTTTTTTCATTGATCCTCCTTTTCCCAATATCATGGACTATTTCTATAGACTTCCAGAAAAATATTTCAGCATATCCATTCCCAGCACTGGTGAAGGGCGAACACACAGGTTCGCCCCTACGTTGCTGGCCGAAACAATGATCAAAGCCTCAATTTCATTATCTGGATAACTATAAATCATGACACATGACCGCAGGAATATAGAATTGTTAAAAAATAACTTTCGACGATCAATCAAACAGTGGTTCTTAAAAAACATGGTTCTTGAAAAACATGGTTCTTGAAAGAAATGGTTCTTGAAAGAGATGGTTCTTGAAAGAAATGGTTCTTGAAAAAATGGCAACAGTAAAATGTTATAAGATTAAGATTTAACGAGAAACGACAACTGCTTCCATGGATAAAAATGCAGAGAGAAAAGAGTTGATGAGTCAAGTTCAATCTATCACAGTAAAAATAAAATATATATAGATTTCCGGAAAAAGATTTCGGTATCTGAACTTTGTAGGGGCAACCCCAGGGGATTGCCCTTACAGTCAGAAGTACAAAACAAAATTTGTACCCCGGATTCAGATTTGGGTTAATCCGATGCAAGAACTCTTTTGACACAGTGTTCGATTTCACTTTTTGCATATGGCTTTATCAGATAGGCTGATGCACCATGGTTCATGGTGTCCTTTATCATGCCCTTGTCGGAATATCCACTGGCAATAATAACCTTGATATCGGGATCAAACTCCACCAGGCGATCCAGGCATTTCAGGCCGCCCATACCCGGCATGCCGAGATCAAGCAGTACAATGGAGATTTCATGTCCATGACGTTTGTAGATGTGCAGGGCCTCCTCTCCGCTTTCACACTCCATGGTTCTGTAGCCTATCCTTGACAGAATAAGGGCGTTGAGGTTGCGGACGCTCTTCTCATCATCCACAATGAGGACCATGGGGGACGGACTTGTATCGCCGCCGTTGCCGTCTCTTCCGCCATGTTTTACAGACTCTTCCCGTGGTGAGACAAGGGCGGGCAGATATATGGTGAAACATGTACCTTTTCCAGGATCACTATCACATAGTACGACTCCGCCATGGGCCTTTATGATTCCATATATGACGGAGAGCCCCAGACCGGTTCCCTTGCCCACATCCTTGGTGGTGAAAAAGGGATCGAAAATTTTTTCCAGCACATCGGGTTCAATGCCCACTCCGGTATCGGTAATGGAGATTGCCACACAGGGCCCCCGGGCTATGTCAGGGTGGTTTCTATGGAACTTGTCGTCCATGATCCAGTTTTCCGCCTTTATTGTGACGGTACCTCCCCCGGGCATGGCATCGGCGGCATTGCCCACCAGGGTGACAATACTCCTCTCAATCTGTGAAGCATCTGCATTGACCCTGTAAAGCCTTTCGCTCAAAAGCAGTTCAAGCTTAATATGGGAGTTGAGGGTCTTTTCGATCTGTCCGGCAACCCTTCTGATTTCATTGCCGATGTCCACGGATGTTATATTGATCTCCAGTCTGCTGCTGAAGGTGAGAAGCTGTTTGACAAGATCGGCTCCCCGCTGGGCGGCCTGGAAAATATCCTCGGCAAGGGGTCTCTCCCGGGAGGGAATACTCTCCATCAAAAGTTCTGCATTACCGCTTATTATGCAGATAAGATTATTGAATTCATGGGCAATTCCTCCGCTAAGGGTCGCAATGGACTCCATTTTACGGGCCTTATGCAACTGCTGCTCCAGGAGTATGCGATCCTCCTCGGCCCTTTTTCTGTGGGTGATGTCCCTGTGGGTTCCAATGAGGCGTAGAGGTTTTCCCAGGTAATCGTATTCGATACATTTGCCCCGGGTTAAAATCCATTTCCACTGGCCTGATTTTGTGCGGATACGGCATTCGAACTCATAAAAACCCCTGGGCTGCCTGAAATAATCATCCATAATGCCTTTGACAAGATCAGAACTGTCCGGGTCGATATTCCTCTCCCACCAATGCCGATCAAAGATGATATCTTCCTCGTCATAACCAAGTATGGATTTCCAGTTGTCATCATAGGTTATGACATCGGTTTGCATATTCCAGTCCCAGATCCCCTCATCAGTGCCCTGGAGGGCCATTTTCATGCGTTCCTCATTCTCCCTTATCCTGGTTTCGGCATTTTTCAGGCGGAGCATGGCCCTGATATTGGCGAGAAGTTCCCTTTTCGATATGGATTTATTGAGGTAGGCATCGGCTCCGAGATCGAGACCTTCAACCTTGTTTTCCGAGTCCGTCTTATAGCTTGATATGAGGATAATTATGGGAGAGATGTGGGGTAGAGCCTTTATCTTCCGGCAAAGTTCGGTTCCGGAAATATCCGGCAGCATGACATCAAGAAGAATAACATCCGGCGAGGTCTCCACGGCTATGTGCAGACCCTGCTCTCCGGTTTCTGCTTTCATGACACGGTATCCGGAACTCTCCAACAGACGCAGGTGACCGGTCAGGGGGAAGAGGTCATCGTCTATAACCAGTATTTTTGAATTGTCAAACATTTAAACTCCTTTGATGTTGGCTTTGCTTATTTCCAAGGTAAAGGAGTTTTACCACAAGTCTCACAGATTTTCACATTTTTTTATCATCCCTGGTCTTCAGGCCTGCACAAAGATTCTTCGTTGTGCCCGCCAGGGCATGGCCGTTATTGAAAATCCTGATTCATGCTTCCAGAAACATAGATATTTTCAGTTGGACAGTTACAGGCGGAATTTAGTACTTCATCCTCTGATTTTAAAAATTCCTAAGGATAATCATGAAAATTCTTCATCTGATCAGCCAGGCCCCGGATTTCACGGGCAGCGGTAAATATATTCAGGCCATGCTGAGGTGTGCCTCTGAAAAGGGGCATGAAAATTATCTTGTGGCAGGAGTCCAGGATCAGTTCTCCATGGATACTGCTTTGATTCCGGAAAAAAATTGTCGGTTTGTCAGGTTTAAAGGGGAAGATATCCCCTATCCCCTGCCGGGCATGAGCGATGCCATGCCCTATGAAAGCACTCGCTTTTCAAAGATGAGCCGTGAAGATATCCAGGCCTATGAGATGACGTTTAAACGGGCCATCATCCATGGCATCAATGATTTTTTACCCGATGTCATCCATAGCCATCACCTCTGGATCGTCTCCGGAATCGCCTGTGAGGTATCTCCCTCCATTCCGGTTGTCACCACCTGCCACGGCACCTGCCTGAGACAGTATGTACTCTGCCCGGACATCGCACCTGGAATCGGCCCCTCCTGCCGGAAAATTACCCGGGTCATTGCTTTAAGTCATCACCATCAAAATGAAATCGAGAAGCTCCACGCCATTCCCCGGGAGCGCATTGATGTCATTCCAGGAGGATTTGACGACACCCTTTTTTATCCAGGAGAAAAACCACTTCCGCTCCCATGGGGAATCCAGAGGATTCATGGTACAAACAGAACAGATCATATGGATAACACATGGGAGAGCCCGGGATACGTTGAGATACTTTACGCCGGAAAGCTCTGCCGGGCCAAGGGGGTTCCCTGGCTGCTCAATGCCTTGAAACAGGTGGATACCAGGCACTTTCCCTGGCGCCTCCACCTTGCTGGAAGGGGCAGCGGAGAAGAAGAGAAGCACTGTCTTGACCTCGCCAAAACCCTTGGCCACAGGGTGGTTGTCCATGGTGCTCTCTCCCACAAGGCCCTCGGGGAGATAATGCGGAAAAGCCACATATTTGTTCTGCCATCTTTTTTCGAGGGGCTGCCCCTGGTTGTTATGGAGGCCCTGGCCTGCGGCTGCCGTGTTCTGACAACGGCCCTTCCAGGAACACGGGAGGTTCTTGGACAAGGCAACAGTGATGGATGGAAAGATTTTGTCACGTTAATGGATCTGCCCCCCCTTGAAACCATTGATAAACCCTTTGACAAGGATATCCCTCTGCTGGAAGGGAGCCTGGCACATCACCTTCACCGGCTCATTGGAAAGGTGATGGACTCCCCGGACTTTGATCCAAAGGCCTCATGGGAGCTGACCCGACCTTACGCATGGAAGACTATTTTTGATCGCATTGAGCGGGTTTACATGGATGCCATTCTTTACCCTGAAAATGCATCACATTTTCATGATATGGGGTAATTATGACTAAGCATGACGGTTTGCTTTGAAACACAACAGTAAAAAATAAGATTTTATGAACAGAAAAGATCATCTCAAGGAAAACGATTTCAACCGGAGAACCTTTTTTGAATCAGGATTTGCCAAAGGGCTTTCCGGGAACCAAAGGATGATGCTTGTCCGGCCTGTTTTTGGGGATTGTCTGAATCAGGATACCCAGGATTTACAGGATGATTGTCCGGGAACCCCAAGGGTGATGTTTCAATCCGTGAAATCATTTAATCCGGGGTGTCTAAAAACCAATTTGATGCACAAATCGTGATTATGTAGAGACGCAATGCATTGCGTCTCCTGTTCGATTATTTTTGCCATTGGCAAGATGGTCAAAAAATGAACAATCAAAAACGGCAGATTTAGACACCCCAGTCCAGATGTCATTACGTGGGTGGTAAAGTGCTGTTATTTCACCTATTTCTGGTATTATTGACGCAATATCACTGCCTTTATGTTTATTGCAGAGTGTGCAGCATAAAGCAAGGTTATCTAATGTGGTTTTGCCTTGCTGCTTTTGG
>JADGBO010000258.1 GCA_015231465.1 Desulfamplus sp.
TTTTCCATGACATACGGGTATTTGTCTGAACCAGGATGGCCAGGATTTACAGGATGATCAGGATTTTGATCCTGTAAATCCTTTCAATCCTGAGTATCCTGATTCAGACAGTATTGACAAGCCTCACCGGCATTATAGGTGCCGACTTTGAGCTTATAACCAACATGGCGGTATTACCGCCACAATCGAAGTGATGAAAGTCCTGAAACGACGGGGACTTTCATATAAAAAAATTCTGATTCAGACAATCCTGTTGATGATTACACTCTTAGAGTACAAAGGATATGATATAACTGTTGTCAATTTGATATGATTTTATGAAGAGATCAAAGGGTTTGCCGCGGTAGAAAATTTCAGTGCCGATCAGCTCCACATTGTGGAGACTCTCATTGAATCCACGGCCTATGTATTTCAAAAATGCCTCTTTGACCGTCCAGCAGCGGAAGACCCCTGGCGGGGTCATCTCCATGGATTCTATCTCCCGGGAAGTAAAGGCGGTCTCCATAAAACGTCTGCTGGGAAGTTCTCCTATTCTCTCCAGGTCCATACCGATACATGGCCAGGAGTTTGCCGGTTCTGCTCTACCGGCCCATCCCTCCCTCGGACAGAGGGCAACGGCGGCATATTGGCCCGAGTGGGAGATGGAAACCGCCATGTCAGGATAATCCCCAAGATAAGGGGCACCGCCATGCCCGTATAAAATCTTGATGTCTTCAAGCCCTGCCCTGGCATCCCCATGGAACCTGTGAACCAGGAATTTAACGAGGAAACGTGCCCCAAGCCACTCCCGCTGCCGTTTCAGACTTTTATACCCATTGACCTGTACAAGCTCACTGTTGGAGAGAAAGGGGATTTTAAAATCGTCATGGTTCAATGGACATGGTTTCAATGCCTTAAAATCAAGAAGGGGCCCGGAATAGACGGCATCCCTTATAAAACCCTCTATATTCATATAACAGATTGTCGGAACAGCCTTTTCAAGGCCATTGAATTCGGGAATAAACCCTGTCCTTAAAAAAAAAATATGCCTCAATATTTTGCTGAAAAGGTCCATCAGTCAGGCCCATGCATGGATGAACTCTCTCCCATGCCATTCCCATATCACTCCCCATGTCATTCCAATGTCACTCCCCATTCATTCATGATCAAAAATATAACCCACAGATCTTCGGCTTTTGAAGTAAACCGGTTTTCTGGGATTCTTTTCAAAATACTTTCTGAAACGGACCATAAAATTATCCAGGGTACGGGTGTTGGTATCGCTGGAATATCCCCAGCCCGCTTCAAGGAGTTTCCCCCGGGAGAGAGGTCTTCCCCTGGATGCTATAAAAAGTTTCAAAAGCTTTATCTCCTGGTCGGTGAGAATTATCCTACCCCCATGACACAAAGCCTCGCAGGTTATAAAATTTACATGGTTATCCCCGAAAATGTAATGGCTGCCGGTAAAGCCTTGAAATCTGCCGTGCTGTGGGATGGGAGTGCCATCTTTGTCCTCCCGGGTGGAATATTTTAACTCCTCGGGTGCTGAATCGTTACTGCTTGATGGCTCCGTCCACCCCCCCCTTGTTACCAAACGCCGGACCCTCAGTAGAAATTCATCAAGATCAAAGGGTTTGGCAAGATAGTCATCCACACCGCATTTCAGGCCCTGGACCTTGTCTTCAACTCTCCCTTTTGCAGAAAGGATAAGCACGGGAATCTTCTCATCCTCACTCCTGATGGTTCTAAGGACAGAGAAGCCGTCAATCATGGGCAGCATTACATCAAGGACAATAAGATCAGGGTTCCAGGAACGCCACATCTCAAGGCCAATAACTCCATCCGGAGCGATCTTTGTATCATACCCCTGCATGGACAGGTTAAGGCGGATCCCCTCGGCAATGTGAAGCTCATCCTCGACCACAAGTATCCGTTTTTTTGTAACGTCTTCACCATTTATCATTAAGGACTTTTTCAAAGCATCGCCGCCATTGACCATGGGAGGTTTTTTTGAGGTGTCTTCACCATTGACCATGGGAGGTTTTTTTGAAGTGTCTTCACCATTGACCATGGGAGGTTTTTTAGAAGCATCTTCACCATTCACCATGAGACACTTTTTTTCAACATTTTCCATAAATTTTTACCCCGCAGATCTCCGGAGTCATCCTTTGGGATTAAAAGAGTGAACACTGCCCCCTGTCCCCTGCCCTCGCTTTTTGCAGTGACTCTCCATCCATGTATCCTTGCGATACTGAAAACAAGATAGAGTCCAAGGCCGCTTCCTTTGACGGCGGCACCGTTCACCGTACCTGCCTGATAGAACTTTCTGAATATTTTTTTTACCTCGTCTTTTTCGATACCTATACCGTTATCGGCAAAATCGATACAGAGCCTCTGCCGGCACTGCCGGAATCCAATATCTATGGAGGGAGATGAGGATTCATTGTATTTTACAGCATTGGAAAAGATATTTGTGAGCATCATCTCAAAAAGAAGGATATTTACAGGATATACATGGGACTCCTCCGGCTTGTTTATATTTATGCGGCAATGGTGAAAAAGGGAGCCGTGTTTTTCACAAAACCTTTCGATAAGATCAGCCAGATCTTCCCGGGTCAGATCAGCACCATAGCTTCTGCTCTCTATTCTTGCAAGATTGAGGATGCTGTTGATATTTTCGATGAGCCTGTCCACATCACTTAGCATATATTTGGAGTATTTGCGAATATCCTCCCGTTCTAAGCTATGCTTCAAAAATGTCTCAAGGTATATTTTAAGGGATGTTACAGGGGTTTTCAATTCATGGGTAAAGTTGTAGATAAAGTTGTGCTGGAGTGTAAACAGGCGGACTGTACGCTGGTAGTAGATAAAGGCGAGAAGAATGCCGGCAAGGACAACAGCCACAAGAAGGGTAAGAACAAGTATGGTCATGCCCGTTCTTGAGGGAAAAATCTCTCCAGGGTCTATGTGAAAGGTTTTAATTACTACCTCAAGGGCAGCGGTTATCTCCATATACCAGTATATTGTGAGTACAAGGGCTGTTGCCAGTGAGATTATGGAGCATGCAAAAATAAAGACCGGATGCAGGTACCACCTTGAACTGTTCTGTATCATTCCAATTACTTTCAAACCATAACTCCCGGACTCCATTAAGATTGATATTCACGGTTCTGCTGTAACAATGTCAGGCACTGCAATGTGAAACTCACTCCACTCCCCGGAAACGCTCCGACAATCAATGGCTCCTTTCAATGTCTGGGTAACCAGATTGAATACAACCGACATGCCCAGTCCTGTTCCTCCCTGTCCCCGAATGGTTGTAAAAAAAGGGTCGAAAACCTTTTTTATCTGCTCCTCGGTCATGCCTGATCCTGTATCCCTGTAACGCATTTCAAGGCGGTTACCTATGGAAGATATATCAAAAACAATCTTTCCCGCCTGTTTCTCCTTAAAACCGTGAATCAGGGAGTTCATTACAAGATTGCTGAAAATCTGGGAAAAAGCACCTGGATACGAATTAACCTCAATATCGTCCCGGCACTTTATCTCTATAACTATTTGAGGGCGATGCCGGTATCCAGGCTTCAAGGTTATAAGAACATCCTGGAGATATTTCTTAAAATTAAAAATCCGTTTCTCTTCAATGGTCTGATCCACTGCCACCTGTTTGAAGCTTTTTATAAGAGCCGCGGCACGCTCCATATTCATTAAAATGGAGTGGGAGACCTCGGCCATATTTTGAAGATAGGATTCGAGATCGCTTTTTTTTAAATCCCCCGAGGCAAGCAGGTTTTCAACGGAAACCGTTTTCTCTTTTAAAAAAGAAGCTGCTGTAATGGCAATGCCCACCGGTGTATTGATCTCATGGGCCACACCTGCCACAAGCCCCCCGAGGGCGGCCATTTTTTCAGACTGAACAAGCTTGTCCCTTGTTTTCTTAAGAACCTTGAAGGATTGAACAAGCTGGGAATTGGCCGTTTCAAGGCTCTTCTGATAACGCTCCTTCTCTTTAAAAAGATGGGATCGTTCAAGGCACTTTTCCACAGAGTGGAGAAGCACTGTCATGTCCTGGATGGGTTTTATTATATAATCCCATGCCCCGAGACGTAGTGCATCAACAGTATCTGAGATGTTGGCTGCTCCGGAGATAATTACTATGGGTATATCAGGGGATTTGTTGACAACCCTGGCAAGTACTTCGAATCCGTCCATTTCCGGCATGCGAAGGTCACATAGTATTATGTCCGGCAAATATTGATCAAAAACCGACATGGCATCCAGTCCATTTTCCGCCTCGGCAACATTATATCCAAAATCTTCAAGAAAAGATCTTATGCTGTCACGGATATAGGTTTCATCATCAATTACTAAAACCTTTTTATTAGTCAGATCACCTTTGTCAACTAATTTTTCCATTTAGACATTCCATCATCTATAGACTTCCAGAAAATATTTTAGCAAATCCATCCCCAATGTCAGCCACAGTGGAACACCCCTGCGGTAAGATCACAAGGAAACGCAAAAAAACTATCGATTTTGAGGCATCCTTCATATCAGATTAAAATAGTTTACACTTCTTGTCTGGAGTAGAGATGCAATGCATCGCGTCTCTACCGCTGGGTTATTTTGCCATTGGAAAAGTGTAAACCGGCAAATGAAGGAAGCCGATTTTGAGTCTCTTATTCTCAACTCTCAACCCCAACCTCCCTGTTAAAATTGTTTTCGTTTAGT
>JADGBO010000259.1 GCA_015231465.1 Desulfamplus sp.
TCTATAGTTTTGAGAATGGATTTGGCATCCTTATATATCATCCCAAAAGTGCTTTACACTTTTTTTAATATGTCTGAATCACGGATTGCCTCGGATTACACGGATTTTTTCCATCCGTGAAATCATTTAATCCGTTTAATCCGTGATTCAGACAAGGAAATAAGTCACTTTGAGTATGTAAGAACTTGTATATTATGAAAAATTTTTTTAAAAAGAGACAAAATTGTGAAAATAACGGCTTAATGCCGGACAAGGAGTTGTTCCGCCTCATGGGAACTGCCCTTGACCAGGGCAGGGGGCTTGACCAGGGCAGGGGGCTTATTTTTCAGGTCTCCATGCGGGACTGGGGAGGGGAGGTGAAGCCCCTCAGGGCATTGCTGCACACCTTTGTTCCCGTCCTTCCCCATGCACGCTGGAGGCTCACTTTCCGTCCGGAAAGGATCGGTGTGGAGAATCTCACATCTTTCTCCTGCATCACTGAAAAACTTTCCGACTACTGCCGTCTTCCGGACGGGACCATCCGTTTTTGTGCCCCTGGTGTGCCAGGTTCCCCGGAATGCCGGGGAGAGCCCCATGCGTTACTGCTTCTGTTTGATCATCCCGAAGATATTGATGGGGATTACAACTATGTAACATCCCGCCTCATCACTCCCCATCCGGAAAAAGGTGGTACATGGTTCGTGAACCCCATGTTTCTAAAGATAAGCGATCCCCGGGGAAATTTTATATATGGACACCTCCAGGGTGAGCCTCCAGAGGATGGGGGTTTCCAGGGTGAGCCTCCAGAGGATGGGGGTTTCCAAGGTGAGCCTCCGGAGGATGGCGGTTTCCAAGGTGAGCCTCCGGAGGATGGGGGTTTCCAGGGTGAGCCTCCAGAGGATGGCGGTTTCCAGGGTGAGCCTCCGGAGGATGACGGTTTCCAAAATGAACCCACGGAAAATGTCATACAACCTCCTCCACGACCTTCCATCATGGTGGCCGCCAATGTGGTTGATCCCATTGATATTGAAATTGCCTTTTCAGGGTTCCGGGGGCTTTATCCCCTGGTGGATAAATTGATCATTGCACCCCGGGTCATAACCAATCCCCTGCGTAATGCCATGATTGAAAAATATACCGCCGGCATGGAGACATGTTATCTCTCCATGCTTAAGAAGGAGTGGGAGCTTCAAAAGCAGCATGAGCTTCATAAACAGAAAGAGCCGGAGCTTCAGAAGCCGTGGGATGCACTGATAGCGACATCTCACCACTCCATGCTTAAGAAGAAGTGGGATGTATTGATAGTGGATACCTACGGAGATCTTCCCGGACTCTATCACAATGCCTGTATCACCTATCTCGGCGGAGGATTCAATCCCCGCAAGCGGGGATTTGATCCCATGGAGTCAATACTTGCCGGGGTTCCTGTCATCCTGGGTCCCATTTTTGATTATAATCGTATAGCGGTCCAGGGCCTTCTCCCTTCCGGATGGATCCATGTGATGGATTCCCATGGGGCCAGTGCCGATTTCATCCGTCTCGGACGTGCAGTTATTGCAAAGCCCCCCAAAACCCGGCATATCCGGCGGTTCTTAAGGAGCCATGCCAAGGATCCGGTACGGGTCATGGCGGAAATAATTTCTGCAATATCATGATCGACCCCATTTTTTAGAGTACAAATGTACCTAAAATCTCCTTGCATTTTTGCCAAGGGCAGGATAATAAAAGCACCTGTAAATATTTTTCGGCATATTTCATTTTTTCACATAAAAATTTTTTCTAATTTTAAGGAGCATAAATGATTAGTGTCAAGGGACTAACTGAACAGGAAGTGGAAAAGTCAAGGCAGCTTCACGGGACCAATCAGCTAACTGCCCAGGAGGCAGATACATTCTGGGACAAATTAAAGGACAACCTCAAGGATCCCATGATCGTTATCCTCATGGTTGCCCTGGTAATTGTTGTTGTTCTTGCCGTTTTCGGGTTCACCGAGTGGTATGAAGGGGTGGGCATCGCCGCTGCCGTGGCCCTTGCTACCCTTGTGGCAACGGCTTCAGAATTTAAAAATGAGCAGACCTTCCAGAAACTCCAGGAAGAGGCCTCGAAAATATTTCTAAATGTTTTCCGGGGAGGCTTTCTTACCGTTGTTCCCATTGATGATATCGTGGTGGGGGATAAGGTTTTTTTGCAGCCCGGAGACAAGATCCCAGCCGACGGAAAAATTTCTGAGGGAAAACTCAAGGTGAACCAGGCCATGCTCACAGGCGAACCTGAAGCTGTCACAAAGAGGCCGGAAACATATCCCAAAATATCCGGAGTCTCCGATGACACTTCCCTGGACAATCCCGGTAAACTCTACAGGGGAACCATTGTGGAGGATGGAGAGGCCATACTTGAAGTTGAAAGTGTTGGAGATAAAACCCATTTTGGAAAGCTGGCAGCGGACCTGACCGTGGAGGAGAGGCCCGGGCCCCTTCGGGTGAAACTTGCCAATCTTGCCGACGGTATTGCAAAGTTTGGATATATAGGTGCCACATTCATTGCCCTGTCCTTCATGTTCAAGGTTATCTACCTTGACCATGCCGGAAGCCTGGGGCTCTACTTTTCAAATTTTGGACAGGTTATCACAGATATTGTGACCGCCCTCATACTCGCCGTTATAATCATCGTTGTTGCAGTGCCCGAGGGTCTGCCCATGATGATTGCCATTGTTCTTGCCCAGAACATGAGAAAACTCTTGAAATCCAATGTTCTTGTACGCCAGCTTCTGGGAATCGAGACATCTGGAAGTCTTAATCTGCTCTTCAGCGACAAAACCGGCACCATAACCCGGGGACAGCTTGAGGCCGTCGGGTTTCTCGGGGTTGATGAGGGGCAGGAGAGTAAATTCAAAAGCTACGGAACTCTGGATGAGATGCCAGGGCCCCTTGGAGGACTTTTAAGACTATCATACCTTAAAAACACATCATGCGTGGTGAACCCGGAGGCTCCAAAGGAGAACGAGAGAATTCTGGGGGGGAACACCACCGAGCGGGCCCTTTTGAAATTTGTAAAGGCCGACTCCCGGCCCTTTGACGGTAAAGGCATCACCACCACATCCGAAATCATGTTCAGCTCGGCAAGGAAGTTCTCATCCGCATGCCTTGATATGGCCGATGGCAAAGGAGTAACCATTGTAAAGGGGGCATCGGAAAAGATACTTGAAAAGTGTACCTCATACCATGATGAAAAAGGGGAGATAAAGCCGCTCCCGGCCGAGACCAAAAGACTCCTTGGGGAGGAGATGGATCGCAAGGCAGAGGATGGATTCAGGATCATCGCTGCTGCCACCACCGAATCCGCCTGCATGGAGGAGGGGCTTCCCGATGATCTTGCCCTGGTGGGTTTCAGCCTCATCCGGGATGAGATAAGAGATGATGCAGCTCCTGCCATTGAAACATTGAAAGGTGCCGGCATACATGTGGTGATGCTCACCGGGGACCGGCATGGGACAGCCATGGCCATTGCAAAGGAAATTGGTCTCATGGACGGAGAGCGGGATATTGCCCTGGAATCATCCGAGATGGCTGCCCTGTCCGATGGGGAGCTGAAAAAGAGACTCCCGGATCTTAAGGTGGTATCCAGGTGCCTTCCCCAGGACAAGAGCCGCCTTGTGAGACTTGCCCAGGAGATGGGGCTTGTGGTGGGCATGACCGGAGACGGGGTGAACGACAGCCCGGCCCTGAGCAGTGCAGACATAGGTTTTGGCCTGGGAAGCGGCACCGAAGTTGCCAAGGAGGCCTCGGACATTGTGGTACTTGATGACAACATCCTTTCCATATCCAATGCGGTCCACTACGGCAGAAGCATCTACCGCTCCATCCAGAAATTCATCACGTTCCAGCTCACTGTGAATGTTAGTGCCATACTCATAGCCTTTCTCGGCCCCTTCCTCGGATTTGAGCTTCCCCTTACCATGATCCAGCTTCTCTGGGTGAATCTCATCATGGATACCCTTGCCGCCCTTGCCTTCAGCGGTGAACCCCCCCTGGAAAAGCACATGAAGGAGCAGCCCAAGGATCGGGATGAAAAGCTCATCACGAAACAGATGTGGTCATCGATTCTCTGCAATGGTATTTTCATTGCCCTCTTGTCGGTATTTTTTCTTAAAAGTGATTTTGTCAGGGAGCTTTTCCAACGGGATGGTCAGTTCAGTCAGGAGGTTTTTCTCACCGCATTTTTCGCCATGTTTGTATTTCTCAACAACTTCAACAAGTTCAATGTCAGGGTCGAGGAGCTGAACCTTTTTGATCACATTCTTGAAAATAAAGGTTTTATCAATGTTGTAGCTCTGATATTTATCATCCAGATAGTGATCACATATGTGGGTGGAGAGATGTTCAGAACCGTGGGTCTGACCTTTACAGAGTGGATTTATGTTCTTATCTTATCAATCTTGATTATACCCGTAGATCTTATGAGGAAAAAATTTTTTGCCGGCCAGAAATAATCGGGCAGGGCATCATGACCAACCAGTATCGTAGATATTGTCAGGAAAAAAAATTTTGCCGGTCAGAAATAATCGGGCAGGGCATCATGACCAACCAGTATCGTAGATATTGTCAGGAAAAATTTTTTTGCCGGTCAGGGTTAATTTAAATTGTTTTTTTGACACAATTAGAATTTTAAGGAGGTTTTAAATGGCT
>JADGBO010000025.1 GCA_015231465.1 Desulfamplus sp.
CTCTCAAGCGCCTCGTGATACTCTCCCTGCCTACCTGTGTCGGTTTACGGTACGATCACCTGATATCTCGATAGAGGCTTTTCTTGGCAGTATGGGTGCAGTCACTTTATGGATTTACATCCTCGTCATCACTCCTCAGCAACTCGGTCAAACGGATTTACCTGCTTGACCTGCCTACAAGGTAGATAGGCCGGGGGTGTAAACACAGTAATGTGTTAAGCTGACCGGTACTAACAGGTCGTGAGGCTTGGCCGCTTTTTAAAAACCCATAAGAGGTTTAAACGCTTTAATGTGGACATATGCATATTGAGACAAGTTTTTAATATATCCAGAGCATGATTACTACATTGGATTTTTTTTAAAATTAATGAAATAAGAATTGACATTAAAGATATTAATTCGGTGGCGATGGCAAAGGTGTCACACCCGTATCCATCCCGAACACGGCAGTTAAGCCCTTTAGCGCCGATGGTACTGCACGGGAGTCTGTGTGGGAGAGTAGGACGCCGCCGGATTATTTTTATATAAAACCCCCCTTTGGTGAATAACCGGAGGGGGGTTTTTGTTTTTAAGGGTTATAACCTTATCAAGTGCTTTCATGTTTCTATTGTGGCGGTGAGCAGCCATGTTATTTATATCCCCCTTCCGGTGAATAACTGGAAGGGGGTTTTTGTTTCAAGATTCGGTTTATTTGGGTACAATATCTGATTCAAGCTGTTTTGCAATGGCAAGGGCACCATTAAGTGCGTCATTTATGGTGAAAAGCTGAATCTTTAATGTTTTTAACGATGCTGGTGTTGTAATTATTTTTTCTTTGCCTCCAAGAACTTTTGAAAGTTCCTGGGACTTTTCTGAAAATTGTACCAGTTTATGGCTGAATTCATCAACTTCTGCCGCCCATTTTTTTCTCTCTTCATCTGAAAATTCAATCTGAGCATTGCCTGTACCAACAATAAGATCGTCGAGTTTGTAGTCTTCCGGGTTGGCTATAATTTCGTACATGTCTAATCTCCTTAACTTTTGATTTGAAAAAAATAAATTTTGAATTAAAAAGTGAATTTGGAAGCAAAGGGTATTATTGACACTCGGATGATTAAATTGCCATCAAGATGTCTAATACTCTCATATGATTAAAATATGATCCATTTTCACGGTAAAGAATTTCCATCATAGGTGCTATGGCACGGCAAGAGTCAATCAATGATTAACGATTCGATTTTATTAATTTAATTATTATAAGTCAAGGTTGAATATCTGCTATGAAAATTCTCATTTTGGAATCATTATATCAATCTTATTGCAATCATTCCTTGACATTATTCTGTTTTCCCATTATTGGAAACCTGATTGATAAAATTTTATGCGGGAGCTACTTTGGCTGAGAGGGGATTTATCCCGACCGCGGAACCTGATCCGGGTAATGCCGGCGTAGGGATTGAGATATTTTTTAAACCATTCTCTGCCTGTGCGTTTCAGGTCATTGGGAATGGTTTTTTTGTTTTTTTACGAGCGATTCCTAAGTGGAGTTCGGGTAAGGAACTGATTTTTAATAACTTGCCCATTCATCTCATCCCCAGCCACCTCTTACAGGCTTGCCATGGGAGCTTGGGTAAGTTAATTATACCCCATTAATAAGGAGTTTTTAGTATGAAAAAAAGTTTCCTCTTTAACGCAGTCATTTCTGGATTGCTTATTGCTGTTTTTCAAATCCATGTCCCGGAGATATCCTTGGCAGATACCCTCCATGTCCGGGAGTCGGCAGATACGCTCCATGTCCGGGAGTCGGCAGATACGCTCCATGTCCAGGAGTCGGCAGATACGCTCCATGTCCGGGAGTCGGCAGATACCCTCCATGTCCAGGAGTCGGCAGATACCCTCCATGTCCAGGATGCAGCCCAGACAGATATATCCGCTGAAAGGAACCATGGGTTCAGGATACCTGTGGGAGAGATAACTCTTATGACCCACGACAGTTTCAGCATAAGTGCCGATGTCGTAAAAAAATTTGAAGTTCAAAATAATGCAAAAATTATTTTTTTAAAGGCAGGGGATGCCGGAGAAGCTCTTAACAAGGCAATACTCTCCAAAAATAATCCCCTTGCAGATGTTTTTTATGGTGTGGACAACACCTTTTTAAGCAGAGCCTTGAAACATAACATATTTATATCCTATACATCTCCAATGCTTTCGGAGATTGATGACAACTTGAAACTGGACCCCGAAAACAGACTCCTTCCGGTGGATTTTGGAGATGTCTGTCTCAATTATGATAAAAAATGGTTTGCACAACGCAATATTCCTCCTCCGACCATGCTTGAGGATCTTGTGAAACCCCGATATAAAGGACTTCTCATTATACAGAATCCCGCCACTTCATCCCCGGGCCTGGCTTTTTTATTGACAACAATCAGCAGGTTTGGTGAATTTGACTCCCTTGATTTCTGGAAAAAGCTCAAAGCCAACGATATCCTCATCACAAGCGGATGGAAAGAGGCCTACTGGGGAAAGTTCTCCGCCGCTTCTGACGGGGATAGGCCCATTGTTGTGAGTTATGCATCAAGTCCAGCCGCTGAAGTTCATTTTGCAGACAAAAAGCTTGATGATGCCCACCTTGATGATGCCCACCTTGATGATGCTCCCACGGCTGCTGTTACTGACAATGGGTCGGCCTTTCGACAGATTGAGTTTGCCGGAATACTCAAAGGTTCAAAAAACATGGAGCTTGCCCGGAAACTCATGGATTTCCTTCTATCGAGAACATTTCAGGAGGATATCCCTCTCCAGATGTTTATGTTTCCGGCCAATAAAAATGCATCTCTTCCCGAAGTATTTGAAAAGCATGCCGTAATCACCCCGGAACCGGCTTCACTTGCTCCGGAGGAGATAAGCGGCAAAAGGGAGCTATGGATTGAAAACTGGACGGAACTGATGCTGTAATCCAGAGACGATGGTTTTTATGGATTCTCTATGCCCCAGGTTTTCTCTTATAAAAAAACCGGTTCTTTTCACAGCCCTTGTTCCCCTGGTTTTTCTCCTGGTTTTTTATTTTTATCCCCTTGGGGGGATTTTCATCAGAAGTTTCATGGACCACGGAGATTTTTCCCTGACCAGACTTTTGAAAGTATTCAATTCTCCCCGCATGGCCGGGATAGTCACGTTTACATTCTGGCAGGCATCCCTTTCTACCCTTATGACCCTTTGTGCAGCCCTTCCATGTGCCTGGGTCATGGGAAGTTTTGATTTCAGGGGAAAAAAGCTCATCATGACCCTTGCTACTCTCCCTTTTGTGCTGCCCACCATTGTTGTGGCATCGGCCTTCCAGGCCCTTTTGGGAAAAGGGGGTATAATGGCGGCGATGTTCCCTTTTTATGACGGGGGACTGGAGGGTTCCCTGGGGGCAATTCTCCTGGCCCATGTTTTTTATAATTTTTCAATTGTATTGAGGGTTACATCAGGCTTTCTATCCTCCATGGGAAAGGATATTTCCCAGGCAGGTTCCATGCTGGGTGCATCACCCTTGCAGGTTTTCATAAAGGTGGTCCTGCCTGTTTTGATGCCCGCGATTACAGGTGCATCACTGCTTGTTTTCATCTTCTGTTTTTCAAGTTTCGGGGTTGTGATGATTCTTGGGGGGCCGGCTTTTTCAACCATAGAAGTGGAGATATATCGCCAGGCCGCCCATCTTTTTAATCTTCCAGTGGCGGCCATGCTCTGCCTGCTTCAGGTACTATTCAATTTTCTGATGATGTGGCTTTACGCCTCTCTTCAGGTGAAAGCTGCTCAATTTTTACCCAAGGCCGAGGGAGCTGGGCTGAAAAAACCAGTCTCGATTTTACAAAAACTCATGGTGGGCTTATGCACTCTTTTTATTATTATATTCTGCACCCTGCCCATTGCCGGCCTATTCCTGGAGTCTCTATGGCATAATGGCGGACCTTCTTTGATCTACTATCGTGAGCTTTTTTTCAACACTTCCGGCTCCATATTTTACATATCTCCTGTGGATGCGGTTTTCAACTCCCTTCTTTTTGCCCTTGCAGCCCTTTGTATGTCCCTTGTGACAGGGGGATGTGCAGCATATTTTATACGATACTCCAACGGCAGGATCGGCGATTTTTTTGACTCCCTTTTTATGCTCCCCCTTTCAACCTCGGCCGTTACCCTGGGTTTTGGTATTATCATTACCTTGGACAAACCTCCATTAAACCTACGAACCTCCCTTTTTTTGATCCCCATACTCCATACTTTGGTTGCCTTTCCCTTTGTGGTAAGGGTACTCCTTCCGGCACTGAGGGCTATTCCCTCATCACTCAAGGATGCCGCAGTCATTATGGGTGCATCTCCTTTCAGGGTATGGATGCATGTCGAGCTGCCCATTATAGCCAGGGCCCTTTCAGTGGGTGCGATTTTTGCGTTCACCATAAGTCTTGGTGAATTTGGAGCAACCCTTTTTGCTGCAAGGCCGGAGTTTGCAACACTTCCTGTTACCATCTATAAGTTCCTGGGGCAGCCCGGTACAATGAACCGAGGTCAGGCAATGGCTCTCTCATCCATTCTTATGCTGGTGACGGCAGCAGCTTTTATCCTTATGGAAACTGTTCGTGAAAAGGCAGGTCATAATGGATTCTGAGCAATGTACAAGAGAACCTTTGACTGATCAAAGAGAGAATTTTTGCATAATAAATCCGAGGGACTTTAACAATTAAATATAAAACCTGTGCAAAATGAAAAACAGTAACTGTGAACTGAAGATAAGTCATATCTCTTTCAAAAATTCCGTCTCATATATTCTCAAGGATATAGACCTTTCCATAGAACCTGGAGCCCGTTTATCCCTGTTGGGTCCTTCAGGGTGCGGCAAGACCACCCTTTTACGCATCATAGCCGGCCTTGAGACTCCGGACAGTGGAGATATTTTTTTTCGCGGTCTTAATATGGCTTCCATCCCACCCCATAGGCGAAATTTTGCCATGATGTTCCAGGAGTTTGCACTTTTTCCCCATAGAAACGTATTTAAAAATATCGCCTTTGGTTTGGAGATGAAAGGAGTTCCTACCCGGGATATTGGGAAAAGGGTTCATGAAATGTTGGAGTTGGTTAATCTTGAAGGGTATGATAAAAGGGATACCGATGAGCTTTCCGGAGGGGAGCGTCAGAGGGTCGCCCTTGCCAGGACACTTGCTCCTTATCCTGATCTGCTCCTGCTGGATGAACCCCTTGGTGCTCTTGATCGCCTTCTGCGGGAACGTCTGCTTGGAGATCTATGCCATATACTTGATAAAACATCGGTCACAACCGTTATGGTAACCCACGATCATCAGGAAGCATTTGCTGTTTCAGACAATGTGTGTGTCATGGATCAAGGGAGGGTGGCCCAGGTTGCTCCGCCTCGTATGCTCTACACCTTTCCGGCGGATCCAGGTGTCGCGGATTTTCTTGGCTTTAGAAATGTTTTTGACGGTGAGAGAGTTGGGGAAGGGGCATTTCTTATCCCGGATCTTTCTGCGGCGACCGCTCCCTTCATTGTGCATATTGATGGCCTTGATCATTATTTCGGCCAGCAACGTAGGGGCGAACCTGTGTGTTCGCCCTTCACCAGGGCAGACACACAGGTCTGCCCCTACAAGATGGCGACACTGGCCGAAAAGATGATCAAGCCCTATATTGATGATAACTGCCCTGGCTGTTATCAATGTAGCAATACTCATTTTGATGATAGCGGCCTTGGCTCTGATCAATGTAACAATGAAAGAAGACCTAAGATTTTGATAATGCCGGATGCTGTTGTTCTTGTCTCCCGGTGTGACCATCTCAAGGGACCTGGGAACTCCTTTGCAGGGAGTTTGGTAGGTTCCATTTTTCAGGGAGCGTCATGGAAAATTTCCATCATGGTGGAAGGTGGTGGAACTCTTTTTTTTAATGTTCCTGGAGACATGGTTCTGCCCCATGTAAATAGCTCTATTTTTTTCAGGCTCAAGCCGTCGGGGATAAAAATTGTATGAATCGGTGGGCATCTTCATGATCGGTGGGCATCCTCATGATCGGTGGGCATTTTCATGATCGGTGGGCATTTTCATGATCGGTGGGCATTTTCATGTTTGGTTGTGCCCGTCAGGGTATGGCCGTTATTAAAAAAATAGTGAGGTTCCCCATAACGTGAATTATCATTGGTGCGGCAATGCTTTTAGATGCTTCAAATGAGACGGCAAAAATTATGCCCCCTGCGGTCTGTATAATGGGAATATTATGGCCGTCAAAATGGCAGAGGGCAAAAAGAGCCGTGCTTATGACAACTGCCGCAAAAATTCCATACCTCCGACAGAATGAATAGATAATCCCCCGGAAAAAAATCTCTTCTGCAGCCGGAGCAATGATGGCCCCTGTTATGATGAACAGATAAATTTGTGATCTTGCCTGGGGCATTGTGACATCTATGTAATCCAGGGGATTTGTTCCGGTGATTAGAAACACAAGAACGCTTGACAAAATTACCAGTAAGCCAAAGCAAAGTGAACATAGAAAACCCCATTTAATGCCCCAGGGGATTCGGTGTTTTGAAAAACCCCAGTAAGAATAATTAAAAATTTGGGTGGCGGATTTTCCATCAAAGTTTTGGGTGGCGGATTTTCCATCAAAGTTTTGGGTTGTGGATTTTCCATCAAAGTTTTGGGTTGTGGATTTTCCATCTTTTTTGGGGGCGGATTTTTTATCCCGGGAAGTTCCTGCCATTATCATGAACATCCCCGTGATTTCAATGCATCTAAGGGAGAGGATTATCGCGATATTGGACACGGAACCGCCGAGAAAGTGTTTAATGGCAAAAGGGAGAATTGTCTCCACTGCCAGTATAAAGGCCAGAATTTTGAGGAGCAGGCTGGGGGATGGCCGTCTCTCTTGGATTTGATGTTTCATTGGCGGCATCTGTTTGGTTTTATGTTTGGCTCATCTATTTGGTTTAATATTAGGGTCATCTATTTGATTTTATCTTTTGGAGTCATCTATTTGATTTCATCTCCTGGGGTCATCTATTCGATTTCATATCCTGGGGGTATCTGGTAATTTCATCTGACAGGCATGGGTTGAGAGAGATGCACGGGTAAAGAGCATCTCTCTTTTCCTTTACCATGTTTTGAAGGGCCTGGAATGCACATCTCTGTACATACCAGTGGGGTGTGGCGGTCAGTTTGTTTTTAAGAAACACCTCGGTACTGACTGTCACCTGGGGCCGAGGACTCTTTTCCATGGGGGTGCCGAGAATTGCAATGGCTTCGATGGCACTGCATTGAACATGGATGCATGGCGAGCTGCTTATCTTTTCGAGTATGGGAAGTGTCCCTTTATCCCGGCTGTTGCCAAGTACCTTGGCAAGCCAGTAGCTTTCGGCACAGCTCTCCAAGGGAAACAGATGATATTTATCCTTAATATAGTGGCTTTTACCCGGATATAGCCGCCTTAATCCCTCGGTGCGTATTTTTGAGTCGGTATGGATTAGCATCTCTTTGATTTGTTCTGACCCGGGTTTTTTTCCGGCGGGGTATAGCATATGGAGGGGAATCATGGAGAGTCCCAAGGTTATTAAGCCTGTTATTACGGCACAAGTTATGGGGCGGGCAGAAGTTGTAGGGCGGGCAGAAGTTGTAGGGCGGGTAGAAGTTGTAGGGCGGGTAGAAGTTGTAGGACGGGTAGAAGTTGTGGTGTGGGCAGAAGTTATGGAGTGCATTATGGGAACCCGGGTCACATTGACAAATAGATTGATAAGTACTTTTATGGCGGAAAAGATTACAATGTAGAGAAAGACGGGCATCCCGGCCATGAGACCGGCCAGGCAGAGCCGTTTCATGGTCCGGTGGGTGTCGCTTTCGGCTGCAAGATTCCTGATGTGTTTCATGGGATTTAGTAAAAATGGATTGATTCTTACCATCTCTTTGCCTTTTCCCATGCAAAGCTCCACCGTATCCTTGGCCTGGCTGCTGTATCGAATTTGCAGATGGGCATTTCGGGACAGATCGGTTTTGAACCATCCATTATCCTGCAATTGCTTCTCCATGATTTCATATTCCGGTGTCCCAGGATGGATCCAAAATGTTTTGATCTGTTTTTCCATGGGGGATTTTATAACTTCTGCAGCATATAATGTGTATTTGTAGTAAAAATCGTTTATGGCAATACCCGCTTTGCTGACTGTGAGCAGATAATCCCTTGTCCTCATGAATACAGACTGGTCACATCGGTGGGCATAGATGGATGCCGTGAGAGTCAGGGAGATAAGAAAAGCTATAACAGTGAAGTGGAATTTACCTTGAAAACGATTCCTCTCCGGCCATGTCTCCCCGGTGGGCCCATGGCAGCCCTTTTTTTCCCCGGTCTGGAGAATGGATATGACGACAATGGGAATGATGAAGGTGTAGGCCACGGTCCCCGGGCTTTGGCGGTCAATTGATATTAAACAGGTAATGATAATCCAGGGAATCCATAAAATTATGGTAGTGATTGCACGGTGGGCAGGGTCATTACTGGCAGGGGCATCTACACTGTCGGCAGGGGCATCTACACTGTCGGCATGAGCATTTACACTTTCGGCAGGGGCATCTACACTTTCGGCAGGGGCATTTACACGGCCCCAGGGAACATGTTTGTTCTCCATGAAAGGGAAATTTTTAAGACTGTGCAAGGTTATTGCCCGGAGAATAATGGTGCAGAGGGTGATAAAGAGACCCGCGGTGAAGGTGAAGAAAAGCCCCCCAGCAAGGGCCGTGCAAGGTGAATAGAGGGGAGGCACTGCTTTGCACCAGGGTACAACCCCGCATCCGGCCAGGGCTGAATCGGATATGGTCTCTGCCAGTTTGACGTTGGAGATGTATATCTCAATTGATGCAATGATATGCGCGGTTATCAGTCCTGCAGTAAAGGCTGCTCCGGTCCATTTTACGGAGAGATGATTTTTTATGGAAGATTTCTCCATATTTTTTGAGCATCTAAAGGGGGATGTCGTCAATCAGTTCGGCCGATTCGTCAATGGCATCGTGGATGGAGTTACCTGCAACAGGGATGATTGAAATAACAGCCCCACCCACACGCATGGGCACGGTGATTACTTTGGTGAGTACGCATCCTGAAAGGAACAGGCACAATAAAAAAAACATGGTAATTTTAAAAAAAGTCATGGTAATTTCACCGATTATCAGTTATGGAAATAGGCATTGTTATGTGCTTGATATGAAATAACTGTCTAAATGTCAAGGAAACAAAAAACGAAAGGAGTCTTAAAATGTTTAAATCCACTGCGTCATCAAGAAAAGTTTCTGTTGTTGTATGCTCACTCTTTGTAGTTTTGTTCATCGTGTCAACTGCTAATGCCAGGACATATGAAAAGATCGTGGCTTTTGGAGACAGTCTTTCGGATCATTCTGGTTTGCAGGCATATATCGGTGCCTACGATCCTGCTGCCAATCCCAGTGGAGCTCTGGAGGTTTGGTCCAATGGCGATGTCTGGGTGGAATATCTTGCCCATCGGTGGGGAGTACCCCTTGAAAATAACTCCATCGCAGGTGCCATGACCCGCGGCCATGAAAACGAGACTGTCCAGATGATGTCGGACAGCGGCAGACTGCCCCAGCTCGGTCTTGTCGGCCAGGTAGCCATGTACGTTGCCTCATCTCCTGAATTTGATCCTGAAGAGACTCTTTTTGCAATATGGATCGGCGGGAACAATCTGCTTGAGTTCGGCAGGGGCAAGATGCACACGGCGGATCCCATTGTTATGATAACGGATGCAATGACGGACATTAAAGATTCCATTGTCTCATTGTATTCCCAGGGAGCTTCCCATTTTCTTGTTCTCAATCTTCCTGACATTGGAAAATCTCCGGCATATAATAAAAAAGACCCTGCAATTATAGGGTCAGTTACCCGTCTCGTACAGTCCTATAACGGTGCCCTGGCGGCAGCCGTTGCCGGTCTTGAAGCTGGCCTGGAAGGGGTGACTATCTACTCCTTTGATGTTTTTGAGTATTTTGATGTAATGCTTGAAAGCGGTGTTTTTGCCAATGTAACAGATACCTACATGGAACTTGACGCGGATGGCAATAAAACCGGCTATGTAACCGGCAATGCCGAGGATTACATCTTCTGGGACAATATTCATCCCATGACAAAAGCCCATGAGATGGTTGCCGTAGAGGTGGATGAAACCCTCTTTTCCGTTAAAAGCAGCAGCAGCTCGACCTGTTTCATTACCTCAATAAATACCGGGAGCAGCGATGCGTCACGCAATTATGTTTTTTTTATTATGGCTGCCCTTTTTGGGGTTATGATCGCTTTTGCGGCCGGGGAAAAGTTTAAGGAAAACATGACAAAAAAACATTTGAGGTGAGTTGTAAAACTAAGGAATTGATTTTTAATAACAGATACAGGATAGTCGTTTCGTAATGCTCATCCGTGGGGTCGGGGTCGTAAATGTCGGGCTTGATTCTATTTTCGGCCATTTTTTGCAGGGGCAAATCCCCTGTGGTTGCCCTAGTAAAGGGGCAGACACAGGGGCCTGCCCCTACAGTGGCCGACGTTAGAACCAACCCCTAAATCTCCTTCCCCAGTCTGCATGTTCGCATATCGCGATGCTTTGCGTACAGGTGTATCAGGCCTGTATGAACCATCAAAAACGGCAGATTGAGAGACCCCAGACTAAGGCTGTTTCTATATCTGCTCCTCTTTGACCAACCCTGCTACATATGCAAACACCGTCCGGAAATCCTCTTTTTAGATCGTTAATCACTGTTATCTCGCCAGCCAAGAACAATCAAGTCAACACCTAATACTATAGCTAAAATGTAAATGCCCACTAAAAGGAAAAAAGATACGGGGTTATCCGCAAGACTATATGTGGCACCACGCCCCTGAACTACTTCAAACACAATTGCCTTATAAATAAAAAGGCTTGCAATTGCTATGAGACTTCAGCAGTAACTTTATGTGGTCAATATAAAAATATTTTTTTACCATCCACCCTTGAAAGATGATATGTTTCAACAAAGGGATTTACGGACAGTCGGTAATTGTAAAGAAACAGAAATGTATCAGAAATGTATTAGAAATGTATCATAAATGAATCATAAAATGAACCTTTTTAAAAAGATAAATCAGATTGAAAAGCTTGCAGATCAGGGGATGTGCAGGGATCGTCGCTCCCTTGTAAGGGAGATCATTCAGATTAAAAAGATGCTCTCCCAAGGCAGTGTAAATCCAGGGCCTGGGGTAGAAGGCCCGGGTTTAAGAGCCGGTTTAAAAGATCCGGGTTTAAAAGATACTGGGACAAAATATCCGGGGACAAAAGGCCCGGGTTTAAAAGGCCCGGGTTTAAAAGGCCCGGGTTTAAAAGGACCGGGGAGGGAAGATGCTCTTTCCAACCTTGGAATACGCATGGAAAAACTGAGGGAGAGTGCCCTGAATTCCGTGGGGATCAGGGAGCAAAGGCACCAGTCCATGCCTCGTATATCCTATATTCCCGAGCTGCCCATAACCGACAAAAAAGATGAGATCATTGAAGCTCTTAAAGGTAATCAGGTGGTTATCATATCCGGTGAGACCGGTTCCGGCAAAACCACCCAGATACCCAAATTCTGCATGGCAGCAGGGCAGGGCAGGGCAGGAGCAATCGGATGTACCCAGCCCCGGCGCATTGCAGCCATCAATGTGGCGGCCCGCATCGCCGAAGAGCTGGGAATACCCCTGGGTCATGTAGTGGGATACAAGATACGCTTTGATGACCGCTCGGCCGGGGAGTCCATCATAAAGGTGATGACCGATGGTATCCTCCTTGCCGAGACCCAGAGGGATCCCTGGCTCAACGGATATGACACAATCATAGTGGATGAGGCCCACGAGCGGAGTCTCAACATTGATTTCACCCTGGGGATTTTAAGGAACCTCATCAAAAAACGCAGGGATATCAAGGTGGTTATAACGTCTGCCACCATTGACACGGAAAAGTTCTCCACGGCCTTTGATGGCGCGCCCGTCATCGAGGTGTCGGGTCGCATGTATCCTGTGGAGGTTCGTTATCTCCCCGTTGATGGCCATGACGACCCCGGGGTGGATGACCAGGGTTATGTGGAGGCTTCGGCAGAAGCGGTGGATATGATCCAGAGGGAGTCCCGGGACGGGGATATCCTCATCTTCATGCCCACGGAGCAGGATATAACCGACACCATGGAGATATTGAGGGGGAGAAATTATGTGGGGGTCACGGTGCTGCCCCTCTATGCAAGGCTCTCGGCCGGTGAGCAGGCAAAAATTTTCCACAGGGGGCCGGGAAGGAAGATAATAGTTTCAACCAACGTGGCCGAGACCTCCCTCACCATCCCTGGAATTAAATATGTTGTGGATACAGGTCTTGCAAGGATTCCCCACTACTCCCCGCGAACCAGGACCACAGCCCTGCCCGTTACCCAAATATCCAGGAGCAGTGCGGATCAGAGAAAGGGGAGATGCGGCAGGGTGGCCAACGGCATATGCATCAGGCTCTACCATGAAGATGATTATGCATCAAGATCCCTTTTTACCTCCCCGGAGATACTTCGCAGCAACCTTGCCGAGGTTATTTTACGCATGATCTCCCTGAAGCTTGGGGATGCGGCCGCCTTTCCCTTTATAGATCCCCCCTCTTCCAAATCCATAAAAGACGGCATCGACACACTGCTGGAGCTTGGGGCCGTGGCGGTGAAACAGGTAAAAAAGAGGGGAAGGGCGTATGTTCTCACGGACAGGGGCCGCATCATGGCCGGGATTCCTGTGGATCCCAAGCTCTCAAGGATACTCATCGAGGCCGATGACCGGGGCTGCCTTGGGGAGGCTGTGGTTATTGCATCGGCCCTATCCATATCGGATCCAAGGCAGAGGCCCCGGGAGAAGGCCCAGCAGGCCGACCAGAAACATGCCCTGTTCAAGGACCCTGCCTCGGACTTTGTTGCCCTTATCAATATATGGAACGCATGCCAGGATGCCCAGGCGCGCCTCGGGAGCCGTGCCGGTGTGAGGAAGTTCTGCAATGAACACTTCCTCTCTTTCAAGCGGATCAGGGAGTGGATGGACATCCATGGACAGATACGTTCTGTCCTTAATGAACACGGCCTCCGGGGCAGGGGACGTGTTGAAGCGGAATCCGGAACCAGGGGACTCAAGGCCAAGGAGTTCGAGTTCGGGGGGGTACTCTACAGGGAGATCCATAAATCCATTCTCAGCGGCTATCTCAGTAACATTGCCTATAAAAAGGATAAGAACCTCTACCATGCCGCCCGGGGCCAGAGGGCCATGATTTTTCCGGGTTCCGGGCTTTTCAACGGTGCCGGCAACTGGATTGTTGCCGCAGAATATGTGGAGACCTCCCTTCTTTTTGCAAGGACCGTGGCCACCATCGATCCCGGGTGGCTGGAGGAGCTGGGGGGTGATCTTTGTACCAGAACATGGTCGTCCCCCCATTGGGAAAAGAAGAGGGGAGAGGTTGTGGCTCTGGAGCAGGTCTCCCTTTTCGGCCTTGTGATAGTTCCGGAGCGGCGGGTGGCCTATGGAAAAATAAATCCTTCCGAGGCAGGGGAGATATTCATAAGAAGGGCCCTTGTGGAGGGAGAGGTTTCAAGGCCCTTCCCCTTTATGGAGCATAACCGCACATTGATGGAGGAGGTAAAAGAGCTGGAGGAGAAGACCCGCAGGAGGGATATTCTGGCCACCGGGGAGGATATATATAACTTTTACATGAGACGACTGGGGAGAGATTTTTATGATATAAGAACCTTTGCAAAGTATCTCAGGGACAAGGGTGATGACGGTTTTTTGCATATGACCATGGAAGACCTCCGGCAGAGGGAGGTGGATGACTATCAGCTCGAGGGTTTTCCTGACTCCCTCTCCATGGGTTCCCTGGAGTTTCCCCTGGAGTATGATTTTGATCCAGGTTCCCCCAGGGACGGAGTCACCATAAGGGTCCCCATGGATGCCCTGGGTGCCCTGGGTCCCCATGCCCTGGAGTGGCTGGTTCCCGGACTTTTCCGGGAGAAGATCACGGCGTTGATACGAAATCTGCCCAAGGCCCACAGGGTGAAACTTATGCCGGTGTCGGAAAAGGCCGATATAATTGCAGGGGAGCTTCCCCGCCGCATTGATACTCCCCTGTTTGCCCAGCTCTCGGCATTTGTACGCCGGCGTTTCAAGGTGAACATTCCTGTCCCGGCCTGGTCCGGGGAGGGCATTGATGATCACCTTAAGATGCGCATCTCCCTTCGTGGTGAAGGGGATGGTGAAGTTGCGGCATCAAGGAGTCTTATCTCTTTGAAGGATATGCTCCAGGATATGTTCCAGGGCTCCGGGGATGGCGGGACAGGTCCGGGAGAGACGGTTTTTGAATCCGCAAAAAGGGATTATGGGCGTAAAAATATAACCCGGTGGGACATGGGAGTGATCCCGGTATCCCTGGTGGTGGACTCTTGTGAATTCTATCCGGGCCTTAAAGTGGAGCAGGGTGCCCCGGGCCGGGGCAAGCCTTTCCTTGACACTGCCGACTCCTCCCCCGGGGGCGGGGTATCCACCGGATCAAAAATTTCCGGAGTTGCCAGGGCACCTTCTTCCCCTGGTGCTGCCCCTTCTTCCCCTGGTGGTGATCCATCCCTTGACGGCGGTACAATCTCCCTTACCCTTTTCAAAAACAGGGAAACGGCCCTTGCCTCCCATGTGGAAGGGGTGAGGGCCCTTTGCTGTAAAGTGCTGGCCCCGGATATCAATGCCCTTAAAAAGGATATCCGGGGGGCATCCCGCCTTGAGGGATATGCCGCTTTTTTTGGCGGCAGGGACAGGATGAACCAATCCATCATCGGGGGGGTTACAGCCCGCCTCTTTTCCAGGAATATCAGGGATGGAAGGGAGTTTGAAACCCACATAAAGGAGGCGGCACCCCTTATATATGCCACGGGCCAGACCCTTATCTCCCAGGTTACGGAGCTGTGCAGGATCCAGGATGAAGCTCTCTCCCGGATCAAAGGGGCAGCCCTGAAAAATGCCGGCATACCCTGGCTCGCGACCCTGGCCCGGGAGCTTCACGCATCCCTGGAATCCTTTATGCCCCGGGATTTTCTCGAGATATATTCCCATGAACGCCTGGAGGCCCTCCCCCGTTACATTGCCGCCATGAAGATTCGTCTCCAGAGGGCCGAGGCCGATCCTTCCAGGGATCAGAAAAAGGCGGATCAGGTTGCCCTTTATGTAAAAAAACTTGAAAAAATGGTTGCTGAACTGACACCGGAAACCTCAAAGGAGAAGGCAGATGCCGTTGAAAACTTTTTCTGGATGATAGAGGAGTATAAAGTCTCTCTGTTTGCCCAGGAGCTTAAAACCCCTGTGAAAATATCGCCAAAGAGGCTGGATATGCTTTGCAGTGAGATTGGACAGATGATATAGGACGGTCCGGTGGAAGCAATTGTTGGCTTTTTACTTTTTGTATGCTGGTTTTAAATCCTTCATCATTGGGTAATGCTTTACATTCAGGGTCTTTAGCGATGCATTTTCAGATTCACAAGTTGCAGCAATGATTGAGTCTGCAAGGCCAATACCATGTGATTTGGCATAATCACGCTTGAAAAGACCACCTACTCTGGCAATTTCAGAGGTAACCGGGATAACAGTAAACAAAGAGATAAAATTGTCTAATGCGGTTAGTTCCGCAGCCCCTTTTACACCAGCATAGAGCTCAGCAACAACGATAGAAGACAAAATAATTTTATGCGAATTTGCCGTTACAAAATCTACAGCCTTATTGTGGCCACGCAAGAAATCTATGAGGATATCTGTGTCAAGAAGAAAGGAATCAGCCATAATCAACCCCTGTCCCATTCGGAGCGTATTGTGCTATAATCAGGAAGATCAACACGGTCTTTCCAGATTCCAGCAGTTCCCCGCAATGTGCTTTCACGCCTGATGCTGGCAGTTTGATCTATGAGGCGATCCACAGCTTCACGGATAAGCTCGCTTTGCTTTTTGCCCAAAGTTTTTGAAATTATTGCTAATTCAGTTCTTTGACGGTCTGTGAGATAAATCTGTGTTCTTACCATTTAACACCTCCAATAATGTATACACCAATATTATACATTACCATTGCAGCTGTCAAGGCCAACGCAGAATTAAGCGGCACAGCCAATGAAATATTCAAATCTTTTGGCCCGGAATATCTGGAGCGATTCGGTGATTCCATGCCCCATGAACATCGGAAGGTCATCGACGCCATTGTGAAATGCCGAACTCCCGAGAGCGGTCTGGTCATTTACGAATGCACGGAATGCGGAGAGCAGCATATTTCTTTTAGATCCTGTGGAAACCGGCATTGTCCGGCTTGTCAAAATCACAAAACCCGGCAGTGGTTGGAAAAACAGATGAACCGTCAGCTTTCCGGACATCACTTCATGATCACGTTTACCTTCCCGGAAGAGATGCGGCACGTCATCAGAAGCCATCAGCAGGTGTCATATGCCGCCATGTTCAAGGCATCATCGGAGACCATGAAAATGCTCTCTGCAGATCCCAGACATATCGGCGGAGATATACCCGGTTTTTTCGGTGTCCTCCACACATGGGGGCGCCAATTGCAGTATCATCCGCATATTCACTACATTGCACCAGGTGGTGCCATAAAAAGTGAGGACGGAACCTGGCAACCTTCAAAGGCAAGTTTCTATTTGCCGGTAATGGCCATGTCAAAGATCTTCCGGGCAAAATTTCGTGATGAAATGAAAATAGTCAGACATTACCAAATCTCCTTGCCAACTGGTTTCCCAGTATCAACTTCTTTATGAATGTTTTCTTCTGTAACTTTACTCAACAGATCATCTAAAGAAATCTTCTTCTTTTTTATTGGTTCAATTTGAATCTTGTTCTCAAGTAATACTAAATCAATCTCGGCCCCTTGAGATAAATCGATTTCAGTAGCGAATGATTTTGGGATTCTGATTGCAAGGCTATTACCCCATTTTTGAATAGTTGATCTCATTATTCCTCCTGCTTTGTGTATAAACAAAGTGCATATAAAGTCATTAGAATCATCAACCGGATATTTTTGTTCACTAACGTGCCGGTCACCGGCGGCGGCTTTTTGCCGTCCGGTGCACTGGCACGTTAGGCGACATTTTTTCCAGATTTGGGTTTTCGAGGTGGAAAACTAAAACGCTTCCGTTTTGAATCCTTTTGACGTTTTAGAATATCTTCAAAAATTGAATCTGCATCATTATTAAACTTATCAGCATATTGTTTTCTTATTTCTCTGGTTTCTTTTACTATAGGGTCTTTCCACATTTTATTGGCCCTCCATTAATTCTTGAGGTGTACAGATGGTTGGCGGTTCAAAACCATGATTTCTACAAACTTGCTCAACCATAGGTCGCATCACAGCATTTGCAATGTGTTTGCAATTCCAAGTAAGAAGGTAATCCATACCATTTTTTTGTGTTGTCGGTTTTATCCACTTCCCGCTTCCTGCAACATCTCAAACACCACCCGGGCAAAGCCTGCCGCCTTCTTCGGATCCGACAGCAACTGCATCATCTGCTCCTGGTGCGCTTCATGGCTGCCGAGGATGGCATCATCGATGGCCCTGGGGAAATCCCCCAGCATCGCCTGCTCAGGTGAATTGTTGGCGATCTGCGTCATTACCACTTCATTCTCACGTACTTTATCACGGATGGTGCAGGCGTAGTTCACCAGATCCTTATCCGTGAGATTATCGGTAACAAACAGCTCGTTGAGCCGGTCAATGAGCAGTGATATCCATTCCTCCTTGCGGTCTTTTGCCTTAGCCGTACCAGGCGCGTCTCCCGGCTCCAGTTTATATTCCGAGGTGTTTTCCCGCAGCTTCAGGCTCTGCTGCTTGATCTGGGATAACCGGTAGTGGCTCAGTACCACCCCCCGGAGATCGATATCCTCTTCATCGATGATGGATTCGCGCAGCATGGGACGCAAGGTTCCGGCATAGAGGCTGAGCTTTTCCAGGTTCTTGTCGTCATAGTCGACGATCTGCGACATGAACTCATAGAAGCGAACAAAGGTGCCGAGGTCCTTTTTAAATATCTCCAGCGCATCCTTCTCCTTCTTGCACTCCTTGAAGCTGTTCTCGCCATTGGCAATCAATACGGGGTCCCCGGACTTCCTGGTCCGCTCGAAGATGTTCCTGGCCTCCTTGTACGCCTCGATGGCGGACTTGTAGCGAGCCTTCCACCTCTCCACCGCCGGCTTGCAGATGTTGGCGATGGCTGCGTTGCTCTTGCTCCGGGTGAAATACGCCTCGCAGAACTGCTCCACCTCGTGCCAGAGAAAGATCCCTGCGCTTCGCAGTTTATCGTAGAGGTCGAATATCAGATCCGGATCGGACACGTCGGCAAGCTCGGCTGTCTGGTAATACGGCAGGAATGCACCCAGAATATCATCAGGGTCATTGAAGAAGTCGAGGACAAAGGTGCCGACAGCGTCCTTGCCGGGATAGGTCCGGTTCAGCCGGGACAGGGTCTGCACGCATTCCACGCCGCCGAGCTTCTTGTCCACGTACATGGCGCAGAGCTTCGGCTGGTCAAAGCCGGTCTGGAACTTGTTGGCGACGATCATGACATGATACGCATCGGTATCGAATGCCTTTCGGATATCCCTGCCTTTCAAGCCGGGATTCATGTTCGCGCTGGTCTCGGTAAATTTCTCCCCCACCAGCCCATTGGCATTGGGATCCCTTTCATCAAACGCCACCTCACCGGAGAAGGCGACCATGGCATGGATATTGGCGTACCCCTTCTCGGCGATGTATTTCTCGAATCCGAGCTTATACCGGACAGCCTCTTTCCTGGAGCTGGTGACCACCATGGCCTTGGCCTGTCCTGCAAGCCGGCCCATGACGTTATCCCGGAAGTGTTCGATGATCACCTGCACTTTCTGGGCAATGTTGTAGTCGTGCAGCCGGACCCACTGGTTCAGCTTCACCCTGGCTTTCTTGCTTTCCACCTCCTGGTCCGATGCCTCGATCTTCATGGCGAGATTATAGGCGATCTTGTAATTGGTATAGTTCTTCAACACATCGAGAATGAAGCCTTCCTCAATTGCCTGGCGCATGGAATAGACATGGAAAGCATGGGGGATGTTCTTTTTGGAGGGCACCTCGTCGGGATTCGGCAGCCGGCCGAACAGCTCCAGGGTCCTGGTCTTTGGCGTGGCGGTAAAGGCAAAATAGCTGAGGTTTGGCGATGCCCTTCTGGATGCCACCGTGGCATCGAGGATGTCATCGGCGGTCAGCTCTTCCCCCTCGCCGATACTGCCCTCGATCATCAAGACTTCTTTCAGCTTCCTGGCGGTGGAGCCTGTCTGGGAGGAATGCGCTTCATCGGCGATCACGGCATAATGCCGCTCCTTCAGGTTCACGTCCGCCTCGATGGCCTTGAGAACAAAGGGAAAGGTCTGGATGGTGACAATGATGATCGGCTGGGAATGCGTCAGCGCATCAGCCAGTTTGTCGGATTTGGATCCCTCCCCCTCATCGCGGTTGATCCTGCCCACCACCCCATCGACATGCTCGAACTGGTAGATGGTATCCTGCAACTGGGCATCGAGGACGTTCCTGTCGGTGACGATAATGATGGAGTCGAAGAGCTTGTTTCCCTCGGCAGTATGCAGAGATGAGAGTTGGTGGGCCGTCCAGGCGATGGAATTGGATTTGCCGGAGCCCGCGCTATGCTGGATGAGATACTTGTTTCCAGGACCCTCGGACCTGGCCGCGGCGATGAGTTTCCCCACGACATCCCATTGGTGATACCGAGGGAATATCATCGTCTCCTTGCGATATTTGCGCCCGTCCCAGTCTTCTTTCTCCTCGATCTGCAGATGGACATAGCGGCCAAGAATCGTCAGCAGGTTCTCCGGCAGCAGCACCTCGTTCCACAGGTATTGGGTGGCGTATCGGTGGATATCCTCGGGAACATCGTTTCCGGCGCCGCCGTCCCTGGTTCCCTTGTTGAAGGGGAGAAAGAAGGTCTCGGCTCCTTGCAGCCTGGTGGTCATATAGACCTCGTACTGGCTGACGGCGAAATGGACCAGGGCGCCGCGCTTGAATGTCAGCAGGGGTTCCGGCTTCTTTGTCTCGGGATCGACCGGGAAGCGGGTGGTTTTGTACTGCCTGATGGCATTGTTCACCGCCTGCTTGAACTCCGACTTCAGCTCCATGGTCACGACCGGGATGCCGTTGACGAATAATACAAGATCAATGCGCCAGGATTTGGCTTTGCTGCCGGTTGCCGTCAGGTGCTCCTCTGTGGCCCACGGGCTATAGACCAGCTCCGGCACGACCCGCAGCCGGTTCTTCCGGTATCGCTCCAGGGTATCGGGATTGAGATCATGTTCCGGCCTGAACTGGCAGAGGCTGAACCGCGCGCCACGATCCCGGATTTCATGGCGCAGCACGCCCAGAGTGCCGAAGGTGCGCATCTCGGTATGCGCTGCATTGGGGTCGGCTTTGCCGAGTTGAGCGGCAACCTTTTCCAGCAGCTTCTCCTCGGGATTGCCCGGGTAGATCTTGCAGTATTTCCGCCACTGGCTGTCCTGGGTCTCTTTGACAAAGGCGAGCAGGTCCTCGGGATACAGTGCCAGCTCACGGTTATAGTTCTCCGGCTTGCCGAGCAGCCAGCCGTTCTCTTGGAGTTGCCGGATGATATCGTTCTGAAAGATGGATTCTTTGGCTGTATCACCGTGAGGACTCATTGGATATCCTTGTCGGTAGGGGGTTGCCAGTTGCGAACATCGATTTTGCCGGTTACTGCGGCGGAGATTAGGGCTGTGCGGCGTTCCATAGCGAGAGCGATGAATTGATTAGCATTCTGTACCAATAGATCATACTTCTCCTTTACCTTCCTTATGAAATCTACGATCTCGGCCTGTTCTTTCAAAGGGACTTTAAGGAAGGGAATATTGTTCAACCCCCCCAAAGAAAGAGCTGGTTGAGCAGTTACATTTACTCCATCATCCATCACATCCCTGTCCTTCAAAACTCGCAATAACTCATTAGCGTATTCAACAACGACAGACTTGTTATCAACAGTTAATTTTAGGGAGTTACCGGAAACTACAGCCTTCTTATCAAGCTCTGGCAATATCGATGAACTTCCGTATCTAGCACCAATCTTTGCTATAATAATATCGCCCCCAGTAGTCGAACTCCGTTTTATGGTGTCAAAATGTTCTTTGCTGATAGTCTTAAGTTTACTGGTCTCTATCTTGCCAGTTGTAGCAAAATTGCTCTCGATGACGTAAATATCCCCATTTTCCATGAAATGTTCAGACTTTAAGTTGCTACCGAAAGGGCCATCAACAAATGAATTCGGTTTCTTGGATTTTAAATGCTTCAGTCGGCACACCGTCCAATGCGCAGGCACCTCCCCCAACCACTCAACCCCGGAGTCCTTCATCGGGGCATCGGGATTCAACCCTTTGGTCACGGCATGGCTGATCACTGCCTGCCGCTTTTCCTTGAGGAGGGCGATGAGCTGCTGCTGCTTTTCGATCAGGGTATCGATCTTGGTGGTTTCGTGGTCGAGGAAGTTGGTTATTTGCTGCTGCTCTTGCAACGAAGGCAGCACCAACGGTATGCCTCCAAACTGCTGATATGTTATCGATTTTCCATCTCTGAGACTATCCGTGGTTGACTGTAAAGCCGTTATGTACGGCCTGCTTTTAAAGAAATATCGATAGAAATCAGCCGATATTTTGCCATCTGGTTTTAAGACGGTATATGCTGGAGACACACAGCCCATGTAATCGCTGTGTTCGATTCCTCCCTCAAAGCTCCTAAGGCTAATAACAAAATCACCCTTCTCGACATGCCTAAATGAACTTGTTCCTTTCAGTGCCAACATCACTTTGGATTCATAAAGATCCATCATAAGGGTCTGCGGAACTACGCCATACTTCTGACTCGCTGCCAGCTGTTCATCATTTACTAGAGCTACCTCACGTCTATTGCTGAAGACCCTCTTTCCATCAAGCAATCGCCATCGACAAGGCACCTTACCTAACCATCTATAATTCGAGTCTTTATACTCCGGATATGCCTGGTACCTTCCCTCCATCACGAATGCACCTCCTGAAAAAAATACATAATCATGCCGTCGCTGTTTGGAAATTGCTCGTTTTTGGCTTGTATGCTTTGACTTCCTTTTCTATTTCCGCTCCATGCTTTTCCCGGGCGATCTTCATGTTAAACCTTAAT
>JADGBO010000260.1 GCA_015231465.1 Desulfamplus sp.
CATCTGCCTTGCCAGGCGATACAAATTCACACCCCACATCATAATCCACAAGCTGCAATGTTCTGTTGTGTGCCACCCATTTTATGACGGCTTTCTCTTTTATGTTCAATTCTTTGATGTTATTGTCATAATCCTTGTACTGGATCATTATATCTGCATCAATCTCTCTGTTTGCCTCAATTTTTCTTGATACTGAAAAACCAAATCCGCTTAAAGAGATGTTGTTGATAACACCGGTGTATATTTTGTTATCATACTCAAATTGGAAGATAGTTTTTAGTACTATCCTTTTATTGATTCTGCGGTATCTTTTTTTTATGAAAAAATCGAACAGTCCCAATCCATTTCTCCCCCTTCCCAAATAATTTTTAACTGTGCTTAACATTTGTCAATTTCATTTTGAATTAATTGTTATTGGCTATATTTTGGTGGAGCCAAAAAAAATGGGCACAATTATGATGTGTCAAAGTGATGGCTTTTACATCACTTTTTAAAATAGGCCAAGGTGCTACTGTATTCTATAAAGTATTATTTCAAAATACTCTCGTCTTGACAATATCTTATTTTATGATAATTAGAGATTTACCTTTGCTCAAGGAATTAATCTCCAAATAAATTTTCGGCCATGATCATCATTTCGACCAAAGATTGTAGGGACGGGTTCCATACCCGATCGTTTTTGGGGGCAAATATGGAATCTGCCCCTACGGATTGGACCAAACGATGATCAAGGTCAAATTTCCAGAAAAACAATTTGCTATTCTTACATACGCCATTATTACGCATGTCCCAAGGAGAGACCCTGTGAATAGACAGTATCGCATTCTATCTTTAATTGTACTTGTTATAATATTACTGAGTTTTGTCAGCTCCCTGATCGTAAAGACCACATGGTTCAGGCTCACCTCGGATGATGTCTCATACATAGGAATTGCAGCTCCTTTTTCCGGATCCGAAGCAGGTATAGGTCTCTCCATGGAGAGGGGAGCCCAGCTTTTCCTTGATGAACTCAACACTTCCGGCAACGTTGATAACAGAATATTCGAGCTTATCGTAATTGACGATGGAAACACCCCTTCGGGGGCGGTGGATGCGGCACGTAAATTTATGGACGGCAACGATACCATAGGGGTTATGACCGCCATGGGTTCCGATGCAGCGGCCCAGGTCTCTGAAATCTATGGGAAGAGTGATTTGTCTGTGATAAACACATCCTCCCTTGGGGCCGGCATAGCCGACGAGCATGGATGGCTCTACTCACCCCTGTTCAATATAAGCCGCCAGACCGGATTTACCGCCAATTATGTTCGCAATGTCCTGGGCAAGAAGATCATAACCATTGTCCATTCCGACTCTTCCATGGGAAGGGAGATGGAGAGGCAATTCAATATGATCTATGCCAGATTCGGCACTAAGATTCACTATACCCATGAATTCAAAAGAGATATGGTACCATCCTCCATTGAAACCATCATAGATGGGATGCGGGATAAAAAAGATATCGGCACCATATTTTTTGCCGGAGATGCATACTCGGCAGCCCATTTTCTGGTCAAGGCAAGGGATGCCGGAATCAAGAACATGATTGTGGGAACAGATGTCATTGCCACCACCGGATTCACCCGGGCTGTCACCGATCTTATCAAGGATCCCGACCTTCTTCCCAAATATACCGATGGAATGCTCGTGTCGGTGCCCCTCCTTTTTGACACATCGGGCGGGGAGTCCCAGCGTTTCAAAAACCAGTACATGGAAAAGTACGGCACTACCCCGGACTGGATTGCAGCATATGCCTATGATGCTGCCAAATTGATGATAAGGGGGATATTTTCCCTGCCTGGCGATAAAACCGACTACTCCATACCCGTGGTCCGCAACAGCATCAAAGCCTACCTTGACTCCTTGAAGGGACCCGGAACATCCATGGAAGGGGCCACCGGCGAGACATGGTTCACAAACTCCGGAAGCAGACATTTTCGCCCGGTACAGATGGGGATTTACAACGGCAGCAACATCATTGCCGCACCTATTCAGCTTCAGCCCATGAAACCGGACAGCTCGGTGAACTATTTTGATGAGCTTAAAAGCGGACGGATGCTCTATGTCAACGACCGTTTCATGTATAAAACCAGTGTTATCTATACCGGTGTTGAACTTCACAGTGTAATGGACCTGGATATGAATGCAGGAACGGCAACCCTGGATCTCTCCATCTGGTTCCGATACAAGGGAAAATTCAATCCCGCGGATATTGAGTTTCTCAATGCAGCAGAGACCGTTGAACTTGATACTCCCCTTGAAAGCACTGAGAACAAGGATATATCATTCAGACTTTACAGATTGAAAGCTCCCTTCAAGTTTGATTTCCTCGATAGAAAACTCCCCTATGGCAAACATGTTCTTGGGCTCTCTTTCCATCACAGGACTTTGAACCGTAACAATGTCATATATGTGGTGGATGTCCTGGGGATGGAGTTTGATAAAGGTGCTACACTGAAACAGCAGCTTGACCGACGCAGGGCCCTGCATCCCTCCACGGGCCGGCGAATAGAGCAGGCATGGCTCTCCCAGAGGATATTTACCACATCAACCCTGGGAAGTCCGGTTTATGTCGGTTATGGTACGGCGGATCCTGAATTTTCACGCATAGATTATGGTGCCATATTCAGCGAAGACAGAATTGATTTCCGATCCCTGGTGGAGGAAGAGTATCTCATTTATATAGGTATATTCGGTTTGATAGGCAGCCTGGCCGCAAGGATTATGGATCGCAGACTTTCGGGTTTTTTCTGGAGGACATCCTCCTGGATAATGCGCCTTGTTTTCTGGCCACTTCTGCTTCTCTCCTGCGGCAATCTTGTGGTCAATACCGCCATAAAAAATGACATCTCCATCCACTACATAAACCAGCTTGTCATGTACTATGACATGTGCTGGTGGCTTTTGCCGGCAACCCTTCTTGTAATTGCTATGGAGCGTTTTTTCTGGATTCCCCTGGAAGGGAGGACAAAACGCAAGGTTCCAAATCTTATCCGGCATTTTACTGCGGCACTTATCTATGTTTTTGCATTTTGCGGTATTGTCGCTTTTGTATGGCACCAGACCCTTACCAGCCTCCTTGCCACCAGCGGTCTTTTTGCCATGATAATCGGTCTTGCCGTCCAGGGAAACATTGCCAATGTCTTCTCGGGGATAATCATTAACTTGGATCGTCCCTTTTCCGTGGGGGACTGGATCAAGATCAACGAAATTGATGCCGTCAACGTGGTGGACATGACCTGGCGCACCATTCGCCTTGAGACCCTTACCCAGCACGTGGTATTCATACCCAACGGAAGGGTTGCCGATTCCGTGGTGGTCAACTACTCCAAAAACGAGAGCATACGAATAGATATGTTTTTGCACGTCTCTCCCAAATATAAACCTTCACTCATAAACAAGTACGTAAAGGAGGCCATTGCCGGTGTTGAGGGCATTGACAAGGTAAAGGCCCCGGCAAACACCATCATGGGATTTAAACCTGTTGTAAATAAGTGGGTGGGAGAGTATGTTGTAAGATTCTGGGTCACCGACTGGAAGCAGCAGTTTGCCATGAAAGGAAAGATATGGATTGCCCTGTGGGAGCGGTTCGACAGGGAAGGAATCACCTTCAACGCTGTTGAAGACCCGGTAGTGGACTCCATGGACCCATCCGGCGACCTTCTGTCAAAGAGAGATTCCTGAAAACCGGCATATATAGACTTCCAGAAAAATATTTCAGAAAATCCATTCATAAGGGCAGCCGCAAGGAGGGCAGCCGCAAGAGGGCAGCCGTAAGGAGGGCAGCCGCAAGGAGGGCAGCCGCAAGGGACTGCCCCTACAGTACGATTGCCAATTTTATTATCTGGAAAGCTATGTGCTTATATGATTGCCCCCCCATTTTATGATCGGGGATGGCCTGGAACCGTTCATTACACTGAATATGGATTTTAAGGTGCATGTTTTGAAACTCTTTTTTGCCCCAAGGCTTTTGTTTGCACTGCTGGGTATTTTTTTATTTGCAGTTTCCTCTGCCCGGGGGGAAGATATTGACGTGGGACTGCCTCAATTTCCTTCGGGAAACAGCAATTTTCATCGGTTGCTGAAACCTGTCATGGAAAAACATGACCGCATTGAAAGTGCCAGAAGGGCAGTGGATGCTGCCCGGGAACAGGTTCGTGTTGCAAGGGGAGGACGCTATCCGTCCCTTGAGCTGAGAATGGAGGCTGGAAGGGAAGATGAGCATGAAAAAGAGGATCCCGACCGCTATAGCCACATGAACATGAAGCTGACCCAACTGCTGTGGGATTTTGGCAAAACCGATGCCGCTGTTGCAAGGGCCTTGAAGGATCTCATTGACAAGGAGCTTACTCTAAGAAAGATTGAACAAAAATTCATACTTGATGCTGCCATGGCCTACCAGAAACTCCATCGGGCTTATGTGGTTCTTCAGTTTTCCATGGATTCCGAAGATAATGTCAGGCACCAGACAGGCCTTGAGGAGATCCGTGTGGCCGAAGGTTCAGGCTATACCACAGATGTTCTCCAGGCCAAATCCCAGCTTGCCTCGGCAGTGTCAAGGCGGCTCCAGAATGAGGGCAACTATCATATGGCCGAGAGCGAGTATAT
>JADGBO010000261.1 GCA_015231465.1 Desulfamplus sp.
TAGCATGGGTCACAACCGGATCTCCCAAGACCGTTCCCCAATCTTCAAGACTGATGGAAGAAGTGGCAATAAGGATCAGACCTGATTTTCCATCCTCGGCAGTTGCCACTGAATATCCAGAGTCCTGCAAAACAATGGAAAGTACATCCCTGATATCCTCCTCATCATCTATGACAACGACGCTCCATTTTTCAGGATGTTCCACATCGATTCTCCCAAGTGGGGTGTCAAATTTGAAAAAATATTGTTATTTGCCATCCTTCATTTATCGCTTTACAACTTTCTGACTTGTCCCAATGTCTTAATTACATATTAAACGCATTAAATAATTGCACAGATTGAAAAAATCCTGGCTATAACGGCCATGGTGGCATCTCTGCCACAATCGAAGTGATGAAAGTCCTTGAATGGCGGGGACTTTCATATAAAAACGGATTAGGGGCGATGGAATTTTCGATTGTGACCATATATTTTGCTTTATCGAAAGGCAGTAAGATTGTGCGATTTTTCAGGGGAGTTGTTTTTTGGCTCTGCACTTTGTCGTTACTTTCATTTTATGGTTGATCTGCTCAGTTCAACCATAAACGAAAGTGCAATAATATTCCAGAAAAAAGTTCCCGCCCCCTGATCTCTTATAGCCAGCTCTTCTTGAGTATTGAAAGAGCGTAATTTCTCAAAAATGACACATTGTCGGTTTTGAGTAATGAACCCATCAATGGTCTCACTGTCGATAAAAAAAGCACATATTAATGTTGACAAACCCCGGATATTTTTCGTAGGATGCACTCCTAAGAAATTTTTAGTATCAAACATTTTTCAGGTGCCACTTGCGTGGATGAAAAGGGAACCCGGTGTAACTCCGGGACGGGCCCGCCGCTGTAATCGGGGACTTGGGCTGCAAGCATGCCACTGACCGACATTTAACCGGTTGGGAAGGCGCAGCCTTAAAGGAAGATCCGAAAGTCAGAAGACCTGCTTGAAAAATAGGTGTGCAGCCGTTTTTTTAGGCTTTGACACCACACAGGGACAGGGCAATTGCCAGGTTCCCCATATATGAAAGATCCCCGTGGACAAGGGGTGTTTCAGCATCTGTGGACAAATAAGGGCATCCCCGGATCAGTTTTTAATTGGTCCGGGGATTGTTGTTTCTTCCCGGACAAAAATTCAATCTACTGTTTGTTATGGAAGGAACGATCATGAAACCCTGTTTTATCGCCTTTGCCTGCCTGCCGGCTGCTGTGGCTTTTCCTTTCAGCGGCTTTTTCAATGAATCTGTCGAAACCTCCTTGTTTTCCAATATTCAAAAAGTGTCAACCTGGAATATTCCCGGGAGGAACGTCGACCTGATTTATCCTATAAGGAGACAATAATATAATGCACCCGCACGGATATATCGGCCGCAAAATGCATCTGCCTAAACTCAATAAAAAATCCGCCATTGTGATCGCTGCCTTCGGCTCAACCACCCGGGCCAAAGCGGCCCTGGATATTTTTAATGACCACCTGGCCCGACAATTTTCAGAATACGAAGTCTTTTGGGCCTATACCTCGGAGATCATCCGCAGAAAAACCGGCCTGCCCAGCCTTCAGCAGACCCTGGCCCAGGTGGAGGCGGCCGGGTTTCGAAAGGCGGTGGTGCAGCCGCTGCATATTTTTCCCGGCACCGAATACCGGCAAATGGAGGAGACCTGTGCCTTTTTTCCAGGGCTGCGGGTATTCATGGGCGAGACCCTTTGCCACCGCTGGGCATTTATCCGGCAAACCCTGGCCGTACTGGAAAAGGATTTCCTGACCCCTGACCAGGGGATGAATCTGCTGGCCCTGCATGGCACACCTCTGGCAGCCGACCCGGTGAACATCGTGTACCTGGGGCTGGAAAAGCTGGTTACGGAAATCTATCCCCATGTGCTGGCCGCTGCCATTGAGGGTGTACCTGACCCGGATGCCCTTTTCAGACGAATTGGGCAGCAGCAGATGCCTAACAGGTTTAAACGGGTACGAATCATTCCCATGATGTATTTTGCCGGCATGCATGCCCAGGATGATCTTATGGGGGATGAAGACAGCTGGCGCTCCGCCCTGGAAAACATGGGATTTGAAGTGGACTGCCCCATGGTGGAAACCGGCGGGGACCCTTTATTCAAAGGCCTTGCCTTTTATCCGGAAGTGACGGATTTTCTGACACAGCGGCTGGATCGGGTACTTGAACTGGCCGAATATTTTTAAACTCCGGGCACCGATTGTTTCGATACAATCGTGCAATGGCGCCCGGCATACAACAACGTGAAAAGAGGAGTAAAAAATGAAACATGTATGGAGTCGATTGATTGTGGGCATTCTTGCCCTGGGTTTGGTACTGGCCACAAGCACCGGAAGTTTTGCCGGCCACCATGGCACACACAAGGAGAAAAAAGTTGGTATTCTTCTGGTGGCGTTTGGTTCCAGTGAAGCCAGCGCCCAGGTGTCCTTTGAGAATATCGACCGCAAAGTCAAGGCAGCCTGGCCGGATGTACCGGTTTACTGGGCCTATACCTCCCGCATCATCCGGCACAAACTGGCCAGACAGGGAAAAATCCTGGATTCACCGGCCGTGGCCCTTGCCCGCATGGCGGATGAGCAGTTTACCCATGTGGCGGTGCAGAGCCTGCACACCATTGCCGGAGCAGAATACCATGATTTAAGGCGGGTGGTGGGTGCGTTCAAGTCCATTGGGGATTTTGAAAGCATTATCCTGGGTTATCCCCTTCTGGCCACCCAGACGGATATGGAAAAAACAGTGGACGCCCTGTTTGATATGATACCAGCTGACCGAAAAAAAGAGGATGCGGTTGTTTTCATGGGACATGGTACCCATCACCCCAGCAACGCCTTTTATGCGGCTTTGATGTTCCAGGCCCAGCGCCGGGATCCCCATCTGTTCATCGGCGGGGTGGAAGGATATCCGGAAATTGATGAAATCCAGTCCTGGCTGGCAGAAAAGAAAATCAAGGCTGCCTGGCTGCTGCCCTTCATGTCCGTGGCCGGGGACCATGCCAAAAACGACATGGCCGGAGATGAAGAGGATTCCTGGAGATCCATTCTTTCAGGCGCGGGTATCACATGTCATGTTATTATGAAAGGCACCGCAGAATATGATGGATTTGTGGATATCTGGCTGTCCCACCTCAAGGGCGTTTTGAGCCATTTTGACTGAAACTGGATCTGATGGTCAATGATTGTTTTTGTACCAGTGTTATAACTCGTCAGTTATAAGTTCTCCAAACAACCACCACATAGGGTGTTTTAAAACAAAGCAAAAACACAATATATAGTGATAAATATAAGAACTTACAACTCTTGAGTTATAGACTTTCAGAAAAATATATCACTTCATTCCCCTTCGGAGCCGTTGCCTTTTCGATCCGCTGGATGGCCTTGCGCCGAGAGGTGAAGGCAAACATACCGCGTTCCTCTTCCCGGGTCACCGAAGGGCGGTGGAAGGCATCGGTCTTGCCCGGGTGGGGCTTGGCGAGAGCAGCACATAGGGCGCGGCTTCCGCCAATCCCCGGCCGAGTTTGTAGCGGGCGACCTGATCAGTGCTTCCGCCGTTGAAACTGTTCAATGAATACAAGCAATCTCACCCAGATAAGTTCCATCCGCCAGTAACAAGAGCATCAATCACCAATCTCCGTGCATTTTTAAATCTTTTTGATCTGAATCCAGGCTCCCATTCATCTTTAAAAAGAGTATCTGAAACAATGAGAACCGCTGTTAGATCAATTTTTCGATATGCTGCAACAGAAAAAATCGCAGAACACTCCATCTCCACGACCAAGGCACCCTTATCTCTGAAAAAAGCCACTTTCTTTGGGGTTTCCCTGTATATTGCATCTGTTGTCCAGATCATTCCGGTTCGGCACTCAATCTTGTGGGAAGATAGATTTTCATGCAGGGCTTTTGCCACGGTACGGGAAAATTCAACAGAGGGAGATGTGATGGGAAAATCGGAATCCTCCGGCATCTCCATGTAATTTCTTGAGGTACCTTCATCCGAGATTGCACCATCCGGTATGATGATATCCCCCACATTAAGTTCATCTGAAAGGGCTCCGCACCACCCCACGGCCACCACCCTGGAAACACCCCTTGCAATGAGAGATTCCAGTACCATGGCCCCTAATGGTGCCCCAAGATAGGGGCCCGCAATGGTGATGCCGTTTTCCAAGGTAAAAAGCCGCCCCAAAAAAAATGGAATAGAAGCATGGGTACGGCCCACCTTGTCCATACTGCAAAAGGATTCGGCAATCCTGACATCGGGCTCGGTGCTGATCATAACAACAGCCTGCCCCATGTCAGGTGCGTATCTGGCGCCGAGGGGGGGAATCAGTGCTTCATCATTCAGGTCCGACCAGGTCGGAAAGCTCATCCTTTACCTCATCTATGATATCGTAAATCCACATGACATCCTCAATGCTCAGACGTCCGGCCTTTGCCGGCACACGGTCACTGCCATCTTTTTTCTTGAGAACTCTGGGGCCGATCTGAAGTTTGGGTTCTCCGTCCCCATACTGACTGATGGAAATCATGAGTCCTGTCTCTTCACATTTCCACTTTTTGAGTGTCTTGTC
>JADGBO010000262.1 GCA_015231465.1 Desulfamplus sp.
TCATTCAAGGTGGATGTTGATTTCAAAGTAATGGAGCATCTCTTCGTGAATCTATCATTCACTGAAGATTACGATAACAACGCCAACCAGATACTGGGAGTTCGTAAACGTGACCAGACAAAGGGCATAGGTGTCAAAATAGTCTTTTAAACATCCATGACCTTATTCCGGCTATCCGGATCATGAAAATGCTAAGTTTTCATCTCCGGGAAATATAAATGCAAAATATACATGTAATTGATGCGGAATTTTTATCTTTTAACACCTTTATTATTTTAGGAGCGGATCAATGAACCACAAAGCAGAAGAGATGAAAAAAAACCATGCAAAACCCTCCGAGGAGAAAAAAGCCGAACTCTCCCAAGAGAAAAAACCGGAAACTCATGAGCATAAAGATGATCATGGCCATGACCATAAGCATGATCATGGCCATGACCATAAGCATGACCATGGCCATGACCATAAGCATGACCATGGCCATGACGATAAGCATGACCATAAGCATGAGGAGCATTTAGAACCTGTAATGTCCCAGGCCGAATGGAGCGAGAGACTAAATCTGGCAGAAAAAGCTACCAGAAAGCGGGTTTACGCCGCCCTTGGTGCCGGACTTATACCTTTTCCGATTATTGATTTTGTGGCCCTCACAGGAATTCAGATGGAGCTTGTCAACTCCCTTTGTAAAATCTATGATGTGCCCTTCAAAAAGGAGCTGGGAAAAACACTGGTAACAACCCTGCTTGGCGGTGCTCTTCCTGTCTACACAAGCCCCTTTCTGGCATCACTTGTGAAAAATATTCCCCTCATCGGCACAACCACCGGTGCCATAACACTTAGTATAGTAGGCGGAGCCAGCACCTACGCAGTGGGCAAGGTGTTTATCCAGCATTTTGAAGCAGGTGGCACCCTTCTTGATTTTGATCCGGAAAAAATGCGTGCCTATTTTCAAAAATTTTATAAAGATGGAGAGAAAGTAGCGGCCGAGGCATCAGGCAAATAGATTTTTCTGTTTAGACTTCATTAGACTTCAATGGAAATGATGGACATTTTTCTCGACGATGGACACACTTTTTAAAACAAAATGCGCCTTTGTCTATTCAGGCATCGGTACACAATGGAAGGGCATGGGGGTTGACCTTATGAAGGCATACCCCCTTTTCCATGACACCATGGCTGAATGTGATGAAATTTTTACAGGTTTTTCAGGGTGGTCCATCATTGAGGAACTCCATCGGCCTCCATGGGTCTCACGAATCGACGATCTCACCATTGCCCATCCCTGCAATGTTGCCATCCAGATGGGCATCACCGCACTGTTCAAATCCTGGAAGCTCTTGCCCCACGGGGTTGTGGGACACTCTTCCGGGGAGGTGGCTGCGGCACACTCAGCCTCCATCCTCACCATGGAGGAGGCCATGTACCTTGTGTGGCAGCACTGCCAGGTAATGTCCCATATCAGGGGCCTGGGGATACTGGTTCACATATCCCTGCCGGAAAAAGTTCTGCTTGATATGCCCCGGGTGAAGGATAAAAATATCTGGGTGGCAGCGGTTAACAGCCCCGGGGCCACGGTTCTGACCGGAAAGGCAGATGATCTCACTCCCCTTGTAGAGGAGATGAAAAAACAGAACATCTTCTGCCGTATCCTCAACATCGACATCCCCTACCACTGCCCCATTGTGGATCCATTTATAACAACTTTTGAACATGACCTGGGAAACCTTAAACCGGCCCCTGGAGTTATGGAAATCTACTCCACCCTGCGGGGGGGGCTGCCCCGGAGCCATGATTTCGGCCCTGCCTACTGGCCGGAGCATATCAGCAAAACCGTTAGATTCGGCGACACCATAGGGTTGATGCTCTCCCATGGCTACGAGACCTTTGTGGAGATAGGCCCCCACGCTGTCCTTGGAGGTGCCGTTGACGAGTGCGCCAGGGAGTTTCCCAGGGAAGCAACCGTCCTTGGCACACTGAAACGATCCACGGATTCCACGGCTGCAATTTACCAATGCCTTGCCCTTCTTGGCACAAAAAATCACATTGACATGGACAAACTTCCCGAAAATATCCGGGATGGGGTGCAAAGGATAATACTGGATGGGGTACAAGGGATAATAATAAAGGATATCCAGGCCGCAACCCAGGCTTCTACTCCGGACAATTCCGTATCCCATGATGACAGTTCGGCTTCCCATGGGATTCCCGCCGGAAATCACAGACTGGTGAAGGTGGCCCAGGGCATCCCCGGGGAGTCCTCCGGCCGGGAAGATGGGATGAAAACCCTTATCATCAAAGCCATAGAGAGTGTTACCCTGGGAATGATAAGACCCTCCCCGGATGACCCGGCAGGTTTTCTTGATATGGGGCTAACCTCCCGGCACGCCATCGCCATGGCAAAGTATCTTTCCGGAATCATGGGGACGGATATACCTGTAACCTCAATGTTCGACCATCCCAACATGGCCTCCCTTGCCCAATTTCTGGCCTACATGGGCTCCGGGAAAGCAGAGAGATTGGATCCGGCCCACACACAGGGATCAGAAGGCTCGGTGGCTCCGGCCAGGGGAAAATCCCCGGACCCAGGCACCTGTACCGAAACCCGTACAGGTACCCGTACCGAAACCTGTAAAGGCACCTGTAAAGGAGGCTCCCCGGCCACGGATTCCCATGACATTGCCATCCTGGGCATGGCCTGCCGTTTTCCAGGGTCATGCCACACCCCTGCCCTCTTCCGGCAATTTCTCATGGAGGGACGCTGTGCCATCGGAAAGGTACCATACAGTCGCTGGAACCCTGACCCGTGGCTGGATCCAAACCCGGACACCCCAGGGAAAGCCTACTCCCAGGCCGGCGGTTTTCTGGATGACACTTACATTTTCAACATTGATGCCCCGTTTTTTAAAATATCTCCCCGGGAGGCCCTATCACTGGATCCCCAGCAGCGTCTCCTCATGGAAACCGTCTGGGAAGCCATTGAGTCCGCAGCCCTTGAGCCCTCAACACTTTCGGGCCGCCGTGTGGGGGTCTATGTGGGAATCTCCACCGCAGACTACATGGGAGCCCATCTCTGGTCACCGGATCCGGGGCACATTGATGCCTATTCCGCCACCGGGTCCATGTACAGTGCGGCAGCGGGCAGAATATCCTATCTTCTCAACCTCCAGGGCCCCAACTTCCCCGTGGACACCGCATGTTCATCTGCCCTGACAGCCCTTGATTCCGCCTGCCAGGCCCTCAGGTGCGGCTCAATATCGTCGGCAATCGTGGCCGGGGTAAATGTCATGGTCCATCCCCACATGTTTGTCTATTTCTCCAAACTGGGTGCCCTCTCGCCTTCGGGGCAATGCCGCACCTTTGATGCCGGAGCCGACGGATATGTGCGGGGGGAGGGTGCCGGGGCCATAATACTGAAACCCCTGCATGCCGCCCTGGCAGACAATGATCCCATACTGGCCGTCATCCGGGGCAGTGCCGTGAACCACGACGGAGCATCATCCAGCTTTACGGCACCCAACGGCTCTGCCCAGCAGGAGGTGATACGCCTTGCCCTGGAGGATGCCGGATTAAAACCCGGGGATGTGGACTATGTGGAGGCCCATGGAACCGGAACCAGGCTTGGTGATCCCATTGAGCTGCAGGCCCTTGGATCCGTTTACGGAGAGAATCGGCCCAAGGATCGACCCCTGTGGGTGGGCTCGGTGAAAGCCAACATCGGACACCTTGAAGCTGCCGCGGGCATGGCAAGCATCATAAAAACCGTTTTAATCCTCCAGTCCGGCCTGGTTTTCCCCCAGGCGGGCTTTGAAACACCAAATCCCCTGGTCAACTGGGAGAGACTGCCCGTCAGAATACCCACCGGGATTACCTCCCTTAATCAAAAGGACGTACCTTTAAAAGATACCCCTTTAACTGCCGGAATCAGTGCCTTTGGATTTTCCGGAACCAATGCCCATGTGATCCTCTCCAGCCATGTGCCGGAAAAATCCAGAAGTACATTCCAGGGAGAGAGGATTCCCATTGTTCACCAGGAGACAGACTCCCCGGACCTCCTTCTGACAATCTCGGCAAGAACAGAGGCTGCCCTTGGGGAGTACTGCCGCAGGTACATTGATTTTCTCAAAAACATCGACCAGACCCCCGGGACACCCAACGACCATCACCGGCTCCTCGAAGACATATGCTACACATCCCGGGTGGGCAGGGCCCTGTTTGACCACCGGTGTGCCGTAACCGGAAAAGGAAGGGATGGCCTTGTATCCGGCCTGGAGGGTTTTCTCGCCCAAAAAGGTGAATCATCCAATACCAGGATATTCAGGGATGATGCCGCCCCCCCCAATGATGGGACACCCCTTGATGACGGAATACCCGGTGGGGAAGGAAAATCTGGTGGTGACGGAACATCCGGTGGCAATGGAACATCCGGTGGCAATGGAACATCCGGTGGTGAAAAAAAGAGATGGCCCCATATATTTGCAAAACGTTTTATCATGGGGCAAAAGATTGACTGGGCTCCCTTTAATGCCAGATACCCTGGAACACGAATCTCCATTCCATCCTACCCCTT
>JADGBO010000263.1 GCA_015231465.1 Desulfamplus sp.
ATCTTGTAATTAACGAGTAAACACTGTTTTTTTGAATTACCATGAGTGATTATATATAAAAAATGGTTTTGTCAAGATAATATTTATTCAACAATAAATATTTTTGAGGTATGGTTAACACCCCCACACATCCACAACTCTCTCTTTATGCTTCTCAATTTTGTGCCATATCTTATCATCCCATGATCTATTTTTATTCCTGTCGAAAAATAAAATATGCACCTCATCAGCTCCAGCCTTATCACCATACTCACAACTTTGCTCCAGGGCAGTTATAAGTTCTGTAGATAATTTTCCCCGCAATATTTTAAGCTCTATAACAACCCTTTGAAGTGTTCCATATAATCCTTTTTCAGGACTTTGTGTGGGATCAAGGGGCCACTCAATCAAAAGATCTGTGCGCTTTCTTCCAAGGCCATACTCACGATTTAACCTTCCGCCTCCATTGATTACCCTTTGAAGGAAAGCCTGCATTAAAAGTTGAGGTCCTGCCTCTTTATAGTCAAATCGTTCAACCCAGCTCTCTGAGTTTTCACGGAAAAATTGTTGAAATGCAGCAATCAGCTTTTTCATATCAAGGCTGTTGTTGTCTTTAATGTACCAAGTAGAATTTTGAATCATTGTCTCTTGTGTAGATGCAACTAACTCTCTTGGAATAATCTCTTGATATATTTTGTTGCTAATATTTATATTTGGTTTCCTAACGATTAAGCCAATATCAACATTATATAGAATATCATCTAATGGAATATTAAGTTCAGTCTGTTCTCCTTCAAGAAGGGGTTCTATAACTCTTTTTACACGCTCTTCCTTTAATTTATCCGCAAGTTGATCAAGGTGTGTAGCCCTTGATTGAATTAATCTCTCCCTTGCAGCAAAGTATCTGTGAATATCTATCTTTATGTTTCTATCCCTTGCACTCTTATCTTCCCATATCATCTGGTGACCAAGGGCATTTACCAGCCATGGCTGACCCTTTGTATCCTCCCAGAGATTTGGAAATATCTCTTCATCAAACTGCTGTCCAGTCTCTTTTGTATGTTGGAGTATAAGATGCCGTGTCTCATCTTCACTGAAATTACCCATGCGCAGCGATTTTGCCTTTATGTTAAAGGCACTGCCGCCAGTGATAATCTCTCCAGATTCCCGGGTAATTCTGTAATCTCTAACATCACGGACACCACACAAAATTATACTCAAGGGAAAACCTTTGGGGCGTTTTGTATAGCCGGCCCTGAGCTGCCTTAAAAGGGAAATGAGAGTATCCCCAATAAGGGCATCAACCTCATCAAGAAGCAGAACAATGGGGAGCTTTGACTTCTTTGACCATCTCATTAAAAGCTCTGATATCAGCCCTTCTGGTTTTATCTGCTCATCTGAAATTTCTTTAAGTATATTTTTAACCAAATAGTCATCAAGGTAGAACTCAGCATCGGATGCAATTGCCCTTGCAACCTCAGCCATACCCCTCTCTACGTTGTTTCTTGCAGCCTGGGCTCCTTCGATGTTTGAGTAAACAGATATATATTGATCTGATTTGTTAATCTCTTCCATAATTGCAAGAAGGGTGCTTGTTTTGCCGGTCTGGCGTGGAGCGTGGAGGACAAAGTAACGTTTTGTCCTGATAAGACTTTGAATCTCATCCCAGTCCAATCTACCAATTAATGGTATCTTGTAGTGATCTTCAGGAATAATTGGCCCTGCTGTGTTAAAAAAAAATCGTTCCATAAATGAGCCTATTGATTGCTTTATGTTTAAAAGTCAGTTAGTTTATTTAAATTTTGCAGAATTCCGGTAGGATGATGTTTTCATTTATTAACACATGAAAAGGGTTAATTCCATTCATTTTGAAGATATTTTGGCAAAAGTCAGAATCAGGATTTTTACAATTTTTAGAGCATAAACCCGGAAAAATAAGATCAGACAGGATTGAGACAGTGGAAAACATTGAGATAGAACCAAGTGAAATTGCACATGCCATACGTGGCTGTGGAAAACCTTTTCACATCGGGCTCACAGGGGGTATTGCCTCCGGAAAGACCACCGTTGCAGATATGTTCAAGCTCCATGGTCCCCATATTGTGGATTTCGATCTGCTGGCCCGGGAGGTTGTGGTGCCTGGAAGCCAGGGTCTTTCCCGGGTTGTTGGGTGCTTTGGCCCCTCAATCCTGGATGCCTCGGGCTCCCTTGACAGAAAAGTCCTGTCGTCCATGGTTTTTGAAAATCCTGAAAAAAGAAAAACACTTGAGTCCATTCTCCATCCCGCCATATTTGATCTGTTCCGCACCAGGGTAAAGGAGATAACCGCCCTGGAACCCAAAGCTGTAATCGTTTCCGTAATTCCCCTTTTGATCGAACTCTCCCTCCAACCCCTGTTCGACTCCATTGTCCTTATCCATGTTTCCGGCGATATACAGATCATGCGTCTCATGGAGAGGGACGGTATAGATGAGAAGACCGCCCTGAAAATAATGGCTTCCCAGATTCCCATGGACAGCAAACTTCAATATGCGGATCATGTGGTGGATAACTCAGGAACCATTGAAGAGACCCGGCATCAGGTTGACCGCATTTGGTCCCTGTTGAAGCCATGTTAACATCTCTCCTTATGCTGCATCTCTCATCCGGCCGATTTTGCGGTACCTTACTTCAAAAAATATTGTACCATCCTTCAAAAAAATATTATACGAATATAGCCTTCAAAGAGAAAAACATAACCGGCCATCATCTTCCCATGTTCCATGTTTGCCTTGATCATCCTTTCGGCCGGATGGTAGGGGCGAACCTTGTGTTCGCCCTTCAGAAGGGCGATGACAAGCATCACCCCTACATAATTGGCCTAAACCATGATCAAGGCCTCCATGTTTTTTGTTGATGCAGAACTCTTTTGGTGATACTTACAGGCAGGTTTAAAAAAGCGGCTCAGTATTTTTCCCTTGTCAACTTATCTTGTTTCACTTGTCCGAATCAGACAATCATACAGGTTGATACTTGAGGAAATATCCTGGCCGTTCAATATATTTGAAGGTAATTCTCCGGCAGGGAGGCAGATATGCTGATTGTAATGAAAAAAGGTGCAAGCGATGAAAATGTCCAGGGGGTTGTGAAGGCGGCTGAAAAGAGGGGTTATACAGCCCGTCCCATACCTGGAGGGGACAGAGTCTCCATTGGAATACTATATAATAAAGGTTCTGTGGATGCAGGACTTTTCCTGGGTTTGGAAGGGGTCAATGAGGTGATTCCGGTCACAAAACCCTATAAACTCGTCAGTCGGGAGGTTAAGAGCCAAAACACTGTGGTAATGGTGGGGGACGCAGTTTTTGGGGACGGGTCCATGCCGGTGATTGCAGGCCCTTGTGCCGTGGAGAGCGAAAAGCAGTGCCTGGCCATTGCCGAGGCAGTCAAAAAAGCCGGTGCCGTCATGTTCCGGGGCGGAGCTTTTAAACCCAGAACATCTCCCTACTCCTTCCAGGGCATGGGGGAGGAGGGCCTTAAGATACTTGCCAGGGTCAGGGATGTCACCGGACTTCCCGTGGCCACCGAGGTTATGGACAAGGAGAACTTCGACATGGTGGAGGAGTATGCCGATGTGGTCCAGATCGGCACCAGAAACATGCAAAATTTCACTCTCCTTAAAAGGGCCGGAAAATCAAAACGGCCTGTGATACTTAAAAGAGGCATGTCCGCACTTCTCCAGGAGTGGCTCATGGCTGCCGAGTATATCATGGAGGAGGGAAACGAGCAGGTGATTCTCTGTGAGAGGGGAGTTAGAACCTTTGTCCGGCACAGCCGTAACACCCTTGATCTCTCGGTGGTTCCGGCTGCAAAAAAGGAGACCCATCTTCCTGTTATCGTGGATCCCAGCCATGCTGCGGGCATCAGGGATCAGGTGATTCCCCTGGCCCTGGCCGGGGCTGCCGTGGGCTGCGACGGACTCATGATAGAGGTGCATAATATCCCGGAGGAGGCTGTGAGTGACGGGGCCCAGTCCCTGTATCCGGATCAGTTTGAAAAACTTATGCAGAAAATAAACAGAATACATGAAATATGCAAAGATGGTTAAAAAGATGAAGCGGATGTCTGTAAAATATAGTTTTCCAGATAATTAAATTGGTAATCATACTGTAGGGGCAGCCCCCTGTGGCTGCCCTTGGGAATGGATATGCTCAAAGATTTTTCTGGAAGTCTATAATGGGTATCAAAGATATGTTATGCAATAAAACCTTAAAGCCCAGAGATTTGCCGGGTCAACCGGTTTTTCTCTCCTGCCGGGAGATATGTTTTGAAACAAGAGGTTAAAATCATTGAGGTTAAAGGTGCCGGGGGAGTCTCACGCATCCATGTGGGAGAGAAATTATCCCGGATAGACTCCCATCTTCCGGCCGGTGTGGCATCTGTCATCGTTACCGATGAACGGGTAAAGGAGCTTTATGCCGGAGATTTCCCTCCCCATTGTCCGATCATAACCATGGGAACCGGTGAAGGGATCAAGAACCTCTCCACGGTGGAAATGATTTTGCGTGAACTCATG
>JADGBO010000264.1 GCA_015231465.1 Desulfamplus sp.
ATATCTCGAAAGTATAAAAAATAATTTAAATTAATTTTTTTCCTCGCTGTAAGCAGCGTTGTATTTTATTAAGGAATGGGCACGCAATAATTTACCCATTTCCCCCCCCCTCGCCATTCATGGAGAGGGGGGTGATGAGGTAATTGGGCAAGTTATTTAAGACCCATTCCTAAATCATTTGACGGAGAAAAAATGGAGTCCCAAAAGGTTCTCATTACCGGAGCCACCGGCAAAATAGGAAATCTTCTGGCAGCCGAGCTTTTAAGACACAATTTCAAGGTGCGTATCCTTGTCAGGAAAGGATCATCATCACGCCTTTCTCACCTGCTCTCATCCGATGTTGGGATTTTCAAGGGTGACATAAGAGATTTTACAACGGTTTCCAGGGCCATGGAGGGGGTCTCCCTGGTTTTTCACCTTGCGGCACTGCTTCACATAAATTTGCCGGAACCATCCCGGGTTCAATTTATGGAACAGGAGTATTATGATATTAATGTTCTCGGTACATGGAACATTTTCAAGGCAGCACTGCACCATGGGGTGAAAAGGGTGGTTTTTTTCAGTACTGTTGCCGTTTACGGCCCTGGCAAGAATGGAGAAACCTTCTTTGAGGAGTCTCCCCTCAATCCCGGAACCCCCTATGCGGCAACCAAGGCCCTGGGGGAAAAGCTGGCCATGGATATAAACAATATTCTTGCATCAAAGGGCAGTTCCCCCCTTGTTACGGTGCTTCGTCCGGCATCGGTCTATGGGGCAGGTGTTACGGGAAACTATCTCAGGCTTATTAAAGCCCTCCGCCGGGGTTTTTTTATCATTCCCCGGGGCAGTAAAACTCCCTTGGGAGCGGTGAGAACCCTGGTACATGAAAGGGATGTTTTAAGGGGAGCCATACTTGCAGCAACCCATCCGGAGGCCTCCGGGAAAACTTACAACCTAACGGACGGCACCACCCATACATTGCAGGATATTGCTCTATCCATTGCCGGGGCCCTGGGAAAAAAAGTTGTTTTGATCAAAGTGCCGTCACGCTGTTTTTGCTTCCTTGCCAGGTCCCTGGGAAGGAAGATTGCTTTGATCAAAGTGCCGTCACGTTTTTTTTACTTCCCTGCCGGGGTACTGGGAAAAAAAGTTATTTTGTTCAAAGTTTGCTCAAGTTTTTTTTACTTCCTTGCCGGGGCCCTCCATGCCCTGGATAAGCTCATGGAGAGGTGTGCCGTGGATGGCTCTAAAATAGAGCGGGAGCTGGGTTTCACACCGGAATATGATTTGAAAAGAGGCTGGGGGGTGGCCCTTGGCAATGGCGATATATTGGGGGAATAGCCCTTGAGAAATCTTTTTGACCCGGCCCTGGAGTTTCTGGTGCTGTTATGGCTGGTTCCCTGGGGATTTTTTTTAGGCTTCATGGGGGGCTGGATATTTTCAAGGCCCATGGTGGCAGGGCACTTCATGGATATGCCCGGCCTTCGAAGCTCCCATGCTGCCCCCACACCCAAGGGCGGAGGTGTCGGCATTGTCCTGGCTGTTCTATGGGCCTGGATTTTTCTGGGACACCCCTTTGCCATGATACCCTGCTTCATAATGATCTCCTTTCTGGGGCTTTTTTCGGATCGCAGGGATATCTCGCCCCTTTTCAGGCTCTCCATGCATATACTCCTGGCTCTTTTTGCTGTGATTGCAGGTTCTCCCTTTCTTCCCCTCCTCTCCTTTCCCGGGATTATTTTATATACTCTTTTCTGGACCCTCTTCATTGCCGCCACTGCCAATTTTTACAACTTTATGGACGGCATCAACGGCATTGCCGCCCTTTCCGGTGCCACAGGGTTTATTCTTATGGCTCTTTTTCAAATTCTCCATGGAGGCTGGGACCGGAATGTCCTTCTCCTGCTTGCCGCGGCTTCTGCCTGTCTGGGATTTGTTCCCATGAATTTTCCCCGGGCAAAGGTTTTCATGGGGGATACCGGGAGTCTTTTCCTTGGATTTTTTTTTGCCGCCATGGTGATGCTGTTTTCCACATCCCATGGAGATTTTCTCCTGTTTTTTTCATTTCTGGCACCTTTTTACTGCGATGAGTTGACAACCATGGCCATAAGGCTCAAAAATCGGGAAAATATATTCAAACCCCATAGAAAACATCTTTATCAGATTCTTGTGAACCAAAGGAGAATTTCACACTTGAAGGTGACTCTTTTCTATGCTATGGTGCAGGCTATTTTTGGTTTGATGATGATATATATCCACAGCCTGGGCAGGATAATGCCACTGGTGACAATGCTTTTGCTCTTTTTTGTTCTCTTTGGGATCATTTCACGGCGGATTAGGCAGGGGCAAAATGAATTATGATAACTCATGTTCAGAAGAGTTGCCAACAGTGCCAAGACAGGCAAAATGAATTATGATAACTGACGGCTTTCAATAAAAGATTATGGATCATGCGGACACTGTTACATAAAAATTTCTATCTCATAATGCTGGCAGATATTGGTCTCATTGCCGGGGCTGTTTTTGCATCCTATCTTGTCAAGTTCGATTTTTCAGTTCCTGATTACATGATGGGGGGACTCACTCTCCTCATTCCCCTTGTCCTTGTGGTTAAGCTCCCCATATTCTATTTTTTCGATCTTTACCGGGGTATGTGGCGTTATACAAGTATTCCGGATCTTCTAAATATTGTCAAAGCATCCACATTCTCCACCCTCGTCCTTACGGCCGTCATTATTTACAACTACAATTTCCAGGGTTTTTCCAGATCCGTTTTTGTAATTGACTGGGCCTTCACCATATTCTCCATCTCCCTTTTCAGGCTTTTCGTAAGGTTCTATTTTGAGAAGACAGCCAACGGCACCAATAGTTTCGGGAAAATATCCTTTAATTACCTTCGGGAAAAAATTTTCTGGAAAAAGAGAAGAAAGGGGCTCAAGAACCTTTTGATCATAGGTGCCGGCAATTGCGGAGAGCAGATTCTAAGGGATATAAGGAACAACTCTTCGGCCCGTTACCATGTTGCAGGTTTTCTTGATGACAATCCTGTGAAGATAGGCAAAAAAATTCATGGAGTTACGGTTCTCAATACCATTGAAAACCTTGATGCCACAGCAGAGTTGGTTGAAGCCCATGAGATATTGATTGCAGTGCCCTCTGCCGATGCCTCCCAGATGAGAAGAATCATAGATATATGCGACAGAAGCGGTCTGGTTTTCAAGACCATTCCCAATATGGGGGAGCTGATTAACGGCAATGTATCATTTGGTGCCATAAGGGATATATCCTTCCGGGATCTACTGGGCCGGGAGGCCATCCAGCTTGACCAGGAGGGGCTCATATCCTGTATTGGAGGTGAGACAGTGCTTGTAACCGGTGCCGGAGGTTCCATAGGAGCTGAACTGTGCCGTCAGATATGCAGATTCCATCCTTTGAAGCTTCTCTTGTATGAGATAGCCGAGACACCCCTTTATGAGATAGAGTATGAGCTGAACAAGTACTTTAAGGATATTGAAATAGTATCATGCCTTGCCGATATCCAGGACCAGGAACTCATGGAGAAGGTTCTCTCCATACACAGGCCCGGGCTTCTGTTCCATGCTGCGGCATACAAGCATGTTCCCATGCTTGAGAAGCATCCCTGGAAAGCCGTGCAAAATAATATTCTCGGTACGGTAAAGGTGGCACTGGCAGCACAAAGATTTGGTGTGGAGCGATTTGTCTTTGTCTCCACGGACAAGGCTGTCTATCCCACAAGCGTCATGGGGGCATCCAAACGCATTGCCGAGATGTTTGTGCAGAGTCAGAATATCCATGAAAAATCCAGGACAAAGTTTATCACTGTAAGGTTCGGCAATGTGGCCGGAAGTGCCGGCAGTGTTGTTCCCCTGTTCAAGCGCCAGATCCGTGAAGGGGGGCCTGTCACCGTAACCCATAAGGATGTGACCCGTTTTTTCATGACCATTCCCGAGTCATGCCAGCTCATTCTCCAGGCCGGACACATGGGTAGGGGAGGGGAGATATTTATCCTTGACATGGGAACCCCTGTGAAAATAATTGATATGGCAAGGGACATGATCCGGCTCCACGGCCTGGAGCCTGATGTTGACATAAAAATAGAGATCATCGGCCTGAGACCCGGGGAAAAGCTCTTTGAGGAGCTTTACACTGAAAAAGAGAAGCTCAAACGCACAGATCATCATAAAATTATGGTTCTTGACAGCACCAGGTGCAATTTAAAGCGACTTAACGGCCATATAGACACCCTTGAACAGATGGCGAAGATGTATGAGCATGAAGGTATTTTAAAGGAGATGATGGCCATACTGCCCCATTACTCTCCCCACTATTTTTCCGGTTCGGTCTATCCACCCAACTGATTCCAGGGATTTTTTAAAATTTGAGTTGTCAATTATATCTCAAAGTCGACACCTATAATGCCGTGAGGCTTGTCAATACTGTCTGAATCAGGATACTCAGGATTGAAAGGATTTACAGGATAAAAATCCTGATCATCCTGTAAATCCTGGCCATCCTGGTTCAGA
>JADGBO010000265.1 GCA_015231465.1 Desulfamplus sp.
GGAAAAGGCCCAGGCCAAGGTTCCGGAGAAAGTTCCTGTCAATACTGTGGTGATGCCCCTTGAACCCGGAATAATCCGGGACAGGATCAATCTCCCCGGGGTGGTAATTTTTTCATGGAAATCCTCGATCATGGTGATGCCGGTCTTCACAGCCCGCTTTTTCACCTCGACAATGAGAACCCTGCCGCAGGATGATTCTGCCACAACATCCAGTTCCATGCAAAATTCAAGGTGCCACACTCTTTTTCCATGTAAATATATTGCGTGATGTTCTGGAACTCATCTATGATCACAATAAAACGCCTGTCATAAATATCAGCAAACCTGTGGGGGCTGAATATGCGGTTTCCCAGACAGTATTATGGAATCCGGATGCCTTATCATTCAAGTGAGCTAAAACATTGAAATATCTTTTATTAATTTAACTCCACCCAAGCCAACAACTCACTTGAATACCCTTTCTCCGGTGTAGCAATTGCACGATATTTAAGCTCTTTCTGAAGCGTTGGTTCAATATAGTCCTGCAAAATGGACGATCTGGTTTCAGGTGAAAAAAATGGCTTCCCTGGGGATACTGCAAAACATGATCTGTACTGCTTCTCAACAGACGGGATTCGTTTTCCTTCACTATTGACGGCAATGGGAACAATATGATTGGTGGCATCTTTACCAGTACCAAAGGATTGTATTAGCCAAACTGTCAAAACCGCAGGATAGCCAAGTTCCATATCCGCAGTAGCCCCCAGAGTCGTGGGAGGATATTGTTTACAATGCTGAATCATTCGATTTATGACAGGGTGATCAAGCCCCATCAATTCCAATTTGTCATCTTCCTGGAGTAATTCCCTGTCAAGTGTGCAGATAATAGGAGATTCATTCTCATTAGCAGTTATCTTGAATCTTTTATCATCAATGTGAAGCAATTCCCCTTTGCTTTCTTCGGTGGCTTGTTCCAAAAAACTGATAATACGGGATTTACTATCATCAATATTGGCAAGGGGTTTATACTCATCAAGGCTAAAGCTATCCAATTCCTGAAACAATTCAAACACCACCTTTCTTGCTTCATTAGCGTTGGACATGGCTTCTTCAAGTTCCTGCTGGGTTCGCTGGAGTGTGGGATCATTCAAAGCATCTCTGTAAAGTTGATCATAACTCAAACGATCATTCAATTGCCCCAATATCTGACCTCGAAGATCCTCAGTGACATTGCCGTGTTCATCCACTTTTCCCAATGTCAGGGCAATCTCCTTGAGTTTATCCATCAAAAGCAAAAATATCTTTCCTTCGATGGTATCGGATAACACCAGATTGTACACCTGTGCCGTGTACTGCTGACCATATCTATGGATTCGACCAATCCGTTGCTCCACATCCATGGGGTTCCAGGGCAGATCAAAATTAAACAGAATACGGCTGAACTGAAGGTTTATTCCCTCTCGTCCTGCTGCGGTGCAGACCATAACCCTTGGCCCATCTGTTTTTTTGAATCGTTTCTCTGCTGCCAATTTACTACCGTGATCTCCACCCCTTAATACAACTACGCCCTGGCCTGGATAAGATGTGTCAATGGCATGGGAAAGCAGATCCACAGTAGATAAATATGTGGCAAAAATCACCACTTTTTCATTGGGATTCTGGTTCCATAACGCCCCAAGGGCACGGACCAACTTCTCAATCTTGGTTTCCTGTTCATCTGGATATACGGAGAGCAGCTCTTCGATGCGTAATCTTTCTTCAGGAAGACACATGGCAATGGACGTGGCTGCCAGCATCTCTCCATTTGCCATAACTACCTCAGATGACTCTGAAGAAGCGGCAATCGCCAGTTCATCTTCATCCATTTTTTTAATTAACTTGAGTTTTAAATCCGAAAGAATCTGGTCAACCTCAATACGCCCAACCTGGTCATTTGGCAGATTATGATCAGCGTGGATCATTTTTCTGGCTTCATCCATCAATGTTAGATGTCCGTCTATATCCATGGCTTGATCTTTTAAGATTGCCTCATGGATGGTCAGACTGAGCTGACGACGAAGGAGTGTACTTCTGACAGCGGCAAAACTGGATGCAGCAATTTTTTGGAAAATAGTCATGACAAACCCGAGAGCTCTCCCCTTATTCCCCTGCTGTTTGGCCAAATTGAAGCCATCTATCAGGTATTCTCGTAGTTTGGCGTAAAACTCATTTTCCTTGTCAGACATAGTAAAAGCTTCAGTATGTACCCAACGGCGAGTGAAAAGAGGTGAACCATCAGAAGTACAAGCATCGGCTTTAGTTCTTCTATAGACCACTGCATTCAGGCGATGCCTTTTTTCCACCATATCTTCGGCATTTTTAAAAAGAGTGGTATTTAATAGCTGTATTAACATCCAAAACCTAAAATGGTCTCCCTGATGAGGTGTTGCAGAGAGTAAAAGCAAATCACGGGTATGGTCTCTTAGTGCCTCAGCTAACTTGTAATTTTCCGTTTTCCGAACCTTACGACCCGACTTGTATGCCGACAGATGATGGGCTTCATCAAAAACCACCAAATCCCAGGGCGGTGCTTCCTTCAATCGTTTTATCCTGGCTCGTCGTTTCAAGGTATCCACACTGGCAATCAAGCGGTCATGCTTGGCAAAGGCGTTGCTTCTGCGGTCTGTCACATCCCCCTGGGCACCAAACACCTCGAAATCCAGGTTAAATACTTCGTTCAGCTCTCTGTGCCAATTGTTTACAAGACCTGCCGGTACCACCATCAATGCCCGTTTCATCTCTCCCCGACTGGTCATCTCCCTAAGAATCAAGGCAGTTTCAATGGTTTTACCTAATCCCACTTCATCTGCAATCAAAAATCGTCTGGGTGATGCAGTAGCCACCCTGTGAGTGAGTACCACCTGGTGGGGCAACAGATCAATTCGGGCTGCGGTCATAGCTGCTGCATTGTCCATTAATGGCAAGGCATGGGCTTCCACATAAAGCCAGGCATTTTTCAGGCGAGCCTTTCCCCCTGACACATTGGAGAGCATCTGTTCTGTTCGGGTTTGAAGAGGCTGAATGGCATCCTGAAAGACCTGTCTCTCTCCAATGGAAAAAAAGACCCTGACATACCCATCCACAGTACTACTAACGACAATGCCTTCTCCAAATTCAGGATGGAGAATCCGTTGTCCTGCTTCAAATCTGTTTTCAGGCATCAGCTAATCCTTGGGTGATATAGTCCTGCCCAATCCTTACCGTCATAATCTGCATGTTTATCATCAGTATTCATGATCCGTTCAATCTCTTTTTCAGCACCGGAAAAAAGTAACCGTCCCATGGGCAAACCATCCCCCCCGGTAGGTTTATGCGTCCAGAAATAATGTTCGCTGGCACCTTTCATGGTAATCCGAGATCGACCACTGGGTACCCAAAAGATGAGACCTGCCTGCCCTTGATAAAAATCCTGAAATGAGAGAATAGCTTCTTTGAAATCCGTTTCAATCCACTGTTCTGCATCCTCTGCATTCAACAAATCAATAGTTCCCTCAAAACCTGTGACCACCATAGTGTCTCCATCCAAGGATGGCAGATCTTCAGGCCATTCATCCACCTGGGAAAAGAATTGCCGCATTGAGATCACTGAGCTTGGTTCAATCAATTCTGTCAGGATGTCACCGCTCCAAAGAAATGCAAGACCACGGCGGGGCCATCCACGGTTAAAACGTGTGTGAACCATTACATATCCTCATCATCTGGGGTATCAAACAAAGAGAGCTGTTGTACCTTGGGTTGATTTTTGGCTGTCCATTGTTGGTAGAGCTGGGATGCCATGATAGCGGCGTTTCGGATTCCAGGGGTTCCGCTATGATGTCCCAGCCATTTCAATATTCCTCCAAGGGCGGGATGTGGCCTAAAATTAGGATTATTTAACGTATCAGTGGCATTGATGCCACTTTCCTCAAAACATGCTCCAGTAAAGAACATGGCTTGATCATAATCGCTGTTCATGCCTTTTTTCTGCTTACCTACCCACGACTTTGCCATCTCCAAGGGAGAGGTGAGGTAAAAGATTTTTTTCTCTTCATAAATCCATCCCCGATCCACATAATCTGAAGGAGCTGAACCGGTTCCTCTCAGAAATTTCTGAATCTGATCTCTGGGGAGTTCGTTCACGCCATTAAAAAGACGGAGCAACATGCGGGTAAAAGGTTCTGCATTGTAGGGAGGGGGTTCTTTGATATCTTCTGCCTCTTCATCAAGAAGCTGATTAATTCCAACTAAAGCCTCCAGAACAGATACTGGAGTGTCTTCATCCTTGTAAACCTTTCCGTAATGGCGGGAGAAATATTCCAATGCCTTACCCCGTCGGATCACCTGAATATCCGCTTCCATCAAACCCGCTTCCTGATGATGTTCAAGCAATTCCTGAAGATCCCGCACATCCCGAAGAATTTGTCTTCTCAGCTTTGCCCATGAAATGGATTTTGATTCTTCATGACGTTTACGGCAAACATGGATGATATCGTATTCGAT
>JADGBO010000266.1 GCA_015231465.1 Desulfamplus sp.
GGCAAACCCGAAGGTGCGCTTTACCCCTTGTTCCGTTACCCTCACCTTTTGATCGAGATTGATCTGGCTGCGGTGAGCTTCGTCTGAAATACAGATGACGTTGCTTCTCTCGGTTAAAAGTGAAATGCTCTCGGTGAATTTGTGAATGGTGGAAAGAAAGACCCCGCCGCTGTTGCGTCCCTTCAAGAGTTCCCGGAGCTGGTCCCGGCTCTCCACGCTGATCACGGTCTCGTCCCCGATATAGCCTTTGGCGTTGGTAAAGAGCGCCGATAATTGATCATCGAGATCGGTACGATCGGTGATCAGCACAATGGTGGGGCTCGACAGGGCCACACTCTTCATCAAAAGCCGGGTCAGAAAGAGCATGGTATAACTTTTACCGCATCCTGTGGCCCCGAAGTAGGTACCGCCCTTGCCGTCGCCTTTTGGCCTTATATGGCACAAAATATTTCGATAGAGCTTGGTGGCGGCGTAGTATTGGGGATAACGGCAGAGGATCTTCTCTTCTTTCCGGGAGGTGTCCGGCAAAAAGATAAAGTTCCGGATCACATCACAGAGGCGGAAGGGGTGGAACAGGCCATGGATCATGGAGTAGAGGGAGTCGATGCCGTCTTTTTCGATGATATCGCTGCCGTCGGTCTTTCGCCAGGCATAGAAGAATTCATAGGGGGCGAAAAATGAGCCTGCTTTGTTGTTCACACCGTCGCTGATGACGCAGAAGGCATTGTATTTGAACAGCTCCGGGATGTCGCGCTTGTAGCGCACCGCCAATTGAGTGAAGGCATCGTGGATCGTCGCCTCTTCCCGGATGGCACTCTTGAACTCAAACACCACCAGGGGCAGCCCGTTGATGTAGAGAATCCCGTCCGGTATCCGCTTTTCATGCCCGGTGATCTCCAGCTGATTCACCATCTTGAAGATGTTGGCCCCTTTCTCTGTGGCATACCCGGCTTGCTTCTCCCCCACAATCTCCGGCACCTCGCCTGCCTTGGGCGTTCGAAATTCTGCTAAACCTGAATAATCGATCAACTGGACATAGAGATCTTTCTGATTGCGATCTTCCCGCTTGAGTAAAAATCCATCCGAGACAAGCTTCATGATTGCTTTGTTGCTCTCATAGATATCCATGGATGAGTAGGCTTCCAACTGCCGGATCACCGACTCGATTTCATTGGATGTGATGCCATCGGCTGCATACTGGCGGGAGAGAAATGTTCGCAGATCAGCCTTGATCAATACACCGTCCGGCTGACGGTGGATGGTTTCCCCGAGGACATGGGGATAGCCCATGGTGCCGAGAAGTTTGATGATGGCGGATTCGAGTTGGGATTCGGTGAATTTCATGCCAGCACTTCCTCTGTGAGTTTTTCGGCTTCGGGGATGCGGATTTCTCCGGATATGAGCTTGGGGAGTAGGGTGTCGCGGAGGTTGGATAGTGCTTTGTTTTGGACTCTATTATTTATCATTTTCTCGATATAAGGGTTAGTTATCTCCGACCCCTTAACAAGTAAATATTTGTCAGGAATGGCACAATTGACATCGGATAAATGGCTGCGCTTAATGTGTCCCATTGTTACTGCTTTATCAGCTGCGATTCTTTGAAAACTGTAAAGGTGTTCAATTGACCAATACAGATAAAACCATTTCGGAAAATCTGTCGAAGTAACTTTAAATAAATGTTGATTAAGGGCTGCTTTCCCTCCACACCAAATGTCAATCATGAGAGACCCAGACCATGAAAAGACCATATCTCCGTCATGAATAATACATTCCGGTGAAATATTTGGGCTCGCCAATTCATCCCAAGTAGCCTCTCCATTTTTGAGTTGAGCGATTTTCACAATAGGTAAAGGGGTTTCGCCTGGATTTGGGCGGAATTTTTGAAGAGCCAATCCATTTTTGTATTCTGCTATTTTATCAAGAGCTTTCACCTCCCACCCCTCCGGAATCCACCCCATTTCTTCCGTAAATTGAAATCCTGCGGGAAACTGCTTGGCAACCTTACGGATTGGCAGTCCCATCGGCAAGGGCTTTACGGCGGGTTTCAGCACGGGCAGCGAACTCTTCGGGGATTGAGTTTCCGGCGGCAAGGGCATTGTCGATCACTGGATCAAAATCCACAAACCAGCTTTTGAAGAGGGCTTGGGCCATGGATTCCAGGGTGGCGTTCATTTGGCGGTTAAGTTCTATTTTGTCGTCTAATGAGCCCAGGGTGTGGGCTATTTTTTTTTGTTCGGAGAGAGGGGGGATCCTAATTGGAAAATTGGGTAATTCTTTTAATGCAATCCGATCAACCGTACATCCATGGTTTTTTCTTTGTTCGATTGTTGACTGAAAATCATGAGAAAGATATGCGTAAAGAAGATATGCAGGCAATACCTTATTTTGATCAGGTCGAAGCAAACCCATTCGTCTCCCAAGACATGCCTTGATATTTGGGGGCATCAGAGCTGCTTCTCCAAGTCGCGTTTCATATGAGAAGAGAACATCCCCCTCTTCAGGGGTTACTCGTTTAGTCCATTTAATAAATTGTTCTTCGCTTAAATGCGCTGATTTAGACAAATCTAATTTTCCATCTTCTAAGCTTGAAATACTCAGAAAGTATGGACCAGAATCAGTTTTTTTAGGTGTTGCGTGTGGACCATCAAAAACGACTGCAATCTCGCCTATTGTTGTCATGTCGTTACCGACCATAACCCAGCACCTCCAGATTCTCCCGAATCACAGCATCCCGCTTTACCGCCCCTGTAATCTGCGGATTCAGATAATTGTGCAGCAGGCTGCTTCGCACATTAAATATCATTGTTTTCCCCCAAAGAAATTGTCCAATGCCCACGCGTGCCTCCAATGCGTTTCAAAAAGCCCTTCTTTTTCAGAGCGGTAACGTGTTTTGACACCGCAGATTGATTAATGGAGAGGATATCGGCGATTACCCGGTAGCTCACTTTTGGATTGGTCTTTATGATATCAAGTACCTCTTTTTGACGTTGGGGCAATTCGATTGCACCACCTATTACACCACCCATTGCACCACCTATTGGGGTACCGGCGTCATCTTCTCCCGTGGTTTCCCGTTTTACTTCTTCTTCCAGTGCCAAGGCTTCGGTTGAGATGGGAAACACAGCACGGACAAAATAGTTGGAAAAGGTAAAGGATTCGCGGGGGTATGCCTTCAAAATACGCGGCATACCGGAACCGAGAAACTCCACCATTCCTAAATCCTTGAATACCCGCATGATGGCTTTGTTCCGCGGCATGGAATAACCGGAAAAAAAGTATTCCTGCTCTTGCCCCGGATGTATGGAAGCGGCTGAGGTGATCTCCAGCCGGTCAGTGAAAATTTCAAATTTGGGAACAAGCTCTGTGGCATAGTCGTTATGAATGATCGCATTGATGACCGCCTCACGGAGTGCAACGGTATCCCAGTATGAACGGTTGATCCGTTCTCTGGAGGTGATTTGGTTGATCACTCGGTTCTCAACCGCCTCCAGTCGATCCAAAATCAGCTTGCAGGACTTGATCAGACAGCAAAAACCGTAATCTTTGCTTTCGAGAAGATCCACCCGATCGGTTCCGGCATATTTTGCCACCTGCACGGTATTTCCGTTTTGGTCGGCCATTAAGTAACCGTTATAGTTATAAAAACCATCTTCCGTTAGTAGTTCCAGATTGGCGGCAAACTTATCGTTCAGGGTCAGCCCTGCTTCTTGATAATAAATCTTGAGCTGTTCAAAGCTTAAATCTTGCCGAATTGACCGGATACGTGACAGGGAGTTCCGGGTTCGCTGGGAAAATAGATCCTCGATCATGCGGGTCGGCATGGGTTCACTGGCACTGCCGATGCGGATAAAACACCCCTTTTCCGACATGCCGTATTTACGCAGGTGATAGGGTTTTTCCGATCCACTGGCCACAATGATTTTTATCAGATCTTTGCCATCTCGATCTTCATGGATGACATCAAATAGACCCAGCGCAGAAGGGCTAATGTTGTGTTTCAATCGATCTTTGATGGCAAGCTGCACCTTGTCCACATTGGGAATGCCGCAGGGGCTGCCATCGTCGTTCACGCCGATGTAGATGATCCCGCCGTCGGGATAGTTCAAAAAAGCAACGACCTCTTTTTCCAGAGAATCGGTAAGTTGCTGCTTGTATTCGATTCGATTGGATTCAGCCATGATTTTTTCCATAATTGAGTGCTTTTTTTAATAGTGGAACAAGCTGTTCTACTATTACTCCCCATAACCCAATACCTCCAGATTCTCCCGAATCACGGCATCCAGCTTTGCCGATTCTTTCATCTGCCCGTAAAGCATTACCTGACTGTGTGTTGATGACATCATTGTTTATTCCCCGTGATGACTTCCCAAATAGCTTGAAAAGGTATAGGCTTCACGGGGATAAGCGTTCAAAATACGTGGCATACCGGAACCTAAAAATACCACCATCTTAGAGACGCAATGCATTGCGTCTCTACCCTTAATC
>JADGBO010000267.1 GCA_015231465.1 Desulfamplus sp.
CCACCGCATCCGTCAGCCCTTCAACGTGAACTCCCTTGCCCAGGCTGCCGCGGCGGCTGCCCTGGATGACCATGGGTTTCTGTCGGCATCTCTAAATATCACGCACCAGGGTATTGACTACTTGCAAGATGAACTGGCCAGCATGGGCATAACGGTCTTTCCCACCGAGGCAAATTTTTTTATGATGGACATAAAAAGGGATGCAAACCAGGTTTTCCAGGCTCTTCTGGGGGAGGGAATCATTGCACGATCCATGAAATCCTATGGTTTTCCCACATATCTGAGGATCAGTGCCGGCATGCCCGAGGAGAACCGTGCCTTTATAGATGCACTGAAAAAAGTCCTCTGAGAACTTTTATATGACGGCCATGCCGGCGGGCACAACAAAGTAGAGGCGATTCATGAATCACCCCTACGAACGGCTTTCATATAACGGCCATGGCGGCATTACCGCCACAATCGAAGCATGAAAGTCCCGGGAGCCTTAAAATATGGGGACTTTCATATAAAACCACCATGGCAGCATTACCGCCACAATCGAAATGATGAAAGTCCTTGAACGACGGGGACTTTCATATAAAACGGTCATGCCCTGGCGGGCACAACGAACAATGAAAGTCCCGGGAGCCTTAAAATATGGGGACTTTCATATAAATTTTTTCTGCCCGATGAGGAGCATTATTTCATGGGCGGCCTCATCAGGAGTTATATTTGTCGTATCAATGGTGAGTTCACAATTGGATGGCATCTCATAGGGATCATCCACGCCTGTAAATCCTTTGAGGAGGCCTGCCCTGGCTCTTGCATACATTCCCTTTCTGTCCCTCTTTTCACACTCTTCAATGGGGGTGGCCACATGTATCTCGAAAAAACCTCCATAGGCTTCAATGGACTCCCGTATTTCCCAGCGTGTCTTTTCGTATGGTGCAATGGGGGCACATATGGCCACACCCCTGTTTTTTGTTATTTCCATGGCTACAAATCCAATACGACGGACATTGATATCCCTGTGTTCCCGGGAAAAATTGAGTTCGCTGGAGAGATTTCTCCTTACGATGTCACCGTCAAGAAGTGTTACGGGCCTTGTTCCCATCTCCATGAATCTTGCGTAGAGAACTTTGGCAATGGTGGATTTCCCGGCACCGGACAGGCCGGTGAGAAAAATGGTCAATCCCTGGCCCGGGGGGGGAGGGTAGGACTTTTTCAACTCCTCAACAACCTCGGGAAAGGTAGCCCAGTCAGGAACTCTTTTCCCTCTTCTGATTCTCTCTCTGATATCGCTTCCGGATAGAAAAATGGTTTCGCTCTTTTCCGGTACATCCCCCTCAAAACAGTACTCATCCTCAAAGGGAAGGTAGATCATTTTTCTAAAGGAGATAACCTCGACCCCCACCTCCTCGGAAGCCCGGGAAGCAAGTGTCTGGGCATCTTCGCTGTTGTAGAAGGGCGTGCCGTTGCTGTCCGTTCCAGGACTTGAGTGATCGTGTCCGATTATGAAATGGGTGCATCCGAAATTCTTGCCCAGGATCATATGAAGAAGGGCATCCCTTGGCCCCGCCATTCTCATGGCAAGGGGCAGTAGATTTAGTATGAAAGAGTCCGGAGGATAGTGGGAGGAGACCCTGTGGTAGCATCTCATCCGTGTAAAATGGTCGAAATCGCCTGGTCTGGTCTCTCCTGCCACAGGCAAAAGCAGAAGGTTGGCCCCTGCCCTCTGCATGGCCTGGATGGTCATTTCGAACTGGGGTCTGTGGATGGGGTGGCGGGTCTGAAAACCTGCCACACGTTTCCACCCAAGCTTTGCAAAGATGTTTCTCACCTCCCGGGGAGTGCGTCGGATCTGCCTGAAATCGGAATGGATAGGCAGATTCATGGCTTCAATGGTGCCGCCTATGTAAAATCCGCCGGAACGGGTGTAGAGATATTGTATGCCGGGATGTTTCCGATCCGTTGTTCCGTAAAGGGCCACGGCCTCCTTTTCCGTGTCCACCGGCCATATATCCTCCACGGTCATCATTCCCAGAAGAAACCCCTCCGGGTCCCTTAGCATTACCGACTGGCCCGCCTCCAGCGCACTGCCGAGGGTTTCCGGAATATCCAGGCATATTGGAACCGGCCACAGCTCTCCGGTTGCAAGCCGCATCCTGTCAAGGACCGTTTCGTAGTCGATCTGTTTCATGAATCCCGTCAAAGGGGAGTAGGCTCCGGTGGCAAGAAGCTCGAAATCGCACATCTGCCTCTGGTTTAGAACCACGTCCGGCAGGGTGGATGAGAGTTTTTTCAGTAGATCAAAACGGCCGGAGTCAACCATCAGATCGACAAGGGCATGTTCGTTTCCGTGGGGTATGTTTATGGATTCCCGAAATTTTATGTCATTCATTCTATCTTTCCATAATAAATGCCTGGTCACTCATGGCATATTTCTGCAATAGATGCCCTGGATTCTAATGACCTGGGCGGTTGCGGTTTTCATTAATATAGACTTCCAGAATAATATTTCAGCAAATCAATTCTTAAGGGCAGCCGCAAGGGACTGCCCCTACAGTATGGTTGCCAATTTCATTATCTGGAAAACTATAGATGCCCTCGATTCTAATGACCTGGGCGGTTGCGGTTTCCATTAATAGATGCCCTGGATTTTAATGACCCGGGCGGTTGCGGTTTTCATTAATTTTTCAGGGAACAGAGATTGACGGTTGAATTTTTATAATTTTCAATATAACCTTTTTCAATAATAATAATCAACACACAAAGCGGCATGCTTCATTTCAGTCTGTCGTTTTTGGGGAGTGATGAGACTCTGTGAAGCAGGAATTTCTCATCATTCAGACATTATGGGTAATAATTAGTAAACCTTCATGATTGGAGGCTGGCCATCCCGGATAATGGAAATAATGTATCCATTTTCGCGGTAAAAATAAATGAACAGAATAACAACACAGGAGATATTGAAAATAATGTCCATCATAGCCCCCTCTATACTGTCCGCTGATTTCACTAAACTCGGCCGTGAGATTGAAGACGTGGAGTCCGCAGGTGCCGACTGGATACATATTGATGTAATGGACGGACATTTTGTACCCAATATAAGTTACGGGCCTGTAATTGTGGATGCATGCAGAAGGGTCACTTCACTGCCCTTGGATGTCCATCTTATGATTGAAAAACCGGATGCCCTTATTCCGGAATTTGTAAAGGCAGGGGCTGACTTGATTTCAGTTCATGCAGAAGCATGCACACATCTTCACCGGACAATCCAGAACATAAAAGCCAGGAGAAGAATCAATATCCCGCCGGATAAAGGACCAGGCCTGGGAGGCAAGGGGTGTGACAAGGGAGGAGAGAGGGGACATGAGAATGGTTGTGAAAAGGGAGGAGAGAACCGAGATGACAAGGGAGGAGTCAAGGGATGTGACAAAGGAGGAGCCGAGGGATGTGATAAGGGAGGAGCCAAGGGTATGGCGGCCCTGGATGACGATGTTTTTGTCAAGGCAGGAGTTGTCTTGAATCCTGCAACTCCCTTGGAAGCCGTTGAATGGGTCCTGGATGACATTGATTTTGTTCTTATCATGGGTGTCAATCCGGGTTTTGGGGGGCAGAGTTTCATACCATCCTCCCTGGAAAAGATTGCTGCCCTTTCAGAAATGATAAAGATAAAAAATTCAAATGCCCTTATTCAGGTGGACGGGGGTGTGGGTTCTTCCAATATCAAGGCCCTTGCCAGGGCAGGCATCCGTTCCTTTGTGGCAGGTTCCGCAATATTCAATACTCCGGATTATAAAGAGACCATTGAAGGTTTGAGAAATATCATATCAACCTTTCTCTTTAGAGGTTTATGCACAGAACGCCGATCCCATATGAGATAGCCGATCAGGGCGATTACAAGGGCCATGGTCGAGGTGTAGAGGGTTAGCATGGTGCTGTGCATCTCCTCAAAACGCCTGTCCATGGCTTCAAAACGTTTGTCAGAACTTCTGTTCATCTCCTCAAGACGCTTGTCAAAACTGTTGTTCATCTCTTCAAAGCGCCTGTCCATGGCTTCAAAACGTTTGTCAGAACTTCTGCTCATATCCTCAAGACGCTTGTCAAAACTTCTGCTCATCTCCTGGAATCGTCTGTCCATGCTTGATATGAGATCATCGATTCTTTTGTTTAAAGCCCTTTGTCCCTCCTTTATCTCGGCAAGGGACTCCACAATCTCACGATCCGATATCCTGGGAGAAGTTTCATAACCAAGGGCGGACTGCATCCCAATGGGCATGGGCAGTAGAGTGACAACCATCATAAAAAAAACAAGAATCATCTTATTTTTCGCCATATTCTTATGTGCAACTCTTTTCATCTCATCTTCTCCTTACATATCCTTGGGAATGAATATGCTCAAAGATTTTTCTGGAAGTCTGTGGAAGTCCATATTTAAAAAAATATTGGATCATATATCTCTCTCAAGGAGACGATTTAGAAAGTATCGTTAACAG
>JADGBO010000268.1 GCA_015231465.1 Desulfamplus sp.
AATGCGGGTTTTTTACTGTAAAAATGAATACAAATTTTTATCTTTGGGAATGGATACAAATTTTGATTTTTGGGAATGAAACAAATTTTTATCTTTGGGAATGAAACAAATTTTTATCTTTGGGAATGAAACAAATTTTTATCTTTAGGAATGAAACAAATTTTTATCTTTAGGGGCAAATTTAATGGCAGCCGTTACGTTTTACCCAAACAAAATAAATTAAGGAGTCTTTATTATGTGCAATCATTGCCATGACCACAACCATGACCATGCTCATCCCAGGATCATCCAGATCATGCCGGTTCAAACCCCGCTGTTTGCCGTCTATACAGGTGAGACACCCATTAAACAATCTGTCCTGAAAGGAAAAAACGGTCTCTACATGATACCGGTTCTTTTCCTCGGCCTTATCCAGCTCGGGGATAAAAGCATGGTGGAAGGTTTTTTTGCCGCCGATGCCATACACTCATGCGAAGGGCTTGAAGGTTTTAAAGGATATGCTTCTTCCCTTGAAGATGCTGAAAAATTTATGTGAAAGTAGTCAGTAATCAGTATCGTTGTGTCCGCCAGGGCATGGCCATTTTTATATGAAAGTCGTCCGTAGGGGCGATTCATGAATCGCCCCTACTTTCATTGTTCGTTGTGCCCGTCAGGGCATGGTCGTTATATGAAAGTCCCCGTGGTTTCAGGACTTTCATCACTTCGATTGTGGCGGTAGTGCCGCCATGTTGGTTATTATGAAGAAAGTCCCCATATTTTAAGTAAGGGCGTATTGCAATACGCCCCTACTTTCATGCTTCGATTGTGGCGGTCAGCCGCCATGGCCGTTATATTGAAAATAAAGGAATAAACATATGCACAAATTACTTAGTGAGAAAGTAGGAGAGAAGATGGTGGTTCTCGGCAACGAAGCCATTGCAAGGGGGGCGGTGGAAGCGGGCCTTGCCTTTGCATCCACCTATCCAGGCACCCCCTCGTCGGAACTATCCCTCAATCTTTTCCAGATATCCCGGGAGAGTGACCTCTATTTTGAGTACAGCACCAATGAAAAAGTTGCCTTGGAAGTGGCAGCGGCTGCCGCCAACTGCGGTGTCAGAACCCTTTGCATCATGAAACATGTGGGCCTTAACGTGGCTGCCGATCCCCTCATGACCCTGGCATATATTGGAGTGAATGCAGGCATGGTAATTCTCACAGCCGACGATCCCTACATGTTCTCCAGCCAGAACGAGCAGGATAACCGCTACTACGGTAAACTTGCATCCCTGCCCGTGCTGGAACCCTCATCGGTGGATGAGGCAAAGGATATGATCATTGATGCCTTTGAACTTTCAGAGACCCTTAACGAGCCTGTGATTTTTCGCACCACCACCCGCATCAACCACTCCACTGCATGTATCACAACGGGTCCCATAAAACATAGGAAAACAAAGGGGACTTTTACAAGGGACCCCATGTCCTACGTTACAGTGCCTGCCGTATCCCGCAAACTCCATGTGAAACTTCTCGAAAACATGGAAAGGGCAGCCCATATCTCCAATGAGTCGAAACACAACTTTGTTGTGGGAAAAGAGTCGGCAAAGCTGGGAATCATCTGCAATGGAGTCAGTTTTTTATATGCTTTTGATGCTGTGCAGGACCTTGGGATGGAGGATGGGATAAAAATTCTTCGCATTGGATTCTCCAATCCCATGCCAGGGGAGCTTATTAAGGATTTTGTCCGGGGATGCAATAAAGTTCTCATCATAGAGGAGGGAGAACCCTTTATGGAGGAGGCTGTCAGGGCCTTTGCCCAGGAGGCCGGTTTCACCATACCCATTAAAGGAAAGGGTGAGGATCTCTTCCCAAGGCTCTACGAGTTTGATCCGGCCATGGTACGCCGGAACATAGCAGGTTTTTTCGGCATTGAATACAGTGCCAGGATGCCTGTTGACACATCAGCCCTGCCTGAAATTCCCCAGCGCCCCCCCAACCTCTGTTCAGGATGCTCCCACCGGGCCACCTTTTATGAAGTGAAAAAGGCGGCCAAGGATATGGATGTTATCTATCCCTCGGATATCGGCTGTTACACCCTGGGTTTCCTGCCCCCCCTCTCCACAGGGGATTTTGTACTCTGCATGGGAGCTTCGGTGAGCAGTGCCTGTGGTTTTTCCAAGGCAAGCGATCAGAAAGTTGTCTCTTTCATAGGGGACTCCACCTTTTTCCACTCCGGCATAACAGGCCTTGTAAATGCCGTGTTCAACAACCATAACTTCACCCTTGTCATACTTGATAACGGCACCACCGCCATGACCGGCCACCAGCCCAATCCTGGCGTGGACATGAGCCTGATGAATCTGGAGGGTTATAAACAGGTATCCATTGAGAAACTTGTCCGGGCCCTGGGCGTGGAACATGTGACGATCATAAAACCCTTCAAGGTCAAAAAGAGTATTGCCGCCATAAAAGAGGCCCTGGAATTCAAGGGTGTGTCCGTCATAATTTCCCAGGAACCATGTGCCCTTTTTGCAAAAAGCATAAAAATCCTGAAACCAAGACCCTTCCAGGTCACTGAAAAATGCCTTGACCATAGGGACTGCATCAATGAAATTGCCTGTCCCTCATTTTTAATTGAGGCCGGCAGGGTAAGGATAGATGCCGACACCTGCGTGGGATGTGCCGTATGCGCCCAGCTCTGTCCGGAAAATGCCATCATGCCGTTAAAAAAGCAGGAAAAAGTGGAGGAGAGATAGAAGTTATGGAGACAAAAAGATTGATTATTGTGGCTGTGGGGGGACAGGGTAATCTGCTGGCATCCAGGGTTCTTGGAGAGGCTGCCCTGCTTTCGGGCATTGAATTTCGCATGAGCGAAATACACGGCATGGCCCAGCGGGGAGGGGTTGTGGAGTCATCCATTCTGTTCGGGGATGCCAAAAGCACCATAATATCCGATGGTGAAGCCGATCTTCTCGTGGGATTCGAGCCTTCCGAAACCCTCAGGGCCATGGGAAGATGCCATAAAGAGACCCAGGTGGTCACCAGCCTATCTCCTGTGCCGCCCTTCACCGTGGCCATAGGAAGGGGAACATATCCTGAAATTGATGTTATGCAAAAGCTTATAGAGGAACGTACATCAAGGCTCATCGCCTTTGATGCCATGACCCTGGCCCGGGAGGCAGGAAGCCCCATGACACTGAACATAGTGATGGTGGGAGCGCTTATTCAATCCAACATACTGGATCTGACCAGGGAGAGCGTGGCGGAGGCCATACAACTCAGGACAAAACCTGCATTTACCGATATGAACCTGAAAGCCTTTGACCTTGGATTTGATGCGTCCCGGGCATGCTGTGCCCTCTATGAGTGATTAAACTAAGTAAACCTCCATGGCCGGACTCCGGCCACCCCCGATCATGGAAATAATGTATCCATTACCACGGTAAAAGAAAAGGCAAAGCATTGGAAGAAATGATTTAGACACTCCACTTGAGACCTGTCGTTTATGTGCTGAACATGCGTTAACTTAATTTAACTGAAAAGGAGGACGGCAATTCCTCCCCGAAGCTGAAGACTTCGAGGTTTCCTTGCCGCATTTTTATGAAAGAGATAGTAATTTTGTTAATTGTCATTGGAGTATATCTGTTGATGCAGTTGTATATTCTTCCCAGGATGGGCATTTCCACATGAATGAGAGACTCCTGTCAGGTGACGGGAAAGGAAGCCCCCAAAACTGAATCAACAGAGATCAAATCAGACAAAATCATCAAGTGACCGGAGCGGGCCCGACAACAGTTTCTTGCTGGTCGCCGAATGTTAACAGTTTTTTGCTGGTCTCTGAATGTTGACGGAAACAACATGCGACAGATTCAAATCCGACAGAATCATCAAGTGACAGGGACTGTTTCAACACCCTCCTCTTTTTTACGGAGTGCCACATACTCCTCCAGGGCCTGCTTGAGCCCCTGGTCAATGGGAGGTGTCTGGTAGCTTTCCAGACGTTTGGGCAGGATGTTTGCCGCACATTCGGAGACCCTCAAAGCACCGTCGGCACACCATTTGTGGTAATCTTTTCGGGTGAAGAGCAGGGGCTGATAGAAATCCCGGCAGTGCTTGAAGGTTGTGGGATGGGTAAGGTAGCTTCCATCACTTCCGATGTTTTTTATTGTTTCTACATCCAGGGATGCCACATTGATGTCCATGGCCAGCATCACACGCCTGAGCATTCTGCAAACCTCTTCATCCAGGAGCCATTTTTCAAAGCTCATGGAGATATATGAGCCCAGTTGACCGCAGGCATGGAATATGAAGTTGGCACCGTTTCTAAGGGCGGTACTCATCATGAGGGTACCCTCTGCCGCTGCCTGGGCATCGGGGCAGTGTGAATTTGTTATCATGCCTCCGGTACGGCAGGGAAGATGGTAGTAGAGGGCCATCTGAACCGTTGCCGAGGCCAGGGTCACCGATTCCGGGGCACCAACGGCCGAGGTGATGGT
>JADGBO010000269.1 GCA_015231465.1 Desulfamplus sp.
ACACATAAACGGTACGGCTGTCGATAAAGATATGCAACTGCCCATCCTAGCCGTCTCCACGAAGAACATCGAGCTACTGATGCCGGTCATCAAGCGCAATGTACTCGGATTGGAAACGGGCATTTCTAACTGAGGGTCGTCATGGAAAGGGTGTTCAAGTCTCTGTACACGATTGTTAGCCTCGTGATCGTCATCGTGGTCATGTCGGTCATGGCTATGCACACGGCTCAAATGTATGCGACCACGAAGACATCTCTTCAGAAAGAAGCGCAGGCTCACGCTGATGTAACACTCTCCACCCTTCAGCAAAGCATTGCCCCATTCATCGAATCTTATGCCGCAAACGAATACGCCAAACTGGTCAGGAGTCACATGGCTCTTAACGCCATTGATTCCATCGTCGTAAGGGATGAGGCCTTGGGTGCCGTTCTGGGCATCGGAGGATATGAGAGTGGCTTCATTCGTGATGCGTCCGGATCGGTTCAGGAGTTTGCGCACGACAATTCACTTCACCAAGAAACCCTTAAACGCTGTTTTTTGCTGATGTCAGAAAACCTTGTGTCCAGGCAAACGGGACAAAAAGTGGGGTCCATCCAGATTTGTACGTCGGATAGATTCATCAACGCCAAGCTCAACAATTTGCTCTTTGATAGCATCATAAGCGCTCTGTTGGTTTCGGCGCTGTTGATTTTTGCGTTGTTTTTAACGTTCTTCTTCATCGTACTCCTGCCAATTCGTAGGCTTTCCGTGGCACTGCAAATCACCGATCAATATGGAATTCCGCAATTTATCCCTTCGGCTTCCGGTCCAGTTGAAATCAGCAATGTCATCAAAACACTCCAAAATATGGTGGCCACGATCCACCAATCCCATGAACAACTGAGCCAGGCCCACAAACAATTGAAGCACGAACACCAGCGTCTGGAAGACGAGCAGGCTCGCTTCAATCTGGCGGTTCAAGGTTCCCGCGATGGCCTGTGGGATTGGAACCCGCAAACCAACAAAGTTTACTTTTCGGACCAATGGAAGAGAATGCTTGGCTACGAACCGGACGAGATTGGTGATGCATTGGACGAATGGTCCGGTCGGGTGCACCCCGATGACTTTGAAAGAACCATGGGTAGTGTCAAGGCTTACCTAAGCGGTGCAGCAGACATCTATGAAGACCGGCACCGGATATTGTGCAAGGATGGATCGTGGAAATGGATTCTGGATAGAGGCCACGCCCTTTTTGACTCCGACGGAACCCCCGTTCGTATGGTGGGGTTCCACACGGACATCACGGAGGATATTTTGCACCAGGAAGAGTTGGAGATTGCTCGCAACCAAGCGCAACATGCTAACCAGGCAAAGTCGGAATTCTTATCCTCCATGAGCCATGAGCTCAGAACGCCTTTGAACGCGATTTTGGGGTTCGCGCAGCTTCTGGAATACGATCCCAAGAATCCCCTTGTTCCCACGCAACGAAATGCCGTCGACCAGATACTGCAAGGCGGGGATCACATGTTGCAGGTGATCAATCAGGTTCTTGATCTGGCAAAAATCGAATCCGGTAAAGTTGAGCTTGAGTTTACGAACGTGTCTGTCGTGGATGTTCTGCAAGACTGCCTGACGTTGACCCAACCCATCGCTCACCCCAGAAACATTCGTATCCACGTCGGCACGGGATTTGCCGCCAAGCATGTGCTCCACACTGACAAGACGCGATTCAAGCAGAGTTTGCTGAATTTGATGTCCAACGCCGTCAAATACAACCGGGATGGCGGAAGCGTGGAGATCGATGCAACGGAGGTCTCGGGAAACCTTCTGCGCATTTCGGTCAAGGATACCGGCAAGGGGATATCCGAGGGGCATCGGCAAAACCTTTTCAAGCCGTTCCATCGTCTGGATGTTGAAAACACCGATATTGAAGGTACGGGCATCGGCCTGACCATCACAAAACAGCTTGTGGAGCGAATGGACGGGCGTATCGGTGTGGAGAGTGAGGAGGGCGTCGGATCGATATTCTGGATCGAGTTGCCGATTTCCGAATTTGCGCCCCTCCCCATTGAAGACGCAGGCCATGACATTTCGGCAAAATTGCCCCATGCTTCCGGAATTGTTCTATATGTGGAGGATAATCCGGCAAACAAAACGCTCATGGAACAGGTTTTCGCAACAGCCGGAGGGGCGCGGTTGATTACGGCAAGCACGGCCGAGAAGGGCATCGAGATTGCAAAGGAGAAACGTCCCGATTTGATTTTGATGGACATAAATCTCCCAAGGATGAGCGGGAGAGAGGCGCTGGATGTTTTGCAATCCCTTCCCGAAACAAAACACATTCCCGTCGTAGCCTTAACGGCGAATGCCATGCGTCACGATGTGGATGACGGATTGAAAGCTGGGTTCAAACACTATCTGACCAAGCCCATCGATTTAGTGGAAGTAATTAATGTGATAAATAAATTTGTGTCCTAATACACAGTACCCGACTCTTTTCATAATGCCAATCTGATCAATTCGTTACGTGGTATATCAGGTTACACAAGCGGCTCAAATAGGGGCTCATGCTAGGTTTAGCGGAGGATTTGATATGGCTCTAGAGCTGATTAAAGGGGCTTCACTTCTTCTTGCGTTAAGCTTCTTATACAGTTTTCTTTACCGGCTAGGTCAAAAGAACAAGATGATATTTGATATTGCGGCAGGACTTCTGTTCGGAGGAATTTGTGTCGTTGGCATGGTAACGCCACTTGTGATTTCTCCAGGTGTTATTTTCGATGCGCGTTCTGTAGTCCTAAGTATTTCAGGGCTTTTTGGCGGACCCGTGGTTGGGTCTATCGCTTTGGGTATTGCGGCAGGGTACCGATATTATATTGGCGGCGGTGGCGTGGGCGTGGGCATCACCGTTATTGCGTCATGCGTATTGATGGGGTTGGTGTATAGATATCTTCATTCCAAACATAAGGTGAAGGTGGATTTTTTCCGACTTCTCGCCTTTGGTGTTCTGGTTCATCTGGTGGAAATTTCAATTTTCACTCAACTTCCAGATGACGTCGTTGACAAGGTCATGGACAACGTGGCTCTACCGCTGTTGTTGGTATTCAGTCCCGCTATAGTGCGGCGCGACAATCAAAGTGAGAGAGCAGCGTCAATCAAGATGAGAATGCCGTCGGTCGGGACCGTAGGGAGGGCGTAGCCCGACCGAAGGTTCCGACCGACGGCGGCGGCCCGATTTGGGGGTCTTTCTGGTGTTTGCGGCCGGCCGGGTATGGTGAGGTTTTTCCACTTTGGAGGAACCGCTTCGTGCCCGGCCGCCACGTAACCGATCATCAGATGAGGCTCTATATGAAGCTCAGACAGACCCATTCGACGGCCGTCGCTGCGGCGGCGGCGTCAATCAGCACGGCGACGGCCTACCGGATCGAGCAGGATCCGCGGCTGCCGTCACAGAAGCAGACCCCGCGCGGGAGCCGGCGGCCCGATCCGTTGGCGGACATCTTCGACGACGAGATCGTTCCGCTCCTGAAGGCAGCCCCCGGCATCCGCGCGGTAGCCATATTCGAGGAGATGATGCGTCGGCATCCCGAGCTGGGCGAGGGCGTGCGACGCACGCTGGAGCGCCGCATCCGCGCCTGGCGCGCCATCCATGGCGAGGAGCAGGAAGTCATTTTCCGCCAGACCCACAAGCCCGGCCGCCTCGGGCTATCGGATTTCACCGATATGGCGGGCTTCGGTATCGCTGTCGCCGGCCAGCCGCTCGACCACCGGCTTTATCACTTCCGGTTGGCCTATTCCGGCTTCGAGCATGCCCATGTCGTGCTCGGCGGCGAGAGCTTTGTGGCGCTGGCCGAAGGATTGCAGAATGCCCTGTGGTCGCTGGGCGGCGTCCCGCACGAGCATCGCAGCGACAGCCTGTCGGCCGCCTTCCGCAATCTCGACAGCAAGGCGCGCGAGGACCTGACGTGCCGGTATGAAGACCTGTGCACCCATTACGGCATGACACCGACCCGCAACAACAAGGGGGTCGCCCACGAGAACGGCGCCATCGAAGGGCCGCATGGCCATCTCAAGCGGGCGATCGAGGATGCGCTCCTGATGCGGGGGACACGCGATTTTGACGATCTGGCCGCCTACCGGCGCTTCATCGACGAGATCGTCAGTCGGCGCAATGCCAGGAGTGCCAAGCGCATCGATGTCGAACGCGCCGAGTGCAAGCCCCTGCCTAACCGACGCACCGCCGACTATGAAGAGATCACCGTGCGCGTCACCTCGTCCGGGGGCTTCACGCTCCGGAAGGTGTTCTACACCGTGCCCTCGCGCCTGATCGGGCATCGCTTGCGGGTGCGTCTGTATGACGACCGGCTGGACGTCTTCATCGGCGGCACGCCCCTCATGACGCTGCCGCGCGGGCGGGCCTCCGCATCCGGCAAGCACGACCAGGTCGTCAACTATCGCCATGTGATCCATTCCCTGCGCAAGAAGCCGATGGCG
>JADGBO010000026.1:0-6747 GCA_015231465.1 Desulfamplus sp.
CTTTGAGACTTCGTGTTGAAAAATGTTTTAACAGTGTCTCCCTTGCCCGGGTCAGCCTGAAATTGAAGGTTTCAAGGTAGGTAAGTTCTAAGGAAGGGAAACGCTTTCTGATATAATCGAATCCTGGATCATTCCTGAAGTTGTCCGGCAGAACCATTTCACTTGGTGTGACCCTCAGGGCCTCTTCAAGGAGGGTTTCAGGTATTTTACCCTTTTCCCACCGGGTTTGTGCAACCCTGAAATCGCCGGTGGAGATGTCCAGCCATGCCATGCCTGCCTGCCCTTCAAAAATGGCCAGGGCAAGTAGATAGTTATTGGAGCCTTTATCGAGAAATTTCTCGTTTAAAATCATGCCAGGCGTGATTACCCGGACAACCTCCCTTTTTACAAGCCCTTTTGCCTGGGCAGGATCCTCCACCTGTTCACAGACAGCAACCTTGCATCCGCTCTCAATGAGTTTTGCAATGTATGCGTCGGCTGCCCGGAAGGGCACACCGCACATGGGAATGGCATCATCCTGGTGCTTGTTTCTTGATGTCAGGGCAATTTCCAGGATGGGGGAAGCTTTGATGGCATCTTCATGGAACATCTCATAAAAATCACCCATTCTATAGAAGAGTATGGCATCGGGGTAATTCTCCTTGATGCCCAGGTACTGCTCCATCATCGGAGTTTTTTTTGTCATTGAAGTCTGTTTTGGGCCGTTCATGGATATCAATCAAATAGTTGTGCCTGCAAGGGCATGGGTGTTATCATGGATATCAATCAAATAGTTGTGCCTGCAAGGGGGCATGGGTGTTATCATGGATATCAATCAAATAGTTGTGCCTGCAAGGGGGCATGGGTGTTATTTAAAACCCATTCCTAAATAGGGGTCTCGTGAGTGATAAATTCTCCACCTGACCACTGCTGACAGTAGTGTCATGCAATATATCACCACAATATTATGGTGTGGAGCATGAGAAAATTCTCCAACTGACCACTGCTGACAGTACTGTCATGCAATATATCACCACAATATTATGGTGTGGAGCATGAGAGCTTACAACTCTTGAGACAGGTGTAAAATTTAGGATCAAGTCCGGGCCTTTGCCGTTGTGTCGGGAAGCTCAATAACATCCTCCTCCTTGTTTTTTTCGGAGTTATCTTCTTTTTTATCAAGGGAGACCGTTGCATTGCCCAAGTTCGGGTCTGACCGGAACTTGTCCAGTTCATTCTGGAGATTTTCGATGGTTTTAAGCTGTGTTGTTATGGTTGAATTGAGGGACTTTATTTTTCTTCCGGTTCTGAATTTTGAAATCAGGGCAAAGTAGGCTGCAATGAGAAGACCAATTACAACACATCCGGCATAGTAATAGACATTTTCAACCTCCTGGGCAGTCCAGTTCCAGGTTTCAACGCCAAGATTTAAAGACAATGCCTGTTTTGTAAAAAAGTATTCTCGATTCTGATAGATAACAAGGGCGACAAAAACAACAACAAGTAAAACCATAAAAACTTTAAATTTTTTCATCAGATATCTCCAAAAATGCGTTTAAAAATATTTAAGTTGTTCCAGGGCATCTCCTGGAAAGTTGATTAAACCCTCATGTATGATATTCAGCCATATCCAAAAATGAAAATTTGTATCCATCTTCACGTTAAAAGATAAGCATCTGTTATTAAAATGACTTTTCAATATCAAAATAGCAGGTTCACTTTCTTAAAAACTATAGATCAATTATCTTTTTTTTTCAATGCTTAAGGCAGTTTAAAAATTATTGGGCTCTATTAAAATTGGACTCTATTAAAGATGAAAACGCTTAAAATTGTGTTCATCGAAAAAATTATGTACTGGATCATATAACAGAACATAATCCTGATCCCTGCGTATGAAAAGGTTCCAGTCAAGTTTCTCATGGGCAATGGGCATCAATATTTCCAGTGCCGTTACATGGAGATGGGAAGGTATGCCGGACTTTTTACCGGACGTGTCCGCAACATTTCCCAGCACCTCTCCCCGGGCCAGCCTTGTGCCTGATCTTAATGATTGGGCAGGTTCAATGTGGGCATAGACAAGGCAAAAATTGTCCCTATGGCTGACAATAACCGATTTACCCAGAAAATCTGAACATATATTCAGCACAACACCATGGAATATGGAGGGAACTTCAAGGGTCGGTGTAACATGTGCCGTCTCCCCGTCTTTGTTTTTATACATGACCACATCCACCCCTTCATGGAGGGTTGCCCTTAACCCGCCTGATCCCCACCACTTAAAAGGGCTTCCAAAGAGCATCCCTGGATGAAAAATCCACCCGCCTCTGCTATACAGGGGCAGGGAGTTGAGTTCTGCCAGATCCGATAGATAATTAAGAAACATAGATTAAAGACGGCCATGCATCAATGTTTTTTTATATGAAAGTCCCCGTGGTTCAAGGATTTTCATCACTTCGATTGTGGCGGTAATGCCGCCATGTTGGTTTATATGAAAGTCCCCATATTTTAAGGGGCGTATGCAATACTCCCCTACTTTCATGCTTCGATTGTGGCGGGTTCACCGCCATGTATGTTATATGAAAGCCATCCGTAGGGGCGATTCATGAATCGCCCCTACTTTCATTTTTCGTTGTGCCCGCCAGGGCATGGCTGACCCCACAATAAATCCGGAAATGGATTCTCATGGCAGGGCAGATATAACAATTTTATGGGCCATAAGATTTATATCGTCAATTTTACCCTGTATCTCCCGTGTATCTCCAAGAAGACCTTTAAGAAGAAATTTGTTCTCACCAACCGGTGAAACAGCGGCAACGTTTTCCATGATAAGCTCTTCAAGGTTATTTTTTTTAAAATAGACATTGGATTCACACATTTTCTATGCTCCTGTTAGAAATAATTATTAAACCTTAGTGGCCGGATTCCGACCACCCCCGATCATGAAAATATGATGCATTTTTCACGGTAAAGGCATGGCTGTTTGACACAAAGCCTCAAAACGTATCCCATTTAAAAAGGTGCAAAGCGTTCAATTAAGACGGCAAAAAAACATTATCAGGATACACAATATTAAACAAGGCAAAAATATCCATTAAATATCCAAGCACAGGATGCATGTAATGCGGTTGCTTTTATTTTTTCATAAATATTTGAAATTATTTAATATCAATAATAAAGTGAGGCATGAGATCAGGAACAATATCCGTCGGGGCGACATTACCGTACTCATCCTCGATTTCATCTAACAGATCATTGAAAACCCTGGCTGCCAAGGCATTATCTCCATCAGAGTTATCCTGTCCCGCTCCAAGGACCCCGCACCCTTCCAGCCAGTCAAAAAAATCCTTCCTGACAGTGCTGGGAACAGCCTTTTTCTCTTTTTCCCGGGAGAACATCTGTTCAAAAAAAGGGATAAACGGTTTCAAGCCAATGAAGGGTTCTCCAACTTTCCCACCCATGCCATCCTTTACCGAAGATGCCGTCGATGACCTGGACGATGAGTCAACTTTCCCACCCATGCGATCCTTCACCCACATGGTTAGAAATATCGGCTTCCATGTGACAAAGGGACGGCCAAGTAGGGCCGGATGGGGATTGAGTATTGAGAGCATCCTGTCAATCATGATTATGGCATCAATCTCAATGGATGTTTTATCAATGTCCCGGGTGGATGCAAAGGGTCTGTAGAGAAGACCTGTCTCATAGTTATCAAAAAAGAGGGGGCGATCAAGCATGAGCCCCCCTGCCATGCCAAGCCAAAGCTCATCAAGAAAGGTCAGTTTGAGATTTTTTGATACAAGCCAGCTTCGGGAGTACCATTTTTCCAGGCGGCTTTTCAATTTTATTCCGGCGTATGAGGCAACCCTGAATATATCTTTCAGTGCGTATTTGCGGATAATGGATGCCCCTGCTTCCGGAGAGAAGGGCGGGGAAGAGCCTGGGGATTCCTTTCCTTTGATTTGTCCCCGGCAGATATGACTGTGTATTATCCCAAGTCCCAGGCTCAGATATGAGCAGCACCCTTGGACACTCTTATGAAGCTCCCCGGCCAAACGAATTATCTTTTTGTCGGCAGATATCATGGAGTTGACGAGAAATGCAAATTCCGACTGCAGGTTGACCAGTGCATCTCCTTCAATTTCACCAAGGGATTCCACAAAGGGATTTGCATGTTTTGCCGTTGAGAACGGAAACTGGGGAGGCAGGGGAAGATCATCACTGTAAAGGGATTTTTCAAGGTAGAATGGGGGACGCAGGGTCAAATTTTCGGGATCAAGGGGCTGATAGACGGCAACGGCCTCGTGGTATGGCAAAAAGCCTTTCTCCTCCAGGCGGATGTTTTTAAGTCGGAACTCCTCCTCTTCTACTTCGGCAGGAATGACGGATCCGGTTTCGTGCATGACTCCGTGATAGACCGATATATCCATATCGGCAAGGGTATTGAGCATCTCTGTTATCAAAAGTGCTGCTTCCTGGGCATTTTGGTTTATATTATTTGCCGTTGAAATATCCATATCATTTTCATGACCAGGGGGGGCCGGAGTCCTGCCAGGAAGGTTTATTGGATCAGTGTCCTGGGCCCCAGGGTATGCCAGGGGGAAGCGGAAGTAGAATACGGAGTCAATGGTCTCGAATCCATCCCCAAAATCCGAGGGATCTTCATCATGCTCCCTTATTCTGATCTCCATGTTGCGGAAGAGATAGTACTCCAGAAATCCGGGTTTTTCCATGATGGTCCACCTCAGGAGGCGCTGGGGATCGGCCTTGAAGAGAAGTGAGAGCATCCTTGTGGTCTCCACCATGTCGATCCTGTCACCCTTCCACACCTCGGCATCCATCAGGTATTCCCACTGACTGGATGCGGCAAGGGATAGCACAGGCAAAAAATCCTCTTCACCTATGTGGTGCATGAGAAAATGGAGGTCCTGATCTGGAAATGACTGGACAAAGGCAACCGGGAACGGGTTCTCCAGGATTGTGTCAAGGGCCTTTTCCGGGGGCTTTGCCAGAACCTCCCGCCGAAGGCACGCCACTTCTGTTTTCCTGGCAATACGACTGCTTATCTCACGGCTTTGTATGGATTGCATAAAAATTAAAGCACCTCTATGTTTACAATTAATAGTACTTTGTCAATGTTTGATCCCGGAGGGGCCATCACTCATTTATGGAAGGTCATGGCTGATTCAGGCATCACAGTTTGCCGTCATGGATCTCAATCCCCATGGAGAGAAGCTCTTCCCTGAGGCTGTCGGCCTCTTCCCAGTTTTTACTCTGCCTTGCAGCTTCCCGTCTCTCCATGATATCCTCGGCTTTCTTCGAGAGTTCATGCCGGGGGGTGAAATCAAAAATTTTAAGCACACTGTCCATCTCCCGGAAAAGGTCAAGGAACAGTGATGCCGAAGGCGGGTCCAGTTGCCCCTCATCCATGAGCCGGTTAAGGTTTTTCACCCCCTGGAAAAGCACGGCAAGGACGCCTGATATTTTAAAATCGTCATCCATGGCTGTGGAGAATCCATGACGAAGGTCATAGATCATCTGCTCCATCTCCTGGGACCGGGCACCATTAGCAGGGGCACCATTACCAGGGGCACCATTACCAGGGGCAAAATTACCAGGGGCACCATTACCAGGGACACCATTACCAGGGACACCATTACCAGGGACACCATTACCAGGGACACCATTACCAGGGACACCATTACCAGGGACACCATTATCAGGAAGCCCTTCCGGGGAGCCCGCCTTCCTGACAAGGCTGTGGATACAGCGATCTAACTTTGCCAGGGAGAGTTTTGCATCATCAAGGGCTTTCCTGGATAGAACAAGGGGTTTCCTGTAGTGGGTGGAAAGAAGCCAGAACCGGATGACCCTTGGTTCCCATCCCATCTCGGAAAGCCTGGGCAGTGTAAGTTTTTCAAGGCAATCTTTTTCTGATTGGCCATTATTGTTGTGTATGCCTTCACAATCGGATGCAGCATCGTCATAATGGACGGAATCACAGTGCATCCAGTATCGTGCCGGGGGCTTGCCCGTGGCTGCAAGGGATATGGCCACTTCATTTTCATGGTGGGGAAACAGAAGTTCACGGCTTCCGGTGTGAATGTCAAACTGCTCTCCAAGAAAAATTGTGGAGATGGCGGCGCACTGAAGATGCAGGGATGGACGGACATTGCCCCATCTTGTATTGATGCACAGTCCCCGTTTAAGTTCCGAAAGCCCCACACGTTTGAGCAGGGTAAAATCCCTTGGATTGTCCTTTTCATAATCATCAAGGTCAACAGTGGCTCCCACCCTGATTTTATTCAGATCGACTCCGGAGAGGGAGCCATAGGACGGGAGAGTGGATATGTCGAAGTAGAGGGAATTGAGCTTTTCATAGGCAGCTCCTTTGTCCGTCAGGGAAGAGGCCAGCCTCACCATTCCGTCCACATGATCGCTGACCCTTGGATAGGCCTGGGCTTCACGGATACTCAACTGTTCAAGCTCATTTTTGAAACGATGAAAATGGAAATCTGTGAAATCTTCCAGGGAGATGCCCGCTTTTTCGGACCCCTGGATGGTTTTGTCATCTAAATCCGTAATATTGACCACATGATTGACGGAGAGCTTTCGATACTCTAAGTATCTACAAAGTATATCCGCAGATACAAATCTGCGGTAGTTGCCCACATGGAGGGGCCTGTCCACAGTGGGGCCGCAGGTATAGACGGAAACCTTTCCCTGCTCCATGGGCTTGAAGAGAACATTTTTACGTTCTATGGTGTTGTA
>JADGBO010000026.1:6846-11376 GCA_015231465.1 Desulfamplus sp.
GCAGATACAAATCTGCGGTAGTTGCCCACATGGAGGGGCCTGTCCACAGTGGGGCCGCAGGTATAGACGGAAACCTTTCCCTGCTCCATGGGCTTGAAGAGAACATTTTTACGTTCTATGGTGTTGTAAATACTTAGATGAATATTATCCCGTACTGTAAAAAGCGATGTGGTGAGATAACGCTCACCGCTGTCGGGCAGGATCACCACAACTGTACCCTGTTGCATCTTTTCAGCCTGTTTCAGGGCAACCGCCATGGCAGCACCGCTGCTCATGCCCACAAAAAGCCCCTCCCTCCGGGCAAGGTCCCTTGCCGTGGCAAAGGCCAGATCGTCTTCAACATTAACCTTTTCATCAAGGCGACTTTTGTCAAAGATGTCCGGCCTGTAGGACTCCTTCATGTTCTTGAGCCCCTGGATGCCATGGCCCAGAAACGGCTCCGCTCCCACAATGCGGATCCCGGGATTGAACTCCTTCAGACGCCGTGACAGTCCCATAAGGGTTCCGCTGGTGCCCATGGTGGCCACCACCGCATCCACCGTTCCCCTGGTTTGCTGCCATATCTCCACCGCGGTGGTATGATAATGGGCCTTCCAGTTTGCCTCGTTGTTGTATTGATCGGTGAGAAAATACTTTTCAGGATTTTCCCGACCCAGTCTGTAAGCCTCTTCGATGGCTCCGTCCGATCCCCTGTGGCCTGGAGTCAAAAGGATTTGGGCCCCTCTTGCCCTGAGGATCATCTTACGCTCTTCACTGGCAGATTCGGACATGGTGAGAAGCAGGTTATATCCCTTTACGGAACAGATCATGGCAAGGCCGATGCCTGTATTTCCGCTGGTGGCCTCCACAACTATCTTATCCTTTGTCAGCTCTTTGCTCTTTTCAGCCTGCTCGATCATGAAGAGGGCCGCCCGGTCCTTAACCGAACCTCCTGGATTGAGATATTCAAGTTTGGCAAGGATTCTCACCCCTTTCACGGGATTGAGACGACGGATTTCAATCAGCGGGGTATTTCCTATGGCATCAAGTATGGAGTAAGTCATATCTATTCCTTAAAATTATTGGCATCCTTCATATGCCCCCAAAATTACTTTACACTTTTTAGAACATATCCCGAAAAATAAGCATACTCTCCGGAAAAGTGTAAACTGATAAATGAAGGATGCCAAATTATTTATATTTCTTTGTGTCCGTCAGGGCATGGCCGTTATCAGAGATGCTGGATAAACAAAAATTTTTCAAGCTCTGCAATTATATTTCCTGAAATCTCGTCCCTGGAAAGGGATGCATCCACCACCACAAACCGATCCCTCTCCTGCCGGGCCAGGGCAAGGTATCCCTGGCGTACCCGATGGTGAAAATCCAGGGACTCCCTTTCAAAGCGGGACTCCTTATGCCCCCTTTCACCATGTGCAAGGGCATCGAAGGTGCGGGCAAGTCCTGTTTTCGGATCAAGATCAAACAAAAAGGTGAGATGGGGTTTCAGATTTCCGGGTACAACGGCATGAATATCTTTTATCAGTAGCGGATCAATACCCCTGGCAGCACCCTGATAGACGGTGGTGGCATCCGCAAACCTGTCACACAATACAGTCTTCCCTGCTTCCAAGGATGGAAGAACAATATGGTCAAGGTGCTGGGCCCTGTCCGCAGCATAGAGAAGAAGCTCACACAGCGGAGATATAGTGCTGTTTTCAGGGTCAAGGAGAATGGATCTGATCTTTTGTCCGATTTCAGTGGCCCCCGGCTCCCTTGTCATTACGACCTCATGGCCCTTTGATTTTAAAAATTGTACAATTATAGGCATCTGGGTTGTCTTGCCGGAACCCTCAATCCCTTCCAGGGTTATAAACATCCTTTGGTTTTCCTTATTGTTTCTGGGATAACTTGACAACTGAACTGTAAAATGGCTTTATACAGCAATTTAAAGCCGATGCAAAACAGTAAATTGAAACAACAAGGTAATCAGTACCCATGCAATGCCCAGAACCTGCATATATGATATGTTGCCTTATCCGCCGTCTCTTCTCCGGTTGCCAGGCAGCCGCAATGACAACTGCCATAATGATAACTGTCATCCTCGCCCTTTCCATCCATCTTTGTGTCCCGGACACTGCATCTCCATTTTCGGAAATATTTCCCAAGAGGACGGAACCTGGAAAATCCTGGCACATTTCAGCCATGAGACTCAGCTATGACCATGAAAATCAGCTTTATATCGCCGGGGAAAACGTGGTTGTACAAGGTGATAATATAACACTGCGGGCCGATTATGTTGAATTTTCCAATATAACCGCCAATATCATTGCATCGGGCGAAGTAATTCTCACATCCAGGCAGGATACTGTCACAGATACTGTCATAGATACTGTCACAGATACTGTCACAGATACTGTCACAGATACCATCACCTGCGATTCCCTTCACATGAATTTAAGGGATGAAACCGGAACAATATATAATGGAGTTGTCTTTATCCAGGAAAACAGTTTTCAAATCCGGGGAAAGACCATCGAAAAGAGCGGCAGGGCAACTTACAGGGCAAAACAGGCATCCGTTACTACCTGCGGAGGAGACAACCCCGACTGGAAGGTTTCGGCAAGTGACATCCAGGTTACCGTGGATGGTTATGGCTTTGCAAAAAACGCCACATTCCAGGCAGGAGGAATTCCGGTCATGTACATTCCCTTTGCTGCCTTTCCGGCTAAGACCACACGTCAGACCGGCCTTCTGACCCCAAGATTCTCATCTTCCGACAGAAAGGGGTTTCAGTTGGAACAACCCCTGTTTGTGGCCATATCAAGAAATACAGATGCCACATTATATGCGGATTACATGGAAAAAAGGGGAACAAAATCCGGGGTGGAGTTCCGGTATGTGATGGACAACGAAAGCCGGGGCACAGTAATGCTGGACTATCTCCATGACAAAGAGATAGATGACGGAACCCCTGAAACCAGTAATTTCAAAATATCGTCAACACCCCGGAGGGAGAACCGTGACCGCTACTGGCTCAGAATGAAGGCGGATTATCTGATGGGAGGCACATGGCGAGCCGCCGCTGATATAGACTATGTCAGCGATCCTGACTATCTCCATGAATTCAAGGGAGGATTCACCGGCTACGACCGGACCCGGGACACGTTCAGGGAGACCTTTGGCAGGGACATTGACGAGTATGATGATCCCACCCGGAAAAACAGTTTAAATATCCGCAGAACCTGGTACGATGACGGTTCGTTGGCAGGATCTTCCATGGATATTGGGTTTCACTGGTTTGACGATGTCATTGCCAGGCAGATGGATATGCCCGACACAACCCTGCAAAGGGTGCCTTCAATAAAGTTTAGTACTTTGAAAAAAAAAATTGGACAGATTCCAGTGCTGGAAAAGGTAAATTCCCGGGCCGTTGACAACCTTCCCGCCTCTCATAACCCCGTATCCTTTAAGCCTGTCTCTCATAACCCCGTATCCTTTAAGCCTGTCTCTCATAGCCCCGTATCCTTTAAGCCTGTCTCTTTTAATCCCGTCTATTTTAAAATTGACTCCGAATACAATCTTTTCCACCGCAGGGACACCCGGGTCCGGGATGGTTTAAATATTATCTCCACCCACGGAGACGGGATTGACGGCTATTACAATCCTGTCCGGGAGTTTCCCTGGGAAAAGAGCCTGGCAACGGGTCATCGCATGGACATACTCTCCAAAATATACATGCCGGTTCAAGGCAGAAACTTTTTCCTGGAACCCTCCCTGGGATTTCGGCAGACATCCTGGTATGCTGACCCAAATAGTTCCTGTTACGACAACACTCTTTATGGTGCGGACCCAAATAGTTCCTGTTACTCCGAAACTCTTTATGGTGCTGACCCCAATAGTTCCTGTTACTCCGACACTCTTTACGATGAAGCCCCTGCCGCTGATCTTGATTATCAGGAGGGGGAGGAAATTTGGGACATTGACGGCTCCGGCTCATCCCGGGGATTCAGCCACAGGGAGATGGTTGAGATGAATATATCATTGTCAACCAGGCTTTCAAAAATAGTTTCAACGGAAAACACCTTTGCCGACAGGATAAAACATGAGATCATACCCAAAATTCAATACACCTTTATCCCGGATGTGAACCAGGAAGATACTCCCAGGTTTGACTCCCTGGATTTCATTGACAGAGAAAACAAAATCTCCTGGACATTGACCAACCGCTTCACCTCCCGCTCCACACCGGCTACAAAAAACAGTTCTGCCCCTGCACCACCGGTTTACAGGGAATTTGCATGGATAAAACTGACCCAGGAGTATGAACTTGACCGGGAGTATGAACTTGACCGGAAGTATGAACCTGGCCTGGAACATGAACTTGTTCTGGAGCATGAACTTAACCGGAAGAATGAACTTGACAAGGAACCCTGGACCCATGAAAATAGAAAATTTTCAGATATTTCAGCGGAAATTGAAATATCCCCCTATCCGTTCATGGCAATTAAGAGTGACCTGGAGTGGTCCCCCCATGACAACATATTCAACTCT
>JADGBO010000026.1:11474-16240 GCA_015231465.1 Desulfamplus sp.
TTTCAATGCCAATCTCACACTCATGACTCCAAGGGGTGACAGATTTTATACCCGTTACGGATACCAGAGAAACCTTTCCGAATCCATCCGCACAGGATTGGACGCAAATATAACCCGTGAGATCAAGGCATTTACCCTTTTTGAGCAGAATCTTGCAACCGGCAGAACCATAGAGTCCCTCACCGGATTATATTACAGCAGGCCATGCTGGTCCCTGGGCATCTCCTATTCGGATACGCCCCATGACCGAAATTTGTCGTTCACTGTAAACCTCCATGGAATTGGAGAGTTTCATTGATTAATGAAGGATCAATAATGATTTTAGAAAAAAATTGGTATGCCCTTTTGACAAGAAGCCGATTTGAAAATGTAGTGACGGATATTGTGGAAAAAAAGTCCATTGAAATATTTCTTCCCAAAATAAAGGTCAAAAGCAAACGCAGGGACAGGCACAAAATGATAAATGTCCCCCTCTTTCCAGGCTATATCTTTGTCAAAATATCACTTGATCCCAGAGAACAGCTTCAAGTACTTAAAACCGTGGGTGCAGTGAGACTCCTTGGGGGACCCCAGGGGCCCGTTCCTGTTCCCGAAACCCACATCGAATCACTGAAAATAATCACCGGCAGCGGCATGGACGTTTTTACCGGCAATACCGGCCCGGCACTGAAACAGGGAGAACCGGTCATGGTTATCAACGGCCCCATGGCAGGGGCCAGGGGAGAATTTATGAAATACAAGGGAACGGGAAGGGTGATTATACGCATTGAAGCCCTGGGACAGTATGCAGCAGTGGAGATTGACGAGGATGATCTTGAAAAAGTCCCTCCCATCCTCTCATAACCCCTTGACTTACTGTTAGAATTTCGTTAATAAGACGGTCTTGCAAATTATGGACTTCCAGAAAGATATTTGGCATCCTTTCCTGCCACAGGGCAAATCCCGTGGTTTTCTGTGCCTAAATTTTATGACAAATAAGCACCATCAATTATTAACAAAGAGGATTTATGAACAAACTGGAACTGATTTCGGAACTGAGAAGAAAATCGGGATTGACAAAAAACGAGGCCGCAGAAGTTGTTCATACTTTCTTCGACTCACTGACCCAGGCACTCAAAGATGGAGAACGTATTGAAATCAGAGGGCTTTGCAGTTTTTTCATAAAAGAGTATCAAAGCTATACAGGAAGAAATCCTAAGACAGGTCAGAAAGTTACCATCCCCCCCAAAAAACTCCCGTTTTTCAAATGTGGAAAGGAACTTAAGGAGAGGGTGGATTATTGAAATAATAAGCTATTCTACTTTTGTAGGGGCAGCCCCCTGTGGCTGCTTTCCAGATAATTAAATTGGTTATCGTAGTGCAGGGGCAGCCCCCTGTGGCTGCTTTCCAGATAATTGAATTGGTTATCGTAATGTAGGGGCAGCCCCCTGTGGCTGCTTTCCAGATAATTAAATTGGTTATTGATAAAATATTTTTCTGGAAGTCTATAATTTTCCAGCTTTTTGAAAGTTTTTTTAACAAAGTCTAAACCATCCCAGGAGAGGGGCATGGATGAAGTAACAACTATGATGCAGTACTCAAGGGTTCCCAATGCTCTCCTCTTTACAGGCAACGAGGGTTCAGGCAGGAGAGAAGCGGCTCTTCTCCTTGCAAAAAGCCTCGACTGCCTTGACAGGGAGGCTTCCATTGACGGCTCTCCATGCAATAGATGCAGATCATGCCTTAAAATTGATGCAGAAATGCACCCCGACATAATTAATATTTATCCGGAAAAACAGATTATTAAAATAGACAGGATCAGGGAACTTTCCGGCTCCATTTCTGCAAAGCCCCATGAGGCCAGGATGAGGATGGTAATGATACACCAGGCTCACACCATGAATCAGGAGGCGGCAAATTCCCTTTTGAAATCTCTGGAGGAACCCCCGGACAGAACATTTTTTCTCCTCACCGCACCTGACCTTACAGAACTTCTTCCCACAATTATATCAAGATGTAGACACATCCATTTCAAACCTGTATCCTCTTCCCACATAAGCCTCAAGCTTGTACAGAAATACTCGGCGGACCCTGACCAGGCTCTCATAGCTGCAAGGAGTTCCTCCGGCAACATGAAAAGGGCCATGATGCTTTTAAATCTAAGGGATGATATTCAGGTTGACTGGATAAGGCGACGGCACTGGCTCTTGTCATGGATTTTTAATATTTTGAAACCCGGCACACCTCCCACAAACGCCCTTGGCCATGCCATGATGATGGCTGAAAAACTCTCAAAGGAAGAGGAGGAATTGCTTGGCGACTCTTTGCTGCTGATTAAACTGTGGTTCCGGGATATGGCAATTGTAAAGGTATTGAATGATTTTACGGATGCTGAACAGACATCCATGGAATCATCCTCCGGAAACATTGAATATGAAAGGGTGGAATGTTATTCTAAAGGTGAAATCATCCATGAACATACGGAAAAATTTATGGTGAATACGGACTTTCAAGAGTGCATCAACTACCTTGTTCATGTGCTTCCAGGCCATTTTCCCCTGAAATCCCTTGATGCGGTTCATACCGCGGAAAAAAGACTCCGGAGTAATGCTTCTGTAAGGCTTATACTTGAAAATTTTTTCTTGTCTCTTTTACTCATTCGCAGGAGGAGTGTTCCATGACCAAAGTTGCAGGAGTGCGATTTAAACCTGCCGGGAAAATATATGATTTTGACAGCGGTGCCTTTGTCTTGAAAATTGGTGACCATGTAATTGTGGAAACCGAGCAGGGCCTGGGCCTCGGTGTTGTAACTATACCACCTGCACCATATGACGATCATGAAAAGAAAAAAGATCTTAAACATATTTTTCGAATTGCCACCGAAGAAGATTTCAAAAAAAGGGAAGAGAATCGCAGGCTTGAACAGAAAGCCCATGATTTTTGCCTTGACTGCATTGCCCAACTTGATCTTAAAATGAATCTATTTTCCGTGGAAAGTACCTTTGATGCAGGAAAACTTACATTTTTCTACACAGCGGACGGCAGGGTCGATTTCCGGGAACTTGTCAAGATGCTGGTGAGGGAGTATCGAATCCGCATTGAGATGAGACAGGTGGGCATACGGAACCAATCCAAACAGTGCGGAGGCATAGGCAGATGCGGCAGGGAGATATGCTGCTCCCTTTTCATGAACAATTTTGATCCCGTATCCATCAAGATGGCAAAGGAGCAGGGCCTCTCCCTCAATCCGACAAAAATATCAGGACTTTGTGGTCGCTTAATGTGCTGCCTCACCTTTGAGAACGACACTTACAGAACTCTTAAAACCATTTTGCCGAAACCAGGCAGGCAGATTGACACACCCAGGGGAAGCGGCAAAGTCATTCGCCAAAATGTCCTTAAAGGAAGCGTTGCCGTTAAACTTGATGACGGAACAGAGCTTGAAATCAAAAAGAGACACGACAATTAATTAAAAAAAATGGAATTACCAATGACCTTCAACAAACATGAAAATAGAAATATTTTTTACTCAACTCCCATATACTACGTGAACGCCAAACCCCATCTGGGACACGCCTATACAACAATATCCGTGGATGTGGCAGCCCGCTACAGCAGAATGTGCGGCAACAACACCTATTTCCTTACCGGTACCGATGAACATGGCGATAAGATTGTGGAGGCGGCATCAAAAAAGAACAAAACCCCGGAGGTATATACCGATGAAATCAGCAGGCTCTTCAAGGATATTTTGCCCCGTTTGAACATAAGCAACAGCGACTTCATAAGAACCACCAATCCGGATCATATAAAAGTGGTGCAATATCTTCTCGACAAAATCCACGATTCAGGAGATATCTATTTCAGTGAATATGAAGGTATTTACTGCTTTGGCTGTGAACGATTCTACCAGGAGAGGGAGCTTGTGGAGGGCAAATGCCCGGATCATGGCACAGAGCCCAGGCTGATAAAAGAGGCCAACTACTTTTTTGCCATGTCAAAATATCAGCAGTGGCTCATTGATCACATAAAAGAGAATCCTGATTTTATAAGGCCCGAGCGTTATCGCAATGAAATTATCTCTTTTCTCAGGGAACCCCTTGAGGATCTTTGCATATCAAGACCTAAATCACGCCTGACCTGGGGCATCACACTCCCCTTTGACAAGGATTACGTAACCTATGTCTGGTTTGATGCACTCACCAACTATATTTCAGCCCTGGGCTTTCCCCATGGAGATAAATTTACAAAATTCTGGCCCGGAGCCCAGCATTTTGTGGCAAAAGATATTATAAAACCCCACGGCATCTACTGGCCCACAATGCTCAAGGCTGCCGGCATTGATACATACAGGCATCTCAATGTACACGGCTTCTGGAATGTGGGGGGTGGTAAGATGTCCAAATCAGTAGGTAATGTTACAGACCCCATAGATATTATAGAGACCTACGGCGTGGATCCTTTTCGTTACTTTCTAATGCGGGAGATGGTTTTTGGGCTGGATGCCAACTTCACCGAGGAGGCAATGGTACAGCGGATAAATTCTGACCTTGCCAACGACCTCGGCAATGTCTTCTCCAGGGTTCTTGCCATGAACCACCGTTACTTCAAGGGCATCCTTCCGGAATCTGTTGAGAGTGTGGAAAAGGATAAGGGCATCTCCCTTCAATCCAGGGCAGAGGAGACCATCCGGGAATTTGTCCGGGCCATGGATGGAAACGAGTTCCACAAGGGGCTTATAACCATATGGGATTTCATCGGAACCCTGAACAGATACATTGACACCA
>JADGBO010000026.1:16340-18579 GCA_015231465.1 Desulfamplus sp.
TCCCTTCAATCCAGGGCAGAGGAGACCATCCGGGAATTTGTCCGGGCCATGGATGGAAACGAGTTCCACAAGGGGCTTATAACCATATGGGATTTCATCGGAACCCTGAACAGATACATTGACACCAACGCTCCCTGGGTGGCTGCAAAGGATGAGACAAGGCGTGATGAGCTTGCCTCAATCATATACAATCTTGTGGAGGGTCTCAGGGTGGTGGCATCTCTTCTATATCCTGTGATTCCCGGCACATCCCTTGTAATGCAACAGATACTAAAAGTGCAGCATCCCGGGGACAGGGAGTTTCCATACATCAAGGAGATATTGCCCTGGGGACTTATGGAGCCTGGGATTAAAATTGAAACCCCACCTCGGCTGTTTCCAAGGGTTGAAATCGGAGATGCCTCAAAAAAACAGTCCATGGAGACCCTGGCACAAAAAGAAATCCGGGAGGACCCAAAGAAACAATCCATCGGACCCCTGGAGGAAAAATCCCCTGCAAATGGGGAAAAGAAGGACATCCAACCCCTTAAACCGGAAATAACCATTGATCACTTTGCTGCCATTGATCTAAGGGCCGGCACTGTCCTGTCTGCTGAAAAGATCAAAAAATCCAAAAAACTTTTAAAACTCAAGGTTGATCTCGGAGAAGAGGCACCCAGGCAGATCATTGCAGGCATTGCAGGCAGCTATGATCCTGATGAGCTTGTGGGGCGGCAGGTCGCGGTTGTGGCAAATCTGAAACCTGCCACCCTCATGGGTGAGACCAGCCAGGGTATGGTGCTTGCGGCAAGCCATGGAAAAAAGCTCTGCCTGGCCGGCTTCGACACTTTGATGCTCCCTGGTTCCCAAATAAAATGAACTGTAAGGGGAAAACAATAGGTGATTTAATTGTGCCAGTCGTCGCTGAAAAAGAATGGGAGTGCCTGAAATGATAATACTGGACAGCCATATCTGGTTCTGGTGGATTAGCATGTTGCTGAGATGACTCATTTTTATGGAAAAATTGGCATCTATATTTTAAAAATTTTTAATTTGAGGCTGCTCAATGTGGGAAGGGAGATTTACACGGCGGCAAAGGCCCTGGAAGATGTAATGGACAACGACAAAAAGCTTCTTCTGGAGCAGTGGGTGGATGCTTTTGACACCCCACTCCTGGCCCTAAGGGAACACTCTGAATAACCAACATGGCGGCATTACCGCCACAATCGAAGTGATAAAGGTTATTTGAATGGAAAAAAACAGAGACTGCAGCACAGAAGAGGGCACTCTTTATGTGAGTGTTGCCATGACGACAACGGTGGTATGTATAGTCCAGTTCATAGCACCCTTCATGATGTCGGGTGTTGGTGTGGCACTTCCCACCATAGGCCGGCACTTTTCAGCCAGTGCTTTTCAGCTCGGTCTTGCCGAGATGCTCTATATGCTTGGAGTCACCCTGCTTCTTATGCCTGCTGGTCAGGCAGCAGACATAATCGGACGCAAGAGAATATTTCATACCGGCCTTTCCGGGTTTGTCATTACCACACTTCTTCTCGGAATGTCCGGCTCCATGGAGATATTTCTCATACTCCGATTTTTCCAGGGTCTATCGGTCTCTCTCATTGCCACCACAAGCTTTGCCATACTCTCGTCGGTGGTACCTCCTGAAAAAAGGGGCAGGAGCATGGGAATTATTGTTGCGGCTGTTTATGCAGGATTGTCTGCGGGTCCGGCACTTGGAGGAATTATTGTATCATATGCCGGTTGGAGAACCCTTTTTGCAGTGACCGGAACGGCAGCCCTGGCAGCCCTGGTACTGAGCATGGCAAAGCTTAAAGGGGAGTGGCGGGGTGAGGAGGGGCAGAGGATTGACTGCCAGGGGAGTATCATCTACATGATATCCCTTGGCCTTTTGATTGCAGGCATAACAGGAGCCGATATATTTCCCCAGGCTCCTTACATGACCATGGCCGGTGCTGTGGGAGTTGTGTTTTTTATAGGTTTTGAGCTGACTGTCCCCTTTCCCCTTCTTAATGTTAAGATGATCGTAAAAAACAGAATAGTGGGATTCACCTTTCTGGCAACATTCATCAATTATGCCGCAAGTTTTGGTGTTATATTTTTTTTCAGTCTATATCTCCAGGGGGTAAGGGGTTTTTCACCCAAAACAGCAGGCATGCTTCTTATTATCCAGACCCTGGTACAGTGTATTCTATCTCCGGTTGCAGGAAGACTTGCCGACAGAATCTATCCGGGACGT
>JADGBO010000026.1:18678-21279 GCA_015231465.1 Desulfamplus sp.
TATATCTCCAGGGGGTAAGGGGTTTTTCACCCAAAACAGCAGGCATGCTTCTTATTATCCAGACCCTGGTACAGTGTATTCTATCTCCGGTTGCAGGAAGACTTGCCGACAGAATCTATCCGGGACGTATTGCCACCTTTGGCATGGCAATCTGTACAGCCGGACTTATCTGTGCGACATCCGTCAATGAAGCTACCTCCATCCCGTTTATTATTATGATTTTTATTCTAATGGGTATTGGATACGGTTTATTCTCCTCTCCAAATATAACGGTCATCATGAACAGTATGCCTGTCAATGCCTATGGACAGGCCTCAAGCCTTGCCGCCACCATGCGTACCCTTGGCATGCTCACCAGCATGACCATATCGTCGGTGTTGATTGTCCATCACATGGGACATCAATCCGTGGGTACGGAAACAGCATGGCTCTTTGTACAGAGCATGCAGAGTGCAATGATGCTCTTTGCCGTCATGGGTTTTGTGGGGGTTATGTTTTCAATGGGGCGGGTGCTGCCGTCTTCCTGAAAGTCCGGCTGCCTCCGGTCATGAAAATGATACGGTATTTTTATGGTAAACCGTCATCACTGCCATTCATGCACTCCGGAAGATGAAACATGCATTCCGGAAGATGAAACATGCACTCCGGAAGATGAAAAATGGTGTAAAGTTACAGGAACCTACACCCTGGATCTTGGAAAAAATATTCTGGTGTAAATTTCCAGGGCATAACGATCCGTCATGCTGGCGATCAAGTCGCACACCGAACGCTTAAGGGGAGTTCGGGACGGTTCCCAGGGAGCCATCTCCATCTTCTCAAGCTCTGCCTGAAGCATGTCAACATTTTCCATGAAATAACCGTACAGCTCAATAAGAACCTTTTTGGCTTTGACAAACTCCTGATGCACCGAAGGAGCCCTGTAAACATTGTTGTAGAGGAACTGTCTAAGGATTGTCATGGCTGACAATGCCCTATCCCCCATAAAGAGAATAAACTTGCCGTCACGTTCTCCGCTGTTGCCAATCACCTCCTCCATCATGGTCCCGGCCCTCTCGGAATGGGTCCGGCCGAGATCTTTTTTGCATATATCCGGAATCTCATCATCAGAAATTACCCGGCTTCTAAGGGCATCATCAAGGTCATGGTTCAGATAGGCAATAATATCTGCAATTCTGACAATCTTACCCTCCACCGTTATAGCTGTGGTCCCCGGGGTGGAAGGCATTATATCTCCAAAACCCTTTGAGTGCTTCAATATTCCGTCCCTTACCTGGCGGGTGAGATTCAATCCGTCACCTCTTTTTTCAAGTCTGTCAACCACCCTGAGGCTCTGTTCATTGTGGGCAAAACGGGGGGAGTGTATCTCCTTGAGAGCTGTCTCCCCGCCATGGCCGAAAGGGGTGTGTCCCAGATCATGACCCAGGGCTATTGCCTCGGTCAAATCTTCGTTCATATATAATGCCCTTGCAATGTTTCTGGCCGTTTCGGCAACTTCCAGGGTGTGTGTCAGTCTTGTTCTGTAGTGATCCCCCAGGGGAGACAAAAACACCTGGGTTTTATGCTTGAGCCTTCTAAATGCATTGGAATAGACTATGCGGTCTCTATCTAACTGGAAAGGCGTTCTGATACTGCAACTCTCTTCCCGGCGGAACCTGGGACCCGAGTCCATGCTTGCACATGCATGCCGGGAAAGAAAATTCTTCTCCCTCTGCTGGAACGTTTCACGAATGGATAATTTTTTATTTGTCATAATGTTTATTGGTCAGAATTTGGGGGTCAAAATCTGCCATTTTTGGTTGCTCATTTTTTCACCATCAACGGTAGAGACGCAATGCATTGCGTCTCTACATCATCACGATTTGGGCATCAAATTGGTTCCGTAGATTTGGGCATCAAATTGGTTTCGCAGACTTGGGCATCAAATTGGTTTCGCAGACACCCCAGGTCAGAATATTTAATCTGATATGAAGGATGCCTCTTTCTACAATCTGATATGAAGGTTCCCTCTTTCTACAATCTGAAATTTTTAAACTTATCAGAACCATAATCCATACCCCTTTTCAGATAATCGTCCGAGGGCAGTTTGATAAGCTCCAGCACACTCTCATCAAACTGGCGTTTGATCTTTCCAGGAACTCCGGCAACAAGGGAGAAGGGCGGAATCTCTGTGTTTTCGAGAATCACGGAACCGGCAGCGACAATGGAACCCCTTCCGATACGTGCCCCGTTCATGACGATTGATCCCATGCCTATAAGGCAGTTGTCTTCAATATCGCAGCCATGAATGACACATCGGTGTCCTATGGTGACTCCGTTTCCTATGTGCAGGGGTCTGTTATAATCTTCGTGGCACATGGTCAGATCCTGAATATTTGTGTTTTCACCGATAACAATGGCATCACAATCTCCCCTTATGACGCAGTTGAACCATACAGAGGAGTTATCACCCAGGGTAACATTTCCAATTATGGTTGCCGTAGGGGCCACATAGGCAGATGTTGCAATGTGAGGGTAATGGTTCTCAAAGATGTAAATAGGCATGACGGCTCCTTTTCTGGATAAATGGCAGACTCATCTGCCACAACGAAACATGAAAGCTGA
>JADGBO010000270.1 GCA_015231465.1 Desulfamplus sp.
TCGTTTTCACTATGAAAGCAGCAGAACGAGTAATGCAAAGCGTTAGAAGCTTCATAGAAAATAAGTTAAAGCTTGTCGTCAATGAACAAAAGAGCAAAGTTGCCCCATCAAAGGAAGTTAAATTTCTCCAAACTTTTTCCCTTACTCATGGATTTTTAAGGGTTTTATTTTATGTTGCACCTCATTCTGGGAGGCAATCAACTGTGAGGGTGCTTTGCCCGATCTTGATGGTTGCCCCTGGAATAAGGGGACGGGCCTGGCCCGGTTCAATGGGAAACGTCTGCCCGTTGTGTTGATAATACCATGTATCCCTGGAATTATTTCCAATCCCGTGAACCCCTTTTTTTTGGGGATGCTCCTTGATTATACCAATTACATCCAATGCTTCGCGGTTGGAAGGGCTATATTCCACATGGTGGCGGCGAAGTTCCCCATTGGTATGAACCACAAGATGGGAAGTCCCGCCTGGAAATTTGCTGTTCAATATCAACACAGGCTCAAGGGAACTGCGGCAGTGGAAACAGGTTCTAACAGAAGATGAGATATCAATAAGGTTGCCTGCACCACATGGGCATGTCACGGCATCAGATTCCAATTCCAGAAATATCCGCTGCCAGTCAGAGAGCCTCAATCTTTTCTCCTTGTTCTTGATGCCTTCCGTAAATACTTTGGTAAATGCCTGTTTCAGCACCGGAGGGCAGATTCCCCACCGCTTCAAACTCAATTCAAGCATGGGTATTCCCTGGGCTGAGTTACTATTATCAGTTGGATGATGTACAAAAAGAGGTTCCCTGGCAAAACGCTTTAATTTTGAAGGTATGTCCCAGCAAACTGCTTTCTCAAAGGTTATTTTGCCATCCATCGGATGTTCCCACATCCACAACTGATAGAGAAGGATTGCAATGGAGTAGAGATCGGACTGGGCATTGGGCAGGCTCTCATTTAATGCAACCTCGGGTGCCATAAATTCCAGAACTCCGAGAATTGCCACATCGGCATTATTGACAACGACATTGTCATTATCACAGATTATCATTTTTGCGTTATCAGGATCGAACATGATATTGCCGAGATTTATGTCGCAATATGCCATGCCTTTTTGATGGACACTCTCCATTGCCACGCATAGCAGGCTGCTCAACCGGCAAAGTTTTTTCTGGGAAGGCTGTTTTTTTTTCCCGATGATTATGGAATTGAGTTCAACGTACTGCCTGGTATCTATCAGGGGCATCACATATCCAAAACCAGGCGAATCCGGATGGGTGACAAGCTCCAGGGGCCAGATAAACTCAATGCCGTCAACACCGCTCACCGGAGTACCCTCCTGAATCAGCTTATTCAGACGCTCCTTCTGTTCCTGGGTTGAGGTGGTTGAATGGTACCACTTCAGGGCACGCTCGATGCCGCTGTTTAGACATTTCACTTTATAGACATATCCCTGCCCTCCGCTTCCCAGCTCCTTTATCAACCCATATCTGCTGCCGTTATTTCCAATAAATTCAGTTGTCATATCTCCTCCCTGTCCTTATCTGTCTGAGATGGAATTGTAGATAGATCAGCCCTATCTATCGTTGCAGTTTTATTCTTTTTATGACTTATAGACACATCATCTCTATCTGCCATTTCGATTTTGCTCTTTTCAGAATTTATATCTCCTGACCCGGCTTTATCTGCCCGATGGACATCATCTGCTGCAAATTCACTGTATGAATATCCACCATCGGAGGAAGAGTCACTGCCAGGCTCACACATCTCTTCCTGAACTGCCTCGTTCTTTTTATCCTGGGAGAACATATCTTCCTGAACCGCCTCGTCCTTTTTATCCTGGGAGAACATATCTTCCTGCACAGCCTCGTCCTTTTTATCCTGGGAGAACATCTCTTCCTGCACAGCCTCGTTCTTTTTATCCTGGGAGATATACTTTTTATAACGGGGAAAACAGACAATCACACCCATATCATCCCCTACGCCATTGTTGCTCCATTCATCAAGCTGCCCGGGAAGAATCTCCTCCAGCCAGTCCAAACCATGAACCAGACTTTTTTTGCAGATATCTTCAATGCTCCCGGAGGGATCTTTCAGGGAATCGGGCATACCATCGGTGGTTGCCAGGATCATTACCACATCACTGATGCCTGGGGATCGGTTCAGGGTCTTGACATCAGTTTGCTCGGTTTTCGATAGAGTTTTAACTGCTGTTTTCCATGAATAGCGTGCATTTAAATTAATCAGGCTTGGAGTGGATATATCGGATATATCTTTTTTCTCTTCGGGTATATTCTCCTTTACGTTCAATTTTGCACTTTTCTGTTCCACCGTATAAACGGCACTGTCCCCTACTCCCCCGAGAAAGAGCAGATTCTCAAATAAAAGGGCCATTGTCACAGTGGTCCCATAACGGTCTATGGATTTCCGGGAATCGGTATGCAGCTCTTCCTTACCAGATTCCGAAGCTTCTTTTTTTTTAGATTTCTTAGACGCATGACCCTCTACCTTAAAGGCATGACCCTCTACCTTAAAGGCATGATCTTCTACCTTATCCCTGAAAATCTTAATAACTGCCCTGCCGAAATGGTCTTTAAAATGACGAACAGGATCCCTTTTCCAGCTTGCAGGCTCTTTTTCCATAAGATCAACCATGGCATGGACAAAATCAACGCTGACCTCACGAACAGCCTGGGCAGCAAGGTGTGCCCCCACCTCGCTGCGGGTGTAGCGGGCATTTCCGTGACCATCGGCCACAACAAGCAGAGTATAGGGATAACCTTTATAAAAGTGCTGGGAAGCCATGCAGGAATCCTGACACGGCAAATCCCGCTCTTTGTGGTTAGCTCCTGTCCGGCAGCATAGTAAGATTTGACACTCGCCATGGTTCAAACGTAAAACCGACCTTTTTTTTAAATTATCCATTTTTAGAACTCCCAGGCATCTTCGGCTGTCACATTCTGAAAATTAGAGACCCCGGCATCGTTGAGGTTGCTTTTGGAGAGATTCACAGGCGGAGTGCTTTGGGAATGATTTGTGTTGGATGGAGTATCTGACGATGCCTTGACGGCAGCAGTACTGGCTGTTTTGATAAATTGTACCAGTTTTCTGGGGGAGTCTGCGTGGAGTGTCTCTATTTTTTGCTCTGTCCTTAAATATGGCGAGATGAACATATCCAGCTCTTCCTTATTGTAATCCCCTTCCTGTTCCGCAATACCTATGGAGAGACGAACAGCCTTGGTTCCCCAGGGCAGTTTACTAGAATCGTTCAGCGTGTTTATTGCGTTCATATAATCTTTTTCCGAATCTGTGCAGTGGCCGTCAGACAGCAGAATGCAGACGGGAGGTACGTTTCTCTTTCCCAGTTTGTTATGATCCAGGGAATCAATCAACAGCTTGAGTGCCTTGGATGTGGCTGTGCAACCGCTGTTTCCGGACATATCCTTCCATTTAAATTGATTGATGCCAACAGGATCGGGTCCAACGTGCCAGCTTGCATCATTACCAAATTTTATGGCACTCATCATGATCTCAAGGCGATTTTCATCCCCTATCTTTTCAATTTCCGGGAGTACGTCCCGAATTGCCCAGTTGACTTTTTGAATTTTTGATCCGCTCATGGAACCTGAATCATCCACGATCCAAAAAAAGTGAAGTTTGCGGCGGCTTGCTTCGCCGGTGATTCCATCCGGTGTTGTTTCAATCTTAGACATGGTTTTTCTCTCCTGTTATAAAATTTGTTGTTTTAAATGCTGTTCCTTAGTGAACAGTACGCTCTGTTTTTTTACATTCGGTATGCAGACAGACGCAAACCAAAATTTGTATAGTGAAATGATGGGGAAAGCCAGTTGCGGGAAGCTGACCGGCAATACTCTCCATCAATGTCCCATGCACCGCCCCGCAATACCCGAACAGTGCCTGAAGCGGGTCCTGCGGGATCCGTCACCTCTCCTGATGGATACTCTCCATACCAGTCATGACACCACTCCCAAACATTACCATGCATATCATAGAGTCCAAACTGATTGCAGGGAAAGGATTTCACAGGGGTTGTCTTTTTTCGATACACTCCCTTTTTACCGTCTGCATAGGGATGGGTGCCTTTATAGTTCACCTGATCTGTGGTAATGTTATTACCAAAATAGTACGGGGTTGTGGTTCCTGCCCGGCAGGCATACTCCCACTCTGCCTCGGTGGGAAGACGATATTTCCGGTCTGATTGGGTCTGCCGGTTCAATTTTCGGATAAAGTCCTGGCAGTCATCCCAGGAAACATTCTCAACAGGGCAGTTCAACCCGCCATCTTTAAAATATGATGGATTGTTTCCCATGATTCTTTTCCACTGACCCTGGGTTACCGGGGTGGTCTGCATATAAAAATCTCTGGTTAAAGTTACCCTGTGTTGTGTTTCATCACTGTATCTTTCATGTTCATTTTCCGGGCTGCCCATCATGAAGGTTCCTGCC
>JADGBO010000271.1 GCA_015231465.1 Desulfamplus sp.
GGGTTGCGTCAACTTCACCCTGAATGAACTCTATCTGAGGTTCCTGCAGATACCAGGTCAGCCCGCCAACCAGGCCCAGCAGAACAAGAAGTCCGATAAGGGGCTCAACAATATGGCGTATGCTTTTCAATTTTCAACCTCCCTGATTTTTACAGCCTGGTACCGTGAATAATCGGCTTATCTGAAAGATAATAATGACGTACAACCTTGAGATAAGAATCAAGTTCGGAACCTTTCCCTGGGTTTTTTCGATTTTACCGAAAATGGAGATTGGCTTCAGAAAGTGTAATAAGGTTTACGATTCACGGATGATCTATTCCGTCCGGTGTGATGGAACTGTTCACAGACAGATAATACACTTCAATTTACGTGCCGGGGCTTTTTTATTGGGCTTTTAATAGCCATTCTCTTTACCGGCAGGGGGTGTCGGGCCGTAAAGGGTTTTTTACCGGCGGGATTTAAAACCAGAAAAATAGGTTATATTTAACCTTTGGTCATATAATGCCGAATTTTCATGAGATTTTTAATGGGTCCAGCAGCTTCATTTTTTAATGATTCTTCATAGATAAAAGGGGGATAGATCATGCTGTGCAGGATATGGGAATCCTGGCACATAAAGTAAATATATAGCCAGATAATGAAATTGGCAATCGTACTGTAGTGGCAGTCCCTTGTGGCTGCCCTTAAGAATGGATTTGCTGAAATATTTTTCTGGAAGGCTATAAAAAAGGAAAATAAAAAATGAATAATAGAGCTAAAGTTGCACTGATCACGGGTGCCGGTCAAGGAATTGGTCGGGCCATTGCCTTAAGGTTAGCAAAGGATGGTACGGACATTGCTGTTGTCGATATCAAGAAAGAAAAAATGTATGCCGTCGCCAAAGAGGTGCAGGCCCTGGGCCGCAGGGCCACGGTTTTCGTTGCAGATGTGACAAGTCGTGAGCAGGTCTATTATCAGATCGGCGGTGCTATTGTCACAATGATTCTCATTTTCGTATCCGCCTCGACCCCATGGGGTTCCCTGATCTCCGATATCAGAATATCCCCTTCCTCTGCAGGGATTTTTGTATCATTTTCCCCAAGAAACCACCCTTTTCCCTCCAGTACCTGAATGGACAGTTCTCCGTCCAGATCATGGGAGTGGACCGGAAAAACCACCCCTGCATCCAGATTGAAATTGATGATTTTGAAATGCTCTGATGTTTCGACCAGAAAGAACCGGTTCATAACGCCCGGTTTGAATTCATTGGTTTCAGTGAGCTTAATCACTTGCATTTTTTATCTCCTTAATTTTTCTATGGGGACATGGCCGGGATGTGTCAGATGAAATTCTCCATTAGAGGCCTTTGGCCTCTTCGGACAGGAGCTGTTCCTGGATACCGAAGGGATCTGTAAATTCCTGTTCCGGCCTGAAATTCAGTTTGGCCCGGCCCCGGTTCTTCAGTGTCTCTCCCAGATCCAGGGCCACTTCCAGACCCGGGTCCATGCCCGCTCCCGCCAGGAGCTGCCGCAGCAGGGCTTCGCTCTTGCCGGCAAAGGCAATGGAGTCCCCGAGTACCCGGCCGGCTTCCGCTGCATTATGAAACCCCACCGAGTTTTCCGCATTGATGAATACGATGCGCAGAAATGCCTGCATGTAAAGCTCCTTGGCTTCCTGGTACACAGTATTGTCCACGGCGGCACCCTTTGCCTGGGCCTGGTGCAGGGTTTCAAACAGCCGTGCACAGGTGGCGGTGCCGTAACCGGCCCTGAGAATCAGGGAGGTTGTCCGGTCCTGGGTATGGAAAATCTGATCCGTCAGCCATTCTCTGGACTGGGTATGGCACTGGGCACAGGCCCTGAGGTCAGCTTTCAAGGGGCTGGTGACATCATGGTCCGAGATTTTGTAGCTTCCTGACCGGGTAAACGGCATGTGGCAGTCGGCACAGGCCACCCCGGCCTTAAAATGCACGCTGCCCCGGGAGAACAACTCGAATTCCGGATGGCGGATGAACGGCATCTTGAAACCGGTGATCTCCTGGACCCATTCCAGCCGGAACTTGTCGGTCAAAAGCACATCAATGATGCCTTCAATGGAAATATCCCCCCATGTGCCGTTCCGCCAGGGCATGGTGACATCACCAGCCACCTTGTTATTTTTGTCCTTGGGCACGGAATAGGTAATATGGCACTGGGCACAGGCCAGAGTCCGCAGTTCCTGCCGGGACGGATCTTTTTTTCCGATCATTTCCAGCCCTTTTTCCAGATGGGCTTTTTTAAATGTCAGCTCCATTGGATCCGGTAGATGACAGTCATAACAGGCCGGTCCCAGTTCCCGCAGCTTTTCCGGAAGCATGTCCAGCACTTCCAGATAAGGCTTACCCAGATAATCCAGGCCATGGGTTTCGGTCATTTCCCTGTGAAACGGGGTTTTGCAGGCCAGGCACACCCCGCCGGATGCCACCCTGGACGAATCGATCTCGATCTGGTCGGTCACTGCATAAAAATGCCCCCTGGGTTCGTTATATTCAATGCCAAATCCCCATCCTTTATACAACACCCCGAGAAACGGGAATTCACTGAGTTTATCATAAACGACTTTATCCGTGTCCCATCCCCTTTTGTACCGGCTTTTGTCCACCGGTTTTGGCTCTTTGGTTTTGAGCCAGGATTCATAGTGTAATGGGTAAGCATCCCCCCATTTTTCAGGGTCATATTCGTTTTCATCGATCTGGACAGTCAGATATGTTTCCGGTTTGGAATCACATCCTGCCAGCCACAGGCACACCACCAGCAGGCCCGTTAAAATCATCACAGCGTTTTTTACCATAGCAACAGAACTCCTTGGGAAAATCGGCTTGCCGGCATCAATTGACAACCGCATTGAAAATGGCAGCCTTGTGGTTAATTCTTCTATGACAGGACCAGCACTCCTGGTCGTCGGTGGCTATCCTGGAAACAATTCCTTCATGACACCGAATACAATTCTGCTGAATGAATCCCTTACCACGATCCGTGATCTCGATGGGATCTTCGTAAATTCCCGTATGGAAGAACACCAGGTCTCTGGTACCATCGATGCCTTTCCACAGAAAATGGTTGGCGGCATTGTCATTGGGCAGATGGCAGTCAATACATTGAATGGTCCGGTGTACCCCGGTCATGAACCAGGTTTCATACTGGTCGTTCATGACATGGCAGGAATTACAGAACTGAGGGGTCGATGACCAGGCAATCAGTTTCGGTGCAACTGCCCCCAGAAGAATAGCGGCTCCCAGGACAACCATCACAGCGATCAACAGCATTTTTTTTCGTGTCACCCTAAAAATCCTTATTTAGATGCAATGTTCATAAGCAGCTTGAGAATTCCAGTAATCAAACCTGAAACAAGGTACACACTATTGATAGTCAAAGACAACTTTTTTTGTCAAGTTTTTTCAAGGAAAAGGGCAATGCTTGCCCCTTTACCTTTAGGAATAATGATATATCTCGTGAGTGATAAGTTCTCCAACTGACCACTCCTGATAGTATTGTCATGCAATATATGGCCACAATATATGGTGTGGAGAATGTGAACTTACAACTCTTGAGATATATTAATATAGCCGTTATGCATTGAGCCGGTTTTTTTGTTCTGGAAATATATAATAAACAGTGTTAATCTGAAAATTCACGGACCCTGTTTAAGGGTCGGCGTTTTTCAATTCATCCCCGAAGTTGCGAGACTTGGGGGCATTAGAAACTGTTTTTATTAAAAAGCTCAAGAGTGGTAAGTTCTCTTATTAAACACTAAATATGCAATCAGGCAGGTGTTGATGATGGCATATGTGGTATAAAAAATGAGAAGTTATCACTCACGGGTAAAAAGGAGAACACCATGAAAAAAAATTTTATCCTCACACTCTTCATAAGCGTCCTGTTGGGACTTCAAAGCCTTATTGCCGGAGAAACAGCCACACGGGAGGAGTGCATACAAAAGGTACAGGAAGTGGTTGCCTACATAAAAGAAAAAGGCATTGATGCTTCCTTTGACACACTAATGGACAAAGATGGTCCATTCGTATGGAAAGACAGTTATGTTTTTGTGATTACCATGACCGGTACGGTTGTGGCTCATCCCGTCATTCCAACCCTCAATGGCGGAGATTTCTCAGGACTGATTGATCAGAACGGTAAAATGTTCGTAAATGAATATCTGGCGATCGCAAGGGGTGAGGGACAAGGATGGGTTGACTATGTATGGACCAAACCAGGAGTTGAAGGAAAGGTATTTCCCAAGGACTCCTTTGTCATGAAGGTACCAGGTATGGACTATATAGCCATTGCTGGCTATTATCTGGAATAAAGTCAGATGCTTAAGTCTATACCATAATTTTAAGCCTTGATTCACAAACCCAAGAGTCGCAACCTTCATTTCCCACTTTACATTTTCAAAGAGGGCAGGCCTCTT
>JADGBO010000272.1 GCA_015231465.1 Desulfamplus sp.
CATCATATTTTACCCCATTTTTATTTTTTATGATTGATGTTTTATATTGCCAGAACACGATTCTGGCATCTTGATTTGATTATCTAAGACTATACAATTCCTAAAAAGCCTCCTTACTGAGTTCTGGATATAATAACCTGTAGCACCTGGAAAATAAATATCACATCAAGTCCACCTTTAGAGAAGGATGGCTGACACTGTTTCAATATTTTGCAATCTATGATGAGACTGATTATGAACAGATTACATGGCGGGGAAACCGATATGATGAATCAGAGGGACTCCGTCTGGACCCGAATAAAGAATTTCTGGTAGTACTTGATTTTATCGGAAATTTCAGAAAAGTGCATGTTGCCCAGCTTGCCCTGTGTGGATGCACAAGCCTTGAGTTGTTTGCATCAGAAAAACGATTTGGGCACTTTCGTAATGGCAAGTTGGATGCGGCATCACCGCCACAATCAAAGTGATGAAAGTACTGAAACCACGGGGACTTTCATATAACGGCCATACCCTTTCGAGCACAACGAAGCATGAAAGTCGGTACTATTCCCCCTCTCCAGTCATGGAGAGGGGGCCAGGGGGTGAGGTAGACTTTCATATAAAAACTAAAAAAAGAGTAAAATGAATAAAATGAGCCAAAATAATTCCAATTCCAATACACTTTCTCCGATTAAACAGGCGCTGCTTGCACTTAAGAAGATGCAGAAGCGTTATGATGCCCTTAAATCTGAAAAAACAGAGCCCATAGCCATCATAGGCATGGGGTGCCGTTTTCCTGGCGGTGCAGACAATCTTTCCAAATACTGGGATCTGCTCAAAAAGGGTGGAAACGGAATTGTTGATGTTCCGCCCCAACGGTGGGATGCCAGTACATATTATGACCCGAATCCCGATGTTCCTGGTAAAATGTACTCTAACAAAGGTGGATTTCTTGGGCATATTGACGGCTTTGACAGCCTCTTTTTCGGCATATCACCAAGGGAGACCTCCCGAATGGATCCCCAACAGAGGCTCCTTCTTGAAGTTGCCTGGGAGTCCCTGGAAAACGCCCGCATTGCCCCTCCAAGCCTTCTCGGCTCTCCTGCCGGTGTTTTCATTGGAATCACATCCTATGATTACGGCATAAAGCTTTTTGGAGAAGGAGACCCTACCCGGGTGGATGCCTATACCGGAACAGGGGGCACCCTGGGAGCTGCCGCAGGAAGAATCTCATATATTCTGGGACTCACAGGGCCAAGCTTTGCACTTGATACGGCATGTTCATCATCACTTGTGGCAATCCACCTTGCCTGCCAGAGTCTGCGCCTTGGTGAATCCTCTCTTGCCCTGGCAGGGGGAGTCAATCTTATCCTGAAACCTGAAGCCAATATCAACTTCTGCAAGGCTCGCATGCTTGCTCCCGACGGCCTTTGCAAAACATTTGACGACAGTGCGGACGGCTATGTCCGGGGCGAAGGTTGCGGCGTTGTGGTACTTAAACGCATAGGAGATGTTGACTGGAAAAGGGAGCGGGTACTTGCAGTGATCCGTGGTTCCGCCGTGAACCAGGACGGCCCGTCCGGAGGATTTACCATTCCATCGGGACCTGCCCAGCAGGTTGTAATTAAAAAAGCCCTCAAGTCAGCGGGTGTTACTCCGGATGAGATGGATTACATTGAGGCCCATGGTACAGGCACTTCCCTGGGCGATCCCATTGAGATTGAGTCCCTGGGGTCTGTTTTTGGAGATGGTGAAGAGGATATACATAGCACCCACGGGGATCCCAATGGCAGCTCCAATGGAAACAGTAATGGAAAAAATAGAAACAGAAGGGATACTCCCCTTCTAATCGGTTCTGTAAAGACCAATTTCGGTCACCTTGAAGCTGCCGCCGGCATGGCATCACTTATCAAGGTTGTGCTATCACTGAGCCACGACACCATACCTCCACACATACACTTCAAAACCCCGAGCAGAAAGGTTCAATGGGAGGAGCTGCCGCTGAAAGTAAATACTGCCCTCTCCCCGTGGCCAAACAGGGGAGATAAGAGAGTTGCCGGACTTTCGGGTTTTGGTTTTTCTGGAACCAACGCCCATATAATTGTGGCAGGCCCTCCCCAGCCTCCGGCTGCCCCATCCAGCCCGCTCGAAATTAAACATGAAGCCGAGCTTCTATGCCTCTCTGCAAAATCAGACAGTGCCCTTGGTTCCCTATCAAAAGCGTGGGCTGATATACTTGAGAAAACACCATCCCAAGAGCTTACTTCCCTATGCCGTGCCGCCAATACAGGGCGTTCCCATTTTTCCCAACGACTGTGCATTATAATTAAATCAACCTGGAAAGCTGCCGATGCATTGAAGGATTTCTCCAAAAACCCAACCACCGGCAACCCCCTTATATGGGATAAACCGGAAAATGATGGAGAACCCCATGAAGCCGCTGTAACACCTGCATTGATAACCCTTGAATATGACAGGGTAATGCTTAATCAGGGTCAGGTTACCCCTGAACACGACATAATGGTTAATCCGGCTTCGATAACCCCTGAAAATGTCCCTGTAATTATGGAGTCACAATTAACTCCAGGCAATAAAGATATCCCGCCATCAAAGAACAGACAAAAGCTCCCACCATCAAAGGAGAGAGAATCTCTCCTTGCCGTGCTAACCACGGCCTATCTAAAGGGTGATTCTGTAAACTGGGATTCCTTATATGAAAACGCCGTATATGGGGATGTTCCAATTTTTAACGGTGACATACCCACATATCCATTTGAACGCAAGCGGCGATGGGTGCCCTGGGAGGATGAGGGGGCAATCAAAACCGAAATACCGTCAAAAAAAGAAGTAGTTAAAGACAAGGGCATAAGCCCTGTCAAACAGGCTCTCGGGGCAATTAGAAAACTGAAACAGCAAATTAACAATATCAAGGCTGAACAGACCCAGCCCATTGCGGTCATCGGCATGGGATGCCGATTTCCAGGTGGTGCCGACACTCCCCGGGCCTACTGGGATCTGCTAAGACAGGGAAGGGATGCCATTGTTGAAGTTCCAAAATACAGATGGGACATTGATACCTGCTTTGATGCTGATCCGGATGCCCCTGGCAAGATGTACTGTCGTTACGGGGGATTCCTTGGTCCTGTGGATGGCTTTGACACTCTTTTTTTTGGACTCTCCCCAAGGGAGTCTGCCCGCATGGATCCCCAGCACCGCCTTGTATTGGAAGTTGCCTGGGAGACCCTGGAGCAGGCCGGAATGGCACCATCCAAACTCCACGGAGCTCCTGTGGGCGTATTTCTCGGAACCACCGCACTTGACTATGGATGCCTTCTGTTCGGCCAGGGAGATCTCACAAAGGTGGATGCCTTTTCCGGCACCGGCGGCACTCTTGGGCCTGCTGCGGGGCGTTTATCCTATTTAATGGGATTTACAGGCCCAAGCTTTGTGCTGGATACAGCCTGCTCATCATCCCTTGTGGCGGTTCATCTGGCATGTCAAAGTCTTAGAAACCGTGAGTGTACCATGGCCATTGCCGGAGGAGTAAACCTCACACTGAGCCCGGCAGGCACTGTGAATTTCTGCAAGGCAAGGATGCTGGCACCGGATGGGCGCTGCAAATCCTTTGATGCCTCTGCCAATGGCTATGTCAGGGGTGAAGGGTGCGGAATGGTTCTTCTTAAAAGGCTCTCGGACGTTGACCCGGAAAGGGACAGGGTTCTGGCGGTGATTCGGGGTTCGGCCGTAAACCAGGACGGCCCCTCGGGCGGATTTACGGTTCCCTCGGGACCTGCCCAGGAAAGGGTTATACGCAAGGCCATGGAGGTGGCTGGGGTCACACCGGATGAGATAGATTACGTGGAAGCCCACGGCACAGGAACCGCCCTGGGCGACCCCATTGAGGTGGAGGCCCTGGGTTCGGTGTTCCGTGAAAATAAGGATCCTCTTCTCATTGGTTCCGTCAAGACCAATTTCGGCCATCTTGAAGCGGCTGCCGGCATGGCATCCCTTATCAAGGTAATTCTATCCCTGAACCACAACCTTATCCCACCCCATCTACATTTCAAAAGTCCCAACCCCCGTGTTCAATGGGATGATCTGCCCATAAGGGTTAACACACAATCCACATCCTGGACAGATAACCATAAGATGCGTCTGGCAGGAATATCATGTTTTGGATTTTCAGGCACCAATGCCCACATAATTGTTGGGGATCCCCCTGCAAGTTCGGATCTTTTAAGAACAACAGTCCGGACAAACCATACAACAACCCGGACAAACCACACAACAGCCCGGACAAACCACACAACAGCCCGGACAAACCATTCCGAACTCCATGACATAATCACCAGGGAAGCTGTCCCGCCAGCCGGAGAGCAGTCCGGCAATACACGGGTCATTTCCA
>JADGBO010000273.1 GCA_015231465.1 Desulfamplus sp.
TGGAGAGAGAGATGCGTCTTCTCTTGATATCCACCTCCAGAACCCTTACGCTGACCCTCTGATGGACCCGCAGCTCATCCGAAGGATTTTTCACAAAACGGTCGGCAATCTGACTCACATGCACCAGGCCATCCTGGTGTACTCCAATGTCAACAAAGGCTCCAAAGGCGGTTACGTTGGTAACGATACCTGGCAGGATCATGCCAGGTACCAGGTCGCTGATCCCATGGACATGCTCTGCAAAGGAAAAGAGTTTGAAGCCCTGCCTGGGATCCCGGCCCGGGCGAAGCAGTTCCCCAGCGATATCTTCAAGTGTGGGCAACCCCGCGGTTTTTGTGACATAATCCGCCAGATTGATTGAATTGACAATGTCAGAGTTTACTTTTGCATCCATGAGGGTTGCCGGAGTGACACCTTTATCCATGGCCATCCTTTCGACAATGGGGTATGATTCCGGATGGATACCCGAGGCATCCAGGGGATTTTTTCCATCCCTGATCCTTAAAAAACCCGCACACTGCTCAAAGGCTCTGGGGCCAAGCCTTGGAACCTTTAAAAGCTCTTTTCTCGATGTAAACGGGCCATTGGCGTTCCGGTACTCAACAATGTTTCCTGCTGTGGTGCGGTTGAGCCCGGCAACCTGGGTCAAAAGTTCCGGACTTGCGGTATTGAGTTCCACCCCCACACGGTTGACACAGATGGAGACAACATCGTCCAGGGCCTGGTGGAGTTGTTTTTCATCCACATCGTGCTGATATTGGCCCACACCCAGGGATTTGGGGTCAATTTTAACGAGTTCGGCCAGGGGATCCATGAGCCGTCTTCCAATGGATACAGCACCCCTTACTGTGATGTCATGGTGGGGAAACTCGTCCCGGGCACACTGGGAGGCCGAATAGATGGAGGCTCCGCTCTCGTCAACCATTACCACCGGAATATCATGGGGCAGGCCAATGCTCCGGATAAAGGCCTCGGTCTCCCGTCCTGCGGTGCCGTTACCTATGGCCACGGCCTCAATCTTGTATCTTTTCACAAGTTTGAGTATGGTGTCCCGGGCCTTTGTCTCCCCGGTCTTTCCCGGAGGGACGGAATCCCCTGTTTGTCCAGAGAAGTCTGAATCCCCTGTTTGTCCAGAAGAGTCTGAATCCCCTGTTTGTCCAGAAGAGTCTGAATCCCTTGTTTGTCCAGAAGAGTCTGAATTTCCTGCTTTGCCGGAAGGTCTCTTTTGTGGGGTATCCGGAAATATCACGGCATGATCAAGAAGAGTGCCCTGGCTGTCGAGACATACCACCTTGCAGCCTGTTCGGAATCCTGGATCAATTGCAAGAACAGACTTCCGTCCCAGGGGAGGGGAGAGAAGAAGTTCCTGGATGTTCCGGACAAAAACATCAATGGCCTTCCGGTCTGCCCTCTCCTTGATGGACTTGAGAAGCTCATTTTCCATGGCAGGCCCAAGGAGACGCTTATAGCTGTCATGGATGCAGGAGGTGAGCTGTCCGAGCCAGGATTGTGACGGGCTGCCCTTTATGAAAACACTTTCCATGATCTCCAGGGCCTTATCCCCGGGTGGCAGGGCATGGACGGTCAAGAAACCCTCCCTCTCTCCCCGGAGCATGGCCAGAACCCTGTGGGAAGGTGCGTGGCGTGCCGGCTCCGACCAGTCAAAGTAGTCCCTGTATTTTATCCCCTCATCCTCCTTACTCTTTTTTATGGAAGATGATATAAGGGCCTCTTTGTGGAAGAGAATGCGCATCCGGTTTCTTATGGAGGCATCCTCGCTGATGTTTTCGGCAACAATATCCCTGGCACCGGCAAGGGCTTGTTCCGGGCTGGATATACCCCCATGGCCATGGCAGTATGCCTGGGCCCCTTCAAGGGGAGTGAGCTTCAAAGGAGTCCGGGAGCGGGCCGCCTCCATCATGGTCACGGCAAGGGGTTCCAGCCCTTTTTCCCTGGCCGCCATTGCCCGGGTCCTTTTTTTGGGACGGTATTTTTGATACCGGTCCTCCAGTTCGGCCAGGGTTCCGGCACTTTCAATGGAATTTTTAAGTTCATGGCTTAGAATCTCCCGCTCTTCAAGGGACTTCAATATGGCTTTTTTGCGATCTTCAAGCTCTTTGAAACGGATGATCCCATCACGTACAGCACCTATGGCCACCTCATCCAGGGAACCGGTGGCCTCTTTACGGTATCTTGCCATGAAAGGGATGGTGGCCCCTTCGTCAAGGAGCCTGGCAACGGCCTCTATCTGTTTTTTATCAATGCCGGTGGCAGCACTTATGGTATCGAACATGGCTGTTTCCCTTATATGTCTTTTTACCGTGAAAATACCGGCATACTTCATTGTTTCGGACTTGATCATCGTTTGGTCCAATCCGTGGGAGCAGATTCCATATCTGCCCTAAAACAGGGCGGGTATAGAACCCGTCCCTACAATCTTGGTCGAAATGATGATCATGGCCATTGTTTCTATGGTTTAAAACGATCATCAATTACAGTGACTCCCGGAAAGGATATGCCCTTTTTCATGGCTTCGCGGGTCTCATCATAGGCTTGGGTGTCAAACCAGAAAAGTCCCCCTGTCATGGCGTTGAAGGGATCAAAAAGGGAATCCGACTTTCTGGTACCATGGAATTTCGGAAGTTTCAACCATCGAAAGTAGCCATGACGCACATATGGAACCATGAACGTAGGTACAAATGCGGCCTGTTCATGTATTGCCTCCTGGATTTCAAGGGAGAGTGAGATACGCTCCTTCTCATTAAGGCTCTCCCTGTAGGCATCTATCAGAGCATCCAGTTCAGGATCGTCGGTGTTGGTTATGTTGTTGGTCTGGGTTTTGTGGGCATTGTCCGAGTGCCAGCTCTGCCAGTAGGAAGGTCTCATGCTGGTACTCCACCCCATCCATGCCACATCATGTTTTTTTTCCAGAAACTTTTTAAATGCCGCGGTGCTGTCAAGTTTTTGGAGCCTCAGTTCAACTCCTGCCTTTTGGGCCTCTTCCTTCAACACCACAAGCCTTGGTGTGTGTTCATCAAAACCGTAGGTCACCTCCACCGAAAATCTTAAATCTTCCCTGGTCCAGATGCCGTCCCTGCCCCTTTGCCATCCGGCACCGGCCATGATCTCCTCCACGGTTTCAATGCTGAACTCCCGGGGTCTTATGCCGGAGTTGGTGTACTCCCCGTAACCCACATAGGCCTGGCTGAGGCGGAAATAGTCCCCCCTCAGCACCTGATCAATCACTTTTTGTACATTCATGGCATGGGCAAAGGCCGTGCGTACATATTTTTCGGCAAATATTTTCTTGTCCTGGTTGAGCCACATTCCCATGGCGGACTGCCTGGTATCATTGAAAAACCATATCTTCTCGGCATACCCCCGGTGAAAAATATCTATATCTGTTTTATCATACCAGTACTGGGGCATGGTAAGGGAAAAAACATCAATATCGCCCTTTTTGAAATACTCCCAGAGCATGTTGTAATCCCTCACTACGTTGAAATGTACCCTGTCAACATTGAATCTGTTTTTGAAATATCTGAGATTTTCACCCCACCAGTTTTTCTTTCGTTTAAAATGAACATATTTCCCCTTTTTAAAATCATCAATCTGATAGGGGCCGGTATTGGGGACTATTTCCCAGTTGTAAGCGTGTACAAAATCCTTGTTCAGCCTGCCGAAAAAGTGGGACGGAGTTGGTGTGATACCGACCCTCAGATAGAGATCGGGCTGGGCTTTGGTGCTTGTGACGGCAATGGTGTGGTCATCATAGACTGTGACGGACTCAATTTCATTTGTATAATAGTCATTGTACCAGGGAGCAATGATATGCTCGGATCGCATGAACTCCAGGGTAAAGGCAAAATCCCTGGCAGTCACAGGCACGCCGTCGGACCACACTGCATCTTTGTTGAGCTTGAAATAGATGGTCTTTTTATCGTCATCAAAGGCCCAGTGGGTTGCCAGCTCGGGAATTATCTTCTCGGTATCGGGATGGATGTTGATAAGTGAAAGCTGATTGTCAAGGATTGCACTGCGGAAGCTGCCGTTGGAGTCGGGCCCCACGGTGCGAAATGTCATGGGAAAGCTGAGTATGGCTGATCTCAATATTCCGCCCTTTACAGCCTCGGGAGATGAAAAGAGCGGATCACTCTCATTGGTCAGCCATTTGATATCCCCGGGCAGTTCCGGCACCAGGGCAGCGGGGCTCTTTGCAGCAGGATCATTCTTTTCAATATCTGCCCCGGGCTGGTTCTCCCCGGGAAGGGGGGTAAGGGCATCCCTGGGCTGGGGTTCACCTTGCAGGGCCCCGGGCTGGTTCTCCCCTGGAAGGCCGACCTTGGGAGGAGTCTCCTCTCCATTGCTCCCGCATCCGGCTGC
>JADGBO010000274.1:0-482 GCA_015231465.1 Desulfamplus sp.
AACGAGATTCTCCATAAATTTGCCTCGGGCTCCTTCAATGTGATGAAAAACCGCCTGCGGGATGCGGCAAGGGCATCCTTTGACTATACCATAATAGACCATCCCGCATCCCTGGGGGTGCTTCCCCTTACCGCGGTAATCGCATCGGATTTGACTATAATCCCTGTGAATACCGGATCCAATTTTTCATTGGAAGGGGTGTCCGAGGCATTGAGTTTCATTGACGAGGCCCGGAAGAACTTTAATCCTGGCCTTATGCCCTCCAGGCTGCTTCTCTCCATGGTTAAAAAGCGTGAGATTGCCCACCAGTCAAGCCTTGGTATCATAAAAGAGAAGTTTGGCCGGGATCAGATATTTTCCACCGAGATACCTGCGGCCGCGGCCATGGAGAATGCAGAGATGAACAAACAGACCATATTCCAACTTAAACCCTCGGCACCCGTGGCCGGAGCCTTCCGGGACGTGGCCCGGGAGATAATGGA
>JADGBO010000274.1:555-4348 GCA_015231465.1 Desulfamplus sp.
AGCTATAATTATGGGATCAGCAATTTTCGACAATATAATGCACCAGGCAAACCCCTCCCGGGAAAATATCCCGGGGGAAGATGAGATAAAAGACCGGGTAAACCTTCATGGCCCGAGTCCGGCCACCCCGAGTCAGGCCAACCCGAATCCGGCCTCCCCGAGTCCGGCCAACCCTAATCTGGCCACCCGGGATCAGGCCAACCCGAGTCCGGCCAACCCTAATCTGGCCACCCGGGATCATGGAAATAATGTATCCATTTCCAGGATAAAAGATCAGATGGAACAGCGAACAAAACAGGCCGGTTATGCCGTGAAAACAAGGGCCGCGGCAGCAGCCGGGGCCGGGGTAATCCCCCTTCCCCTGTTTGACATGGCCGTTATAACCGCCATCCAGATGGACACGGTGAGGGCACTTTCGGGTATCTACGGGGTGAAGTTTTCAAGGGATGCGGGCAAAGCAGCGGTGACGAGCCTTGCCGGCGGGATATTCCCTGTGGGGGCAGGCTCGTTTATCGGTTCGGCAGCCAAGATGATACCCTTTATCGGCCAGATAATGGGTTCCGTATCCATATCCCTGATTGCCGGGGCCTCCACCTATGCCCTGGGCAGGGTGTTCATCCAGCATTTCGAGTCCGGCGGAACCTTTCTTACCTTTAATCCCGACCTGGTGAGAAGCCATTTCAAAAGGGAGTACGAAGCCGGACTGGCCGGAAATGGCCGGCCCTGATTTTTTAGAAGACGGCGGAAAACCCGAGGGTTTTCATAAAATGGGGATAATATCATAAAGTGGGGATAACATCATAACGTGGGGATAATATCATAACGTGGGGACAAATCATAAAGGAGGGTAAAAAATGACGGGAATTTTATCCATGATAATGGCCGGCGGCGAGGGAACACGCCTCTACCCCCTCACCATGCCCAGGGCAAAGCCTGCGGTCCCCTTTGGGGGAGGCTACCGCATCATTGACTTTGTTCTCAATAACTTTGTCAATTCCGACCTTTTGCAGATATTTGTACTGACCCAGTTCAAATCCCACTCCCTTATGAAACATCTCAGCCAGGCCTGGCGCATCACCGGTCTCACCGGGAGATTCATTGATCCCATCCCTGCCCAGATGCGCACCGGAAAACACTGGTACAGGGGCACGGCCGATGCCATCTATCAGAACCTGGATCTCATAGAGAGTTACGATCCCGAGATTGTGTGCGTATTCGGCGGGGATCATATATATAAGATGGATGTGCGTCAGATGATCGCCTTTCACAGGGAGAAGGGGGCGGAACTAACCGTTGCGGCAATACCGGTGCCGGTGGAGCAGGCCTGCCAGCTTGGCGTTATCCAGGTGGACGAGTCCGGAAAGATGATGGGATTTGAGGAGAAACCCCAAAATGATCCCAAAACCATACCCCATCGCCCGGACCATGTCCTTGCATCCATGGGAAATTATGTTTTCGATGCCGACACCCTTGTGAACTACCTCCAGATTGATGCGGAAAGTGATGCATCATCCCACGATTTCGGCAAGGATATAATCCCCATGCTGGTTCCCGGGGGAAAGGTGTATGCCTACGACTTTTCCACCAACGATATCCGGGGGGAGCCGGAAACATCCAGGGGTTACTGGCGTGATGTGGGCACCTTAGACGCATACTACGAGGCCAATATGGACCTCATCTCGGTCACCCCATGCTTTGATCTCTATAACCGGTACTGGCCCCTGCGGAGTTACCACCCGGCGGTTCCTCCGGCCAAGTTTGTCCACCATGATTATTACAGAACGGGCCATGCCGTGAATTCTGCGGTTTCAGCGGGCTGCATCCTCAGCGGAGCCTTTGTGAACAGGAGCGTTCTCGGTTACCGGGTGCATATACACAGCCACACGGTGATTGAGGATTCAGTTATCATGGGCAATACCGACATAGGCACGGATTGCCGCATCAAGAGGGCCATACTTGACCAGGAGGTGGAGGTGGCCCCCGGGACCGTCATCGGTGAAGACCCGGAAAGGGACAGGGAGCGATTCAAGGTATCGGAAGGGGGTGTGGTGGTAATTCCCAAGGGCTCCAGGGTGGGTTTTTAAGAACGGGATTTTAAGCCTGAGGAGTTCACGGGTTCCGACTCCGATCATTCTCTTAGCCCTTTACGGTACATAGATCACGAAAACTTTGGAAAAAAGAAATGCCTTCAAAACTTATCAGAAAAATCGTGAAACGCCGTGGCTCTTCGATGATTGATTGGGACAATGAACTCAAAGTCCTTAATGAAGCCCCGGAAGAGGGAGAGGTTTTTATTATTACGGTCAGTAAAATAAACCTTCATGGTGGGAGTCCGGCCACCCCGGATCATGAAAGTAATGTATCTATTTCCACGGTAAAAAAAGGGGACCAAGTAGGTATTAAAAAGGAGAAACCTCCATATGAGGTGCCTAAACAATACCCTCAATCAATTAAAAGCCTTGTAGAAAGGGCAAAAATCAGGGCTTCGGAAAAGAAAAAAAAAGGCTATGCAAGGGAACAAGTGATTGAAGATTTTTTCAAAATCCAAAAAGAGATAGCTGACCATATAAAAGATCAACAAAATGAGCATAAAGTTTAGAACTGTCCCTGATACAAACATAATTCTTGCTTCAACTTCGGAAAATCCCAAAAGCCCCAATCGTGAATATTATGAACGTTGGCTATATGGAGAAGAATTTGATTTACTATATTCTGATGATACCTTGGCAGAATATGCATTGAAATTGAAAACAGGGCATTTTAATGTGCCAGATGAAAAAATAGAAGAATTGATCAGTCATATTTTGATTTTGGGGGTTAATGTTGACATAGATTTTTTCCACTTACGTGTTTACCCTAAAGACCCTGACGATGTGGCTTTTGTATTGTGTGCCCAAAATGGTAATGCTACACACCTGATTAGTTATGACAAACATATTTTAGATTTGCAATACCACCATGATTTTGATTTCAAGATTTGTCAGGTCATTGGGTTTTTACAGGACCTTCGTGAGAGTAGAAACGCAATGGATTGGGCATCTACATAATCACGATTTCAGCATCAAATTTATTTTTCTACCCCCCAGACAAGAAGTGTAAACTATATTGCCTTCACGCAGGAGTTTGATGGTGAAGTATCTTCTTGATTCAAATACCATTTCAGAACTCTACGATCCGGAAGCCACGCGTAATGACCGCATTTCAGCCCATGTCAGTGCAATAACTTTCTTTCAAGGGCACGGCACGCCGTGCCCCTACGATTCCTTCGGGAAATTTCATTATCTGGAATGCTATATATGAAAAATAAAAACGAGGTTAATATTTAAAATGGCAGATACATCCAAAAACGGTTCCGATTACGCCCACAATTATGATATTGTTGTTAAATGGATAGCCGAAGCCCTGCGTGGGCAGACACTTGAAGTGCTGGGAATTCAAACCGACAGAATTAAAGAGGTATTCGGCTTTGAACCAGTGAACATTTCAGTGAAAGCCGGCAGGGTTGATGTTATTGCCCGTTGTGAAAACGGTGATCTGTACCATATTGAGGAGCAGCGGCATTTAAGCCGAGCCGACATGTACCGTTTTGCATCCCAGCATTTCAGTGCTGCAGCACTGACCACCATGAGCTGGCAAAGGAAGTTATACTGTTTGATCTTGAACTGTTCAAGGCAAAAAAGTTATCTAAAAACCTTCTGGCTGTTGCTATGATATTCTCCAACAAACTTATCAGTAAGCAATTTATAAACGAAATATGGGAGGAGATAAAAATGCTGGATATTATTGAAGTTGC
>JADGBO010000275.1 GCA_015231465.1 Desulfamplus sp.
TGGAAACGGTTTCTGCAATACGGTTCTGGAGAACAGGGGAAAAGGACATGAATACGATAAACAGGGTACAGACCGCCACTTGTCGTTTCCAATGGAGCATACCCACAAGATTGGCCGCCACCATGGGAGATACCAGAATAAAGGTGAGGTAACCGTTTCTGCCGTCCATGATGCTTATGTGGAACAGGAACAGGGCCATGAGGATAAGGCAGGCTGTTTTAGGACCCGGGCCGGAGGTCTGTCTGAAAAAGAGGGAAGCGGTGAGAATGCCTGCCACAAGGTATATCGAAAGGGCACTGTAGATCACCCCAAAGCCGAAATAACCCTGGATGCCGCTGGGAGAAGGCGGGGTCACGAGGCCCCCGTACTGCATGAGAGCCAGCAGGGTATTGATGAAAAGCCCTGCAAGAAATGCCCTGGCAATGAACGGGATGACCGCTTTATGTCCCGGGATTAGAGCCACCACCAGGGCGTAGAGCCAGTAATGGCTTTTTCTGGCATAGTCGATGCCCACATCGGTTATCTCAGGCACGTAAAGCAGACCTGCCCATGGAAGCATTATCATTAAAACAAGGGGCCATATCCATGGGGGGTGAATTTTTGTCCGGATAGTGAAAATCCTGCCGGAAAGGACCAGTATTCCCAGGGCGGGAATGATGCATATGAGCGGAGGTGCTGTTCCGGTGGGCAGGAAAAAAAATGCCGCAGCGGTAAGATAGAATACACTCCGGTCAATCAGTGTTGTACTGCTGTGGAAATTTTTAAGGTCATCCATAAATTGAGGCAACGAAAAAACCCTTTGTTATTATAAGCGGCCCTGGCGGGCACAATGATCAATGAAAGTCCCGTAGGGGCGATTCATGAATTGCCCCTACGGACGGCTTTCATATAAAATTTTTAAAATCGGGCATGACATCCAAAACATCCTGGACGGTTATATCATTCATACATCGCCAGTGGGAACATGGCTTCCAGGCATAGCATGGGCGGCAGTCCATATTTTTTTGGATAACCTTGTGGATATTGCCCCGGGGACCTGTTCTCACGGGATTTGCAGGACCGAAGATGGCATATACCGGCACATCAAGGGCAGCGGCAAGGTGCATGGGGCCGGTGTCGTTGGTGACCATGCACGATGCCCCCTGGATAACGGGAATTAGTTCCTTCAAGGATGTTCTGCCTCCAATGGAGATGGCCCGGCCGCCGGAATGATGGGCAACCTTTTCAGCCACTGGTTTATCCGAGGGGCTGCTGATCACCACCGACTTTATGGGCAGCATGGAGGCAAGTTCTCCAAATTTTTCAGCGGGCCACTGGTTGGCAGGTTTTCCTGCCGAGGGAGATATTACCACATACCTGGAGGGCAGTCCGGAGCATATTCCAGGGGCAGGATCGTATGGGGCCAGGGGGTATTTTGTTTCCCATGTGTGGCATCCCAGGGTCCGGGCAAGTTTCAGGTAGCGGTCAACGGCATGAATATCCATCCCGCCTTTTATTTTGTGTGTATAAAAAAGGGGACTTCCCTCATCTGATTCTTCAAATCCAAGTTTTACAGCAGCTCCGGATGCCATTGCCATGAGGCCGCTTCGCAGGAGGCCGGAAAGATCCACTGCCAGGTCATATCTCTCCCGTCTCATGCCCAATGCAAGTTCACTTATCTCCTGGAGTGTCTCCTTGAAATAAGCAGGCTTTTTCCACTGATCCTTTTTGATGATCCAGAGCCTGTCAATCATGGGATGATCCTTTAGAAAGGTGTGCAGGCCATGGGCCACAACCCAGTCAATGCGGGCATGGGGATAGCCTTTAAAAAGGGCGTTCAGAAACGGAAGTGTGTGGATGATATCTCCGAAGGCACTGGGTTTTATTATGAGAATTTTCCTGATATTCCGGGTGTCCATGGGTTTCATCGAAAAATATTCCTGTATGCGTCCCTGGGATTGTGTGGTATAGCTTTCCAGATAATTAAATTGGTTATCGTAATGTAGGGGCAGCCCCCTGTGGCTGCCCTCAAAAAAGGATTTGATAAAATATTTTTCTGGAAGTCTATAGCTGGGTTTCTCGAAGCTGGGGTGAGCCGCCTCCGTTATCTGGAAATCCATACATGCCTTTTAACATCCCCACGGCCGCCTCCATGACCATATCCACGGAAACAAGCTCCATGCATAGATGATCCCCCGGGCAATGTTTTTTGAGGCACGGTGTACATGGAACCTCTGTGCGGACAACCTTGCTTCTCTCTCCTGTGGGTCCGGTTGCCCCGGGATCTGTGGATCCTATAATCGCAATGAGAGGTGTGCCCAGGGCTGCCGCACCATGCATCAGGCCCGAGTCGTTGGTGATGAATAGATCACAAAGCTGAATAAGGGCAAAGGCCTCCCGGAGGGTTGTCATGCCGGCAAGGTTGATGCAGACATCGCCGGATAAACGGTTTATCCTATCCCCGAGTTCTGCCTCGCCGGGGCCTCCGAATATAAGAATCCTGGAAGCATGATCCCCCCGGGCCGGTTTTTGAACCCTGTGCGGGGATTTCTCATCTCCATGCATCTCTTTTCCATCTTCGTAGAGTTTTGTTCCATCTATCTCTTTTCCATCTCCATACAGCTCTTTTCCATCTCCGTACTGCTCTTTCAGGTATTCATGCAACTGTTTTGCCAGCTCCCCGTATCTGTGGGGAAACCATCTTTTGGCCGTGCCTCCTGTGGCACCTGGATTTATGCCTATGAGGGGTGGTTTTTTTCCATGATTTATGCCTGTGAGGGGCGGTTTTTCTCCATGATTTATGCCTGTGAGGGGCGTTTTCCCTCCATGATTTATGCCTATGTGGGGTGGTTTTCCTACATCTTTTCCATCTCCTTCATCTCTTCCATCTCCTTGTCTGGCCGGAACAGCATCCGGAAGAGTTCCCGGAACAGCATCCGGAAGAGTTCCCGTAACGACACCGGAAACAATCCCATGGGAATCAAGTATCTTCAAAGCATTGAGACGCTCCTCCTGGGTTATGAAAATATCCAGGTCCGGGCCGTGGTCCGTTATGGATGCCCCCTTAAGTATTCCCCGGTAGTAATCCACCAGGTGGCCCTTTTTAAGGGCTTTGTCCATCTTTATGGAGGGATTCAAAAGAAGGGTTCTTCCGTCGGTGTTATAGCCGATTCTCCTGGGAATTCCGGCAAGAAAGGTTATAAGTGCCGCTTCAAAGGCATTCTGCATGAGAATTGCCATGTCAAAGCCATGCCGCCGTAGATCCCGTGCCAGGCGTATGGTGCCCCATCCCCTTGTATGACGGCCGCCGTCATCATAGAGAAGTATAGTGTCTATGTTGGGATTATGATGAAAAACCGGAATGACCCAGGGCTTGGCAAGCAGGGTAATATGGGCAGAAGGGTAGTGTCTTCTGACAGCACGTATCACCGGTGTTGTCATTATGGCATCCCCCACCCAGTTGGCGGCTCTTATCAAAATCTTCATCTGTTTAATTTTCCAGAAGTTCATAAAACGGCATTGTCTTAAGTGGACTGCTCAAACCTGCCGACATTATTCTCAGTATTTATGCAGATTTGTAAATATTCTGAAATCCACTATAATCAACTATTCTTACACCATGAAATGGATTTAAAGTTAGTAGATCGTTGTCGCCTGTAATCAGATAGTCAACATTTCCTGATACACACAAATCTAAAAGAAAATCATCTTTAGGATCGCGGCAAATATTAAAATGTTCTATAATCTCGATCCATTCTGTTTTGGAGTTAAGAATAGTAATGAGTTCTTTTATATTTTCTTCTGAAAAGTATTTCTTGAATTTAGGTCGTTGTAATACTTCAATTAGTTCATCAAAAAGCTCTCTGCTGAATACTATGCTGACTGTATTATCAATTATTGCATCAGACAAACCAGATAGAGTTTTACCTATTAAAAAACTAATCCATATATTAGTATCTATTACTACTCTGATATTATCTTTTTGCATCGTATCTTTTCTTCCTGACTGCTTCTACTTCGGCAGTGATTTCCTCCAAAGTCAGCTCATTTGACCTGATTTTATTCAAAAGATGATTAAATCGAAGTGGAAAAGTATCTTTTTCTAAAATACGAATAATCTCAACTTTTTCTTCAATACCACATTGAGTGATTAGTGATTTTAACTGATTAAAATCTATTGATAGACTAAAATTCATAATCTTCTCCTCCAGACTGAACAAGACTCTTGTTACGGATTAAGTCTGATATAGCAAGTTTTGCAAGATGTTCTGGTAATACCCCTATTTGAGAAGCAATCTCTTTAAGTTTTTCAAATTGATTTGTAGGAATGTTTATTACAAGTTCCATTGTTATATTCTCCTTATCTTAT
>JADGBO010000276.1 GCA_015231465.1 Desulfamplus sp.
AGGGATTTGTCTATTCCGGCGTGTTTGGGAACATAGAACTTGAGATGGGCAAAAAGGATATTATCTTTCCTCTTTTCCCTGCACGGATACACAATGGTGAAATTATATATAGATAGATCAAGGTTCAATATGCGTATCAGGGATAAAACCGTCCTTCTCGTTATTTTCATCCTGCTTCTTTTTTCGGTCATGGGAATCTATTCAGTCAATACCAGCAGTGAGGCCCTGACGAAATCCTATGCCAAAGGCATGATTCAGATGGCCCAGGTGATGCAGTATGAGATAGTCAACATGATATCCCAAAGGGTGGAGCAGCTCCAGACTCTTGTTACAAGGGATACGGTTGTCGGGCATCTCAGGGAGTCGAATCTCAATCTTTCCGAAACTCTGCTTTCCGAATCGGAACCCTCCATACATGAAAAGGACTTAATGTGGCGGAAGGCCGTTGCTCTGCTTTGGGAAGAGAACCCTCCTGTGTCTCCCCCGGGGAGTGCCGTGAAAAATAGTCTCAATGACCTGTGGAGCATTAATAATGAGATGTTTTGGGACGCTTTTTCAACCCTTTCCCGTGATAACGGCGGTGGGGATGCAGACAGGATAATCCCTTTCATGATGGAAAAGTATCAAAACGATACAGCCTTGCTGCTGAAGGATGTTTTCATATCCTTTTACGAACGTCTCAAGGGCAGAACGGTATTTTCCAAAATATTTCTCACAGACCGACATGGTGTTGTCACTGCCATGTCCCATATAATTGATGATTACTATTACGGGGACAAGGCGTGGTGGCAGGAGGCCATGGAAAATAGAATCTGTATTTCAGAAGTCCATTATGACAGAACCGTAAATGGATATGGGCTTGCCGTGGCAATTCGGCTGGACTCGCCTGAAAACGGACCCATAGGTGTGGTGCGGGCTATACTCTCTTCCAACTGGATCATGCGGGAGGTGAATGCCCTTACCCGCACCCAGCACTACACGGATATAAAAGTGACAACAGGTTCGGGCAGGCTCATCTACTCCAACAAACCCTTTATCTTTTTTGACGATGTTTCCGGAAAATCATTTTTCAGGAGTGCCGTATCACCCATGGGTTATTCCATAGTCATAGAGGGTGGAGTTGACAAGCTCTACGCCTCTGTGCCGGTAATATCGGCAAACTCCCTTGAGATACATGGAACCCCCATGGAACAAAGCGCAATCCACGAGCTTGGTGGTGAACCCAGGTTTATCAGGGAGGGGATGCGTCACCCCGGGGAGGCTCTCTTTGAAGATGTGGAATGGCTCCTGTTCATAGGCAACAGGGTGGAGGATGTCCTGGATCCCATGTATCTTCTTCGGAAACAGATGATAATCGTTTATTGCATCATGATGCTGCTCAGTCTCCTGGCAGCCTTGTTTTTTGCAAGGAGAATGGCCCGGGCTGTGACAGCGGTGAGGGATGCCGCTGTTGCAGTTAAAGAGGGGGAGCTGACCCGCAGGATTGATGTCAAAAAATTTTCCCGGGATGAGCTGGGGGAGCTGGCGGAATCCTTCAACGTAATGACCTCCAGGCTTGAAAACTCCTATGATTCCCTGGAAAAAGAGATTGCCGTGAGAAAGGAGGCTGAAAGGGCCGCCGAGGCCGCAAGCCGGGCCAAGAGTACTTTCCTTGCCAACATGAGCCATGAGCTGAGGACTCCCCTCAATGCTGTAATAGGATTCAGCCAACTGCTGGAGAGGGACGACAATGCCTCTCCGGATCAGCGGGAGAAGCTTGGGATAATACTGAACAGCGGCATGCATCTTCTTGTTCTTATAAACGATATTCTGGAGATGTCCAAAATTGAAGCGGGCCGTGTGGAGCTGGAGCCCGGGATCTTCGATCCCAGGGAGATGGTCCAGGATGTCATGGCCATGATGGAGGGCCGTACCCTGGGCCGGGGTGTTGCCATGGAGAGTGAAATTGACCCTGATTTACCAAGGTTCCTGGAGGCTGATCAACGTAAAATTCGCCAGGTTTTGATCAATCTTATGGGCAATGCCGTAAAGTTTACGGAACAGGGGAAGGTTATACTCAGGGTTTCAAGCCTCTCCCCAGGAGGGTACCAGGGGGCGGAAGAGACCCATGAACTCATGGTTGAAGTGGAGGATACCGGCATCGGCATTGCACCGGAGGATATGGATGGTCTGTTCCGGCAGTTTTCCCAGGTAAGGGATGCTTCAAAAATCAACGAAGGTTCCGGCCTTGGTCTCTCCATAAGCAATGAGTTTGTCCGTATTATGGGCGGAACCATGAGGGTGGAGAGCGAGCCGGGTCGAGGTTCCCTTTTCAGCTTCACAATCCCTGTAAAGAGTGTCGGTGAAAGGGATGTCCTGGGAGTTGAAGGGGTTAATGGCGGGGTAATGAAGGTTGTCTCCATAGCTCCGGGCCAGAAAAGCTTCAGGATTCTCGTGGTGGAGGACAATGAAGAGAGCCGCAATCTTTTGACCCAGCTCCTGCTTTCCGTGGGGTTCCAGGTAAGGGCGGCAGCCAACGGCCTGGAGGGGGTGGAACTTTTCCACTCCTTCCATCCCCATCTGATATGGATGGATATAAGAATGCCGGTGATGGACGGCCATGGGGCCACCCGCAGGATTAGACAGAGTGAAGCCGGAAAGGGTGTCGTGATAATAGCCCTTACCGCGAGTGCCTTTGAAGAGGAGAAGAGTCTTATACTATCCTCGGGATGCGATGATTTCATAAGCAAACCCTTTCTTGCATCCGAGATTTTTGGAGCCATCTCCAGATATCTCGGTGTAAAATATATCCACGCTTCCCAGGGTGAAACAGCAGGGGCTCCCCTGGTAAAAAAAGAGTACGGCTTGGGTGACGCAGCCTGGAGTGGCCGCAGTGATGAAACGCTGAAGGAACTTCCGGAACATGAGTTTTCGGAAAGGGTCATGGCCTTGCCGGAAAATTCCAGGGAGAGCTTGAGGCAGGCCATTTTGGACATTGATCTTGATATCATTGATGATATAATCCATGAAATTAAGGAGAAAGACTCGGTTATAGGGAGCGAGCTGACAAGGATGGTGCGGGATTTCAAGTACGGGGAGATCATGGATATACTCGTTGCCCGCTGATGTTGTCCGCATATGTTGCCGATTGATCTCAAGTTTAGGAATTGATTTTTAATAACTTGCCCATTCATCTCATCCCCAGCCACCTATTACAGGCTTTCCATGGGAGCCTGGGTAAGTTAATTAAACCCAATTACTAATTCTGATTCTGATTCTAATTCTAAATTAAAAACGCATGGACCGCTAATGAAAAAGGCTGGGATTTGCTTGAGATGATGTCTCGGGAACCGGATGGAGAACGGAATCAATGATTTTTGTTATTTCATGGGGATTTTCTCCTTTAAGGAGCCTCATGCATATCTGGTGGCCGAATTTGAAATTTGCCGCAAAATAGGGCACAAACTTTCTGAACATTCTTACTGCTGTTTTATCGCTGTTGTATTTCAGAAGCAAAGCCATAAAACGGGATGCACAATAATGGTATATATTGGGAGAGTCTCCCTGCTCCATATCCGAAAAAATTTCTCCAGGCCCTTTGTGAACCGTCTGTCCAGGCCCTTTCTGAACCGTCTGTCCTGGCTCTTTGTGAGCCATCTGTCCAGGCCATTTCTGAATCGTCTGTCCAGGCCCTTCTTGAACCATACGTCCGGACTCTTTCCCAAGGGATGCAAATATCCAGGGCTTTGCAACGGCCATACGGCCTAGGGATACACCGTCACATCCGGTCTCCATGGTTATCTTGCAGCAATCTTCTGCATTGAATATATTACCGTTTCCAAAAACAGGTATGGATACAGCCTCCTTTACATATTTTATATGTCCCCATACAGGGGGACGAGTCCGTCTGTCCGGAGCTGCCCTGGGATGAAACACCAGAGCATCGGCTCCGGCACTTTCAAAAAGAGATGCTGCTTCCGCAGATTTTTCAGGACTGTTATCCCATCCTGTCCTGAATTTCACAAAAAGGGGAATGTTAACGGTTTTTCTCACCTGAAAAACAATATCTGCGGCCAGTTCCGGGGTTTTGAGCAGTGCCGCACCGCTTCCCTTTCTGCATATGGCCCCGGCACAGCATCCAAAATTGAGATCAATGCCGAAAAAACCCTCTTCTTGAACCCTTTTAGCCGCTTCTGCCATGATACGGGGTTCAGCTCCAAATATCTGGCACACAAGCCAGGGCAGCTCCTCTTCTCTCCAGGTGAATACCGTTGAAATATCCGGATTTTCCCCGGGCACTGTTCGGGCACTGCACATACCTGTAAAAAGAAGTCCAAATCCTCCAAAGTCAGCTAGAAGCTCAC
>JADGBO010000277.1 GCA_015231465.1 Desulfamplus sp.
TCTCCCCGGGAAGGGGGGTAAGGGCATCCCTGGGCTGGGGTTCACCTTGAAGGGCCCCGGGCTGGTTCTCCCCGGGAAGGCCGACCTTGGGAGGAGTCTCCTCTTCATTGCTCCCGCATCCGGCTGCCATAAAGAGGCATATGGTGAGGAACATCATGATTCTTATTCCCCAGGATAAACTGTCAATCTTATCTTTTTTTGCACAAATATCCATTTTTTCTCCTCAATCCATGGATTACATGAATGGGCATCCTTGTTTCCTTGAAATTTTTGATATAGATTTCAAGATAAATAACTTTCTTTCAAGGGCACGGCACGCCGTGCCCCTACGATTCCTTCGGGAAATTTCATTATCTGGAATGCTATATTACTCAATCTCAAATGCGGACTGACCCAGCACCCATTCCGAAACATCCATGGCCATGGGATCAGACCCGGCCGGAGCCCTCAAAAGGAAAAGTGTGTATGTTCCCCCGGGCAGAACTGACGCATCCGGAAGATCAAGGGCAGTATCCCCGGTTCCTGCAAAGGGGTGGAGTACTCCGTCAAAAACCACCGGGCTGTTCTCCGCGGTGAATAGAACGAGGGAGCCAAGCCCGGGAACCAACGCTGCCAAATATTGACTGATGCCCTCGGGAGCGTGGGGAATGGTTATTTTAAGGGGATCGCCGTCATGATAAATCGGCTGGGACGGGACAGGGGTGGCCCGAACCTCCGGACCCTGGAGCAGTGACAGTATGGTTTTGGAAGATGTGCTGACCAGTCCGCTTCTGTCTTGTGCCATAAAGGTTATCCCATAGTCACCCCGATAATGGAAACCGCTGAAGGATCCTTTATATATGGTTCCATCCTGGGATGTGAGTGGAATCCTGGTTTCCGGCACAAGGGGATGGCCCAGGGCATCCCTCTGCTGGGTGGATTCCGGAGTCTGGATGGCAGCCCACACCTCCCGAATTCCCCTGGATGAGTAGCCTGCCTCCACCTCCAGCACCAAGGTCTCTCCGGATATTACACTGCGGGAAGATATCCTGGGCATGAGAATCACCGGTACATCCAGGGTTCCAAAATTGCCGTTAAGATATATTTTTCCAGCTTCGGCTCCGTCATAATGGTTGGCTATACGGTCTCCGTCGTCATCAATCTGGGGGACCTGATTACGGAAGGCAGGGCCGAAGCCCGGCAGCTCTTCCGAGGAGACCGTGGTGAAGGCATCATAAATTGACTGGTTCATGCCCAGTTCGGAAAAGAATAGACGGCTGAAGGAGCCCATGCCGTTATCAGTATAGACGGCCTGGGTATCACCGGTGCTGGTGATGAGTACCCTGTTATGTGCCGATAGAACGGGTACAAGGGTTCCGGAATGGCACGCCTCCACAATTGCCACCACACCGTTGCCGGTCCCGTTCTGGTAATCGTCCAGGAGTGCCTGGAGTTCAGGGGCAGGCAGCATGCTGTTAAGGTTGTCCAGGCGGAGACGCTCCGGAAGGCCGTGGCCCACAAAGATAACATATAGGGGATGATCCAGTTTTCCCCGCTTTTTGGCCCATTCAAAGGCAAGGGAAATGTCATTGATGGTGAGACTCTCCCTGATCGAGATGCCGCTGCGATATTCGAGAAGGGAAACGGGAGCATCAACAACATGCACATCCGGGACTCCGTCTCCATTGATGTCTATCACCGGAGTATGGGCAAGGTAATATATCTCGTCATGGTCAAATCCACGGCGAAGAAGAGTGTTGTAGGCATATACGGCCATGGTTTCAATGGCAAAACGGTCATTGCGGTGGAAACCGTTGGGATGGATGAGGATTGCGGCCCGCCTGCCGTACAAAATATCCTGACTGACAGATTCGTCTTCAATGGATTCGGCAATCTCATCCTTATTAGAAAAGGAGAGGTATGCCAGGCCATTATAGAAGGTTCCGGCCCACACACCGCCATTGCCGTCGGGCTGGACCGCTTCCACTGTTCTATGGGGAAGCCCGGAGTTATCAGCATCATAGACTCTCCACTCCCCCTGATCGGACAGGGAAGCAACTCCCCCCCAGGTACCTATCCAAAGAGTTCGGCTGCTGTCCATCTTAAGGGCAGTGACATAATTATTGGGCAGCCCGGAACCTTTGTCTTTAATGTTTTCTTCATACACTGTCCATTGTCCCTCCCGGGAGAGGTGTCCAAGGCCGTAGCCTGTTCCCACCCATATTCCCCCGTTGCCGTCACCCTCCAGTGCATAGATATAATCATTGGGTATCCCGCCGGAACCATACCAGTCATGGGAATACACATTCCACTCCCTACGGGCAGAAAGATGGGCCAGGCCCCCTCCAAATGTCCCGATCCACACTCCTCCTTCGTCGTCAACGAGAAGGGAATATACCCCGTCCTCGGGCAGGCTTGAATTTTCTCTATGATAATGGGTAAATTTTTCATCCCGGGAGATATGGACAAGGCCGCTCCAGGCAGTTCCCACCCAGACTCCGCCATGGGGATCCCTTGCCAGGGAATAGACTCCGTCATCAGGAAGATGGGAATTTTGAGTGTTATAGGTCCTCCATCGACCATCCCGGGAGAGATGGGCCAGGCCGTGGAACCAGGTTCCCACCCAGACACCTCCGTTGCCGTCGGGCTCGATACAATAAATCCTGTTGTCGGATATGTCGGAACTGTCAGTATCATATATGTGCCAGCGGCCCTCCGAAGATATATGGGCCAGTCCATCCGATGTTCCTATCCACAGCCCTCCGCTGCCGTCGGATTCAAGGGATTTCACTGAATTGTCCGGCAATGCAGAAGAGTCCTCCAGATACAGGGTCCATGTACCGGCATGGGACAGGCGGGCCAGGCCCCTGGCTGTTCCTGCCCAGACTCCGCCCCCGGGAGCCTTTGCCAGGGATGATACCCCTTTTTCCGGCGGTTCAAAATCTTCCATGTTGTTATAGGTACTCCATTGTCCGTCCCGGGTCATATGGGCCAACCAGTTTAAACCGGTTCCCACCCATATTCCTCCGCTGCCGTCGGGTTCCAGGGAATAGACCCTGTTATCCGGCAGACCCGAACTCCGGGTGTCATACATCTGCCATAGGCCCTCCGGAGAAAGGCGGCCAAGGCCGTTCTCGGCCGTTCCCACCCAGACTCCTCCCCTGCCGTCGGGCTGTAAGGAGTTGATTGATGCCAAGGAACCGTCCGGTGTAACCGTGTCATAATAATGCCATGATCCTTGGGAAGAGATATGAATTATTCCATCCTCGCCACCATTTTCATCCTTTTTGGCGGCAACCCAAAGTCCGCCTCTGCCGTCCGGTTTCAGATCGACAATGGAATCCGAGGGCAGGGAAGAGTTTTTTGTATTATAAACGATCCATTCAGCGTCACCATTAAAATAGGCAAAACCGTTCCGGTAAGTTCCAATCCAAAGACCTCCGTTATCATCCAGATAGAGCGAAGATATAAAGTCCGAAGGGATTCCTGCCTCACCAGAAAGTTCGGAATCACTGCTTGTATGGACTATCCATCTGCCCTGGGAAGAGAGATGGGCTACCCCCCCTCCAAGGGTGCCCACCCACAACCCTCCGTCGGGATGGGGCTGGAGGGCGGTGACCCAGTTGTTGGGCAGGCCGTCCATGGTTGTGATGAGCCGTCTCCTCTGTCCCGTTGATGCATCCCTCTCTTCCAGCCCGCCTCCGGTCCCCACCCAGAGGGTCTCCTGGTCCCGGGAGAGAAGGAAGGCAGTGACATGCCTGGTGCTGGTATATATCTGCCAGGTCTCCTCAGCCGGTAGATCAACAGATTGGGTCCCCTGGGTATGCACAGGAGTCAATACAATGGCTATAAAAGCCATCATAGTAAAAATTAGCCAATGCACTGCCGTCACCAACTGTTTCAACATAATCTCTCTCCTTTTCAAAAAATTACCCATGGGTGATAACATTATCCCGTCCGCCCCACATTACCAAGACCCATAATGTGAAGACCTTGTCAATGGTTCCTGAATAACGGCCATGGCAGACTCATCTGCCACAACGAAGCATGAAAGCCGTGTAGGTTATTACTTTGTTCGTTGTGCCTGCCAGGGCATGGCCGTTATCTGGAAAACTATAAAAAGATAAAATGATTTAAAAAATAAGGCAATATTTTATCATCATCCCTGATCAGGTGGGAAGAACCTGTCAACCGCCGTCACCTTCCCGATGAACTGCCCTCACGCGGGAACAACGACAAGGGATTCTCCCTCCGGAGTTCGGTCAAAGAGTATCTTTTGACCGTCCCGGATATCACCCTTGAGAATTGCCATGGCCAGGGGGTTTTCCATGTGCCGCTGAATTATC
>JADGBO010000278.1 GCA_015231465.1 Desulfamplus sp.
GATTGATTCAACTTCTCAAGGCTGAAAGTTTCGATCCCGGGGTAAAGTTCATTCAAAAAGTATTTCTGGAGCCCGGGTCTTCGGGCAAACTGATACTGGATCGTGGGGAACAGAGCCGATGGGTAGGTATTGTGGCAGGTTATTACAATCTTACACCTGGAAAGGTTACCTGTACCGCTGAAATCCCCTATGAGGTGACAAAGCAGGGATTTATATTTAAAGAACAGATAGTGACCGTATCCGACTTGAAATTCGATATTTTTCTTTCTGCCCATGACCTGCAAAAAGTTAAACAATATTGAGATTAAAATTAATATGAACAGTTGCAACAGACCCATACTGTGGAACCAGGGACTCTTTCTCCAGCCCCATCACTTTCAGCAGTTTGATGCCTATATCAATGCCCTTGTTACACCCCATAATCTATATCACACTCCTTTTTTCTGGGGATGCGGCACCGTTGAAATCCAGGCCACCGCCCTGGGAAGACGGACCCTGGAGGTGGAGAGGTGTGAGTTGATTTTCCAGGACGGCACATGGATAACCTTTCCAGGCAATGCCGCCCTTATGCCCCGCTCATTCAAAAATATCTCCTTTGATGTTGAAGGCGATCGTCCCTTCACTGTCTATCTTGCCATAAAAAAATGGGAACTTCACAGAAAAAACACATCATCCACCGAGCCCTCGGATGCCCTGGATGCCCTGGGTACGCGTTTTGTCTCTTCGGTGGAGCCTGAAGAGGTCAAGGATATCCATGAAGGAGGGGAACCTGCCAGCCTGAGGAAAATGGATTATCTCGTCAAAATATTCTGGGAAGATGAAATTGAGAAGTTTCCAGAGTATCTTGCCGTTCCCGTTGCCCAGTTGAGGCTTGATGCAGATCAGGTGGTACTCTCCAAAAACTTTGTTCCTCCCCTTTTCAGGATTTCAAGTTCGGACACACTGATGCAGATGCTCAAAAATATTCGGGAGATGGTGATCTCAAGATGCCGGGTCTTTGAATCCTACAAGTTTGCCCAGGGGTTTCAGTCATCGGATTTTGATGCCCATTTCATTCCCCACCTTCTGGTACTCAGTACCCTCAACAGAGCCCTGCCCTCCCTGAATCACATGATAGAGGTTGCCCATATCCATCCCCATGCCGTATATGCCCTTTTGAGAGCAATGGTGGGAGATCTGAGTACCTTCACGGACAGGATCAATGCCCTGGGCCAGATGAAGGATGGCACCATGCTCCTTCCCGAATATGACCACGAGGCCCTTTTTAAGTGTTTCAACGAAGCCCGTCAGCTTATAGGAGAGCTGCTCCAGGGCGTATCCCTGGGAGGGGAGAGCATCATAAATCTTTCAAGGGAAAAAGGAATTTTCTCCTGCAAAATTCCCTTCCAGGAGTTTGGTGACGGCGATCTCTATTTCATTGTGGTCCGGGGTGCCGATGATACTGAAAAACTGATAAGCGATTTTAACAACATAGTGAAAATAGGTACCATCGAAAATATTGACAACATGATAGCCAGGGCCCTTCCCGGGGTTACATTGAAGCACCGACTGGTTCCTCCCCCTGGAATGCCCAGAAGACCCGATGTCAACTATTTCAGAATCGACACCAAACATAACCTGTGGTCGGAGATCAAGCGATCCGGCACCATGGCCCTTTACTGGAGCAATGCACCGGACGATATCACCATGGAAATGGTAATTTCAAAGGTGTGACCCTGTCAACAACACCGCCCACAAGGGATGTGGTTTTCCCACCGTTTTCCATAAACCGGACGAAAAATCATGAAATATTCAGTAACAGACTGCCTTGCAGAGCTCTTTGCCTTTACATACTATCTTGCGGACCATCCCTCGGAGTTCTCCTGGGAAGATGTCAAAAAAAAATACGACACTCTCATCCAGGGGGCTAAGGATTTCGGGAAAAAGAGCGGTATTTCACCGGCAGCAATGGATAAGGCTCTTTTTGCCGTTTATGCCTGGATTGATGAAACCCTTCTTGAAATCTCCTGGAAGGGTCGGGATGAGTGGGCAAAGAATCCCCTTCAAAAAATTCATTTCAACACCACCAATGCCGGTGAGACCTTTTTCAAAAAACTTGAGAAACTGAACAGCGGGGAAGAGGATATTCTGCAGATATATCAGTACTGCCTTGCCTCGGGTTTCAAAGGCTGCTATTTTCAGTCCTTTCATAAAGAACAGTTGGACAGTTTCAGACAAGATGCCCTCAAAAAGCTCCCCGGGGGCTCCGCTCCTGACCCTGGGGAGACCATTTTTCCGGAATCCGGGCCGGCAGAGATTCCAGGACTTCCCCCAAGGAGACGCTGGAAGGGTCTTGCCGGATTTTCCTACATTTTTATCCTGTTGCCGACCCTTGTTTTTTTAGTTCTTTTTTACATATACAACAATAGACTTGTGGAAATGATGAAGTGAAAAACAAATCTACCCGACAACAATAACTTGAAAAAGCAATAGTTTTGGTTTGCCTCTACAGTACGATAACCAAATTTAATTATCTGGAAAGTTATATTGAAAAAATTTTTCAAATTCATGCTATTCTCTTTTCTGTTTATTCTCTTTTTGGCAATTTTAGTGATCTCCGGCTATTGGATGATTTATATCCAGGGAGTGCCCTGGTGGATATTTACAGCCATTGCCGGGGGTGCGTTGGGCATTCTCCTTGGAGTTTCAGCCATCCGCAGATACCTCATCCGGCGAAATGAGAAACGGTTTGTCCGGCAGGTGATCCGGGAAGAGTCATCCGGGGTATCATCCAGTCAAGCTGAAGTGGATCAGGGAATGAAGGGAATGGAGGACCAATGGAGACGGTCCGTTGCAATGCTGAGGCGTTCCCATCTTCGAAACAGGGGCAATCCCCTTTATGTCCTGCCCTGGTTCCTTATAATGGGAGAGACTGGTTCCGGGAAAAGCACTGCCATAAAAAACACCAATCTGAGTTCCCCCCTAACGGACGTAAGTCAAACTTCGCTTATATCCGGCACCCCCAACTGTGACTGGTGGTTTTTTGAGCGTTCCATAATATTGGACATAGCTGGAAGATATATCATCCCCAAAAATGAATCCGTTGATAAAGCGGAATTTGAACTGTTTTTGACACTCCTTTCCCAGCACCGTAAAAAAGAGCCCCTCAACGGGATTCTCGTTGCAATTTCCGCCGACTCCCTGCTCAATGAAGACGAGCTTGCCCTGGGCGAAAAATCAAGGATGATACGCCGGAGAATAAACCAGATCATGCGTGTTGTGGGAGCTGCCTTTCCGGTTTACATCCTGGTGACAAAGATGGATATGATTCCCGGTTTCACCGATTTTTGTGAGCATATGGACGACAGAAAAGAGTCCCAGACCATGGGTTATCTCAATGCCCACAATGATCCTGACCCCATGAAGGTTCTAAATACCGGCATGGAGTCCCTTTTCCAGGGCATGGGTCTCATGCGGACATCTTTTATCCAGAACAGGATGAACAGCTTCGCCGTTTTGTTTCCAACATCATTTATGAAGCTTGAAAAGGGTCTAAGGATTTGCGTCAATACCCTTTTCGGACAAGATACATACCAGGCAACTCCCCATTTCAGGGGATTCTACTTTTCATCGGCATACCCCGGGAACGGCACTTCCATCTTATCCATTTCCGGGAACGACGGCTCCCTCTTATCCACTTCAGGGAACGACGGCTCCCTCTTATCCACTCCCGGGAACGGCACTTCCATCTTATCCACTCCAGGGAACGATGGCTCCCTCTTATCCACTCCCGACGGCCCCCTCTTCTCCATTTTAAATGGACCCGGAATCAGCCATCCCGGGCAGGAGAGTTCCCAGACCCGCTACGGCAGGCACCCCGGGAAAGCTTTTTTTCTTAAAAACCTTTTCCACACCATACTGCCCGGAGACAGAAATCTCTTCACCCCCATAACCGAGTTCATAATGTGGCGGAGGAGAACCATCGGATTCGGGGTATTTTCCATCATGGTTATCATTCTTGCCCTGTGCCAGCTTTTAACTCTCTCATATTACCACAACATAAAGGCCCTTGGGAGCTTCGACAGATCCGCATTTATCTCCGGTGCCCCGGCTCCTTCAACACCGGATGCCCCGGTAGGAGAGGGTTCAGAAAATCGTATAAAAAATAGTACAGGAGATGTTGCAAAAAATAATAGCACAGGAGACAGTGCAAAAAATAATCGTGCAGGAGACAGTGTAAAAAATAATAGTGCAGGTGACAGTGTAAAAAATAATCGTGCAGGAGACAGTGTAAAAAATAATAGTGCAGGTGACAGTGTAAAAAATAATCGTGCAGGAGACA
>JADGBO010000279.1 GCA_015231465.1 Desulfamplus sp.
ACTTACAATTAGGATGTAAGAAGTTTAAAGAGTATTTTTCCTCAAGAGTTGTAAGTTTTTATGCTCAACACAATATATTGCGGTCATATATTGCATTGAAGTACTATCAGCAGTGGTCAGTGGGAGAACTTATCACTCACGAGATTTTTTTTTACTCAATGAAAAAGCACACTCAATGGGCATTGTCAAGAGTAAACGCAAAAGTAGGCAGATTAATTTATTTATGAGCTTGTTTGCGGTATAGGCAATCATTGTTCCTCCTGTTTGCCAATTGTCTTGATCTGAGGTGTCAAAATCTGACATTTTCGATTGCTCATTTTTTGACCATCAACGGTAGAGACGCAATGCATTGCGTCTCTACATCATCACGATTTGGGCATCAAATTGGTTTTTAGACACCCCAGTCTTTGATCTGGGGGTGTCTGGTTTTTTGAAAAAATTGTATCTGCTTGTTGCCGGGTTCATTTTCATTGATGCACACCACTTCGGCCAGATTGTTGAGTTTCAATGCCACCGGGCACTGCATGGCAAAATCCACCAGGTCATTGTCCATAAAAGGCATCCGGATTTCCAGGCTTCGGTTCATGAGCCGCAGGAGAACCAAGTAAACTATGAATAGATTTTACTTTCCTATATAGTGTCTGAACGGAAACCATCCAACCTATTGATTTTAAAGAGAATATATCCAAAATTCTGAGACGAAGTTTTTGATTTTGTATTATTTGTTTTTGATATGAAATAGTTATTAGTTTAACAAAATCAGATAGTTAAGCATTGGCATATTAGTTGCTTATCAGCTGATTTTTGGAACATCTTCATTTTTAATTTTGAGCATTATCAACTTTTAAAAAAAACAACAGGCTAATGGGTTTTCGTTCAGAGATTAAAGGATTAAGGGGGCATGCAACCCCCTTGAAATTAACATCCAAAATCAGGTCATTTTTTAGGGAATTGTAGTACATTTTTCTAAAAAGCCCTGATACCAGGCATTCCATGAATTTTACCAATAATAGAAAAGGAAAGGCCGGCGTTCCCCAGGAGTTGGGATTACGGGTTTTTGCATACTGGAAGATCAGTATGGCCTGATCCTGCACCATCAGGTGATGGAGAGAGAAACGGACGACAAGGTCGCTGTTGCCATGGTCGATGCGGCTCAAAACAAGTTCCCGAATCTCACGGTTTGTAGTTTTGACAAGGGGTTCTACACTCCGGCTAACAAAAAAGAATTGAAAAGCAGGCTGGATTCCGTGGAACTGGCCCGTAAATTTGAAGAAAATGGCATGGGCCTGCTCTCAATGCTGGACAAAAATTGCAGCTATTGATTGCAGTAGGAGTTTTGTGCCGCACAGTCCGGGCACTCCCAGGTGATGCCGTTGCAGGTCATACCCCACTGGTTTTCGTACATACACTCCTGGCAGATGGCAAAGCCGCATCTGCAGGACCAGCAGAAGGGGAAGATACCGGTGCAGCAGTGGCACCGGGTGACTCTTTTACTGCGTCTTGCATCCCTTCGTTTTCGGCTGGTATCTTTTGTTATCATCGGTTTTACAGCCTTCTTAATTTTTTCCGTGAAAATACCCCTGGTTTTTATAATCAAGTGAGGGGGACCGGGGAATCATCCGTCCATGTTCGTTTACCGTGAAAATTTACCGGATTTAGTCCATCCTGATGCGGATAGAGTTGGCATGGGCATCAAGGCCCTCAATGCCGGCCAGGGTGAGAATGTCCCGGGCTTCATTTTCAAAGGCTTCCTTGGAGTAGTTGATCAGGCTGATTTTTTTCATGAACACATCAACCGATAGGGCCGACGAAAAACGGGCAGTGCCGGCGGTGGGAAGAACGTGGTTGGGGCCTGCAATGTAATCCCCCACAGGTTCCGGAGTGTAGGGTCCAATGAACAGGGCTCCTGCATTTTTTATCTCTCCTATATATTGAAAAGGCTCCTTGACCATGAGTTCCAAGTGTTCCGGGGCCAGGCGGTTGGAAAGGGATACAGCCGTGTCAATGTCCGGCACAACCATTATGGCTCCGAAATCTTCAATGGATTTAAGGGCGGTCTCCTTTCTGGAGAGCTTGTCAAGCTGACGTTCCACTTCTCCGGCAACCCCCAGGGCAAGTTCCCGGGAGTCGGTGACAAGTATGGAAGATGCCATGGTGTCATGCTCTGCCTGGGATAGAAGATCGGCGGCAATAAATCGGGGATCGGCATCCTGGTCAGCAATGATGAGTATTTCGCTGGGACCTGCGATCATGTCAATGCCCACGGTGCCGGAAACAATTTTCTTGGCAAGGGTGACATATATGTTGCCGGGCCCCACAACCACATCCACCTTGGGCACCTGGGCGGTTCCATAGGCCATGGCGGCAATGGCCCAGGCACTGCCGGCCTTGAAGACAAGATTTATGCCCACCCTTTCCGCCGCAGCGAGCATATAGGGATTCACAGTGCCGTCGGCCATGGGAGGGGTCATGAGAATAGTGGATTCAACTCCGGCAACCTTTGCCGGAACAGCCCCCATAAGCACCGAGGAGACAAGGGGTGTTTTCCCTCCCTTTGCTCCGGGAGCGTATATGCCGGCAATGGATACGGGCCTTACAAGCTGTCCCAGGGTGACACCTCTCCTGGGGTGGTGGATCCATGAGTTCTCCCTCTGACGGGAGTGGAAAGATTCAAGCTGATCCACAGCACGATCCAGGGCCTTTAAAAAAGAGTCATCCACAAGGGCTCTGGCCCTTTCAAACTCCATGGACGGTACCTGGAAATTTTCATGGGTGACTGCGTGGGAATCAAATTTTTGTGTATATTCCAGGACGGCCTCATCACCCCGATTTTTTACATCTGAAATAAATTTTTCAACACTTCTGTAATCAGCATCGGAAAAACCAAGACCTCTGTCTATGGTCTCCTTCACTCTCTTTTCTCCCTCGGCAGAGGGGTATGTAAATATCTTCATTGTTATCTTTCCTTGTCAGGCATAGTAACCGATTCAGTGGGTACTGCATATCTTTTCACGGCGATCCATTACAAAGATGCTCCCGTCAGCAGCTTTTGCCTTTTTTTTGCACTCGGAGCAGGCATCATTGACCTGTATATATTTTTCAAACCTGGGAGATGTCATATCAACACCGGCCATGCTTAGGGTCATCAGGGGAAAACTCTGCTCTTTCCCTGATCTGTCCCGGGACACAATGGCCTCTTGTTTCAGGTCTTCGTCATTGTAAAAACGGGTTATGCCTTCTTCAAAGGTACATATAATGGTTTCAATAACCCCTTCAATCTTATCTATGGGAACGGTTATCACAAAATCGTCTCCCCCTATGTGGCCTATGAAAAAATCATCCACGCCATTGGACTTCAAGCTGCTCTGGAGGATAAAGCTGTTAAAACGAATGACCTCGTCACCCTTGGCAAATCCATATTTGTCGTTGTAGGCCTTGAAATTGTCTATATCCGTATAGACTACGCATATTTTCTCCCTCCGGGCCAGGAGAGATTCTATGTGCCTTGCAATGCTGTTGTTGCCGGGAAGTCCGGTGAGGGGACTTGCATCCAAGGCCATGCTGTATAGCATCTTCAGCTCTTTTATGGCACTGCTCAATTTAAGGTGATTTCGTATTCTCGCCTTGAGGATGGGGGGACTGACGGGTTTGGTGATATAGTCCACAGCTCCCAAATCCAGGCCCATGGTCTCGTCTCCCACCTGGTTCCTGGCAGATATGAATATAACGGGTATGTCGGCCAGGGCCTTCTCTTTTTTAAGACGGCGGCAGACTTCAAAGCCATCCATTTCAGGCATGACAATATCCAGCAAGATTATATCCGGTCTTATTTCCCGGGCAAGTTGTATGGCTTTTTTCCCATTCCTGGCAAAAAAAGTTATGTATTCGTGACGAAGAAGGTCAACCAATATTTTGATATTATCCAGTGCGTCATCAACAATAAGAATTTTGTGACGATAATTTTCAGTCATGTTTGGTTCTCATATCTGTTTAGCGTGGAAATGGATACATTATCTCCATGTTCGGGGGTAGCCGGACTCCGAACATGGAGTTTACTTGATAGGCCGTCCTCGAAACACGTAACCAAAGCTGTGGTGGCCGGATTCCGAACATGGAGTTTTACCCTGAAAATACATCACATTTTCATGATATGGAGTAATTTTTTGGGCTTGATCATCTTTTCGGCCAGTGTCGCCATCTTGTAGGGGCAGACCTGTGTGTCTGCCCTGGTGAAGGGCGAACACACAGGTTCGCCCCTACGTTGCTGGCCGAAATAATGATCAAG
>JADGBO010000027.1 GCA_015231465.1 Desulfamplus sp.
TGCCAAAGTGTGTGAAACTTCTGCCATGGCTTCTGAATATGCTGGTATCGAAGCCCAAAATGTGGTGGATTTTCTGGCACAAAAATACGGCTTTGAGATAGATCCCCATCGAAGCGGTGGATACGAAGATTCAGGCATGCCCCACTACGCAGATGTTAGGCAGCTTGCAGGTGAACTTACCCCTCTGGTCACAGAAACAGTCGGTGGCTTTATCCTCTCCGATGCGGAGCAGTTTCAAAGGCTTGACACCGGAGAAACGGGCTTTTTAACCCAAACGAACCTGGTGTGGCTTCCCGGAGTTCTGACCATGGGAGTGGGTTTTGAGCATCATTTGGGTGATTTCAGAAACGATGACCGTACTTCGGGAGTATGGAAACCTTCCGGTGCCGGTTCAGATTTCTATACCCATGCACCTGACAAACGTATGATTTATATAGGTCCTGGTCAGCAACATGCCGATTGGTCCGGGAAATGCGGAATGCAGTTTGAATCAGTTGTGGATTATGTGAAGGTGATCCTTCAATACATAGATGAAGGCAGACTTCCGGCAAACAAGCTTTATACCGCCAGTGTCGGAGTTCCCCAAAAGGTTATGTTCGGTGATTTGCAAATGCAGCAGCTTCTGTTTGATATGATAGATGATCTCGAGCTTTTGGCAGATGAAGGCAGGGTTGTTTTTGCAACATATAGCGAGGTGGTAATGGCCTGGAAGGATATCTATGGTTCTGAACCCAACATCGTCAAGTTTGAAATGATCGACAGCCAGGATTATACCTGCCCTTAGAACCCAATAATTTTTAAACAGGCTCCAGTCTTATTCCTAAACTAAACGACCATGGCCGGAAGAAAATTCGGCCACCCCGGATCATGAAAACAGAGTCTGTTTTCACGTTAAACTAAACCGAACCGAACTGAATATGTATAATATAGAGTTTTGTTGTCCCAGGGAATCACTCAGCAGAAACGAAAAACTCAGGAGATCCTACTATAATGTCCTAAGAGACGAAATGGATCAGTTTGTACTGAGTTACTCCCTGGTTGATTCATATAATAATTTTCTTTCCAAGGGCCATCCCTATCCCTTTGTACAGACACGTGAGCTTAAACCCAGGGCCAGAATACCAAGTACGGAATTTGATGCCCAGAACTCGTTTCTGATCCTTTTCCTTGAAAACAGTCTGGACTCATCGCATAAAAAATATATCCGTTTTTTTGATATGAACAAAACCACAAAAGGCAATCTCATTAAGCACAAGGACTTTCCAGATACCCAGGAGTTTCAGCGCAATATAAAAAATCTTGACTGTAAAGGTTTTTTTGATTTTATCAAACTGCTCATGCCCATAGATTATGCCCTGCTGATCCAGCGGGACGATTCGTCCCATCACAGGGATCGTTATGCTTTGACCCATTTTCATGTGAGAATTGACTGGCCCATTGCAGATGCAGCCGAGGATATGGCCATTGACCTTCGATATATATCCAAAGACCTGTATGAAAAGGGTGATAAGTATGCAGAAAACTGCCAGAAAAAATTTTTTGAATACTATGGGATGCCGGTAATGGCCGGGGGGCGGCGAACCGCGGCCATTGTAGCGGCTCAGTATTTGAGGCGGGTAAGGGGGATAAGTACGGTATATGTGGGCAGCAGTGAATCAAGGGCACTGCTGAAGATTGGGGAGCGGGGCATATCCAAGTCCGTACTAACAAGGTTTTCCAGGGATGAGGTAAAAAATATAGCATTGAGTGCAGGCATAACCCAGACAAAATTCACAAAAAATTATGCCGTGGCCCGGGAAAATAGTACCGTGGTTTGTATTTTCAATACAATCTATAATTACACATCCCATGCTCTTCCATCTGATGGAGGACGTCTCCGGGAGCTTAATTACGATACCAATTGGCTTACTGTCTCCTTAGAGCAGATTCTGCCCCGGCCTGATGTTTTTAAACATCCCCCGGTTCCGGTTAAAATGATCTATGCATAGTCAATGATGTCCGCACTCCAGGATTCTCATTCCAAACAGGTGCCCAGGATTCTCATTCCAAACAGGTGCCAACGGCATGGAGTCTAAGTATCTCAAGTATGAGAAATGCGGTTTTTTCCATGTCTTCCAGCCTAATGGACTCCCTGACAGTATGCACATCGGTCATCCCTGTACCCAGTACCCCGGTTACAATGCCTTTACCGAAAAAGACATTAGCATCGGCTCCGCCTCCAACGGTTTTGCATTCCAGGTTCTTTCCAAGATTTTTTGCGGCCTGCCTGGCAAGAGTCACCACCGGATGATCATTGGCAATATTTGTGGCTGGAAACTCCTCCTCCACATCTATCTCCACCCTGGGGAGCCCTTTAAACCCTGTTTGTTGGTTCATGAAATGATCAGCGGCCCCGTGAAAGGCCTTGCAGATTCTTTCGGTTACATCTTTGAGCTTTTGTGGGTCATGGCTCCTGACCTCTCCCTGGAGGGTAACGAGTTCAGGGACAATGTTTGTGGCCCTGCCCCCCTGGATTTGTCCGACATTGCTTGTGGTCTCGTGATCCAGCCTGCCCCACTCAATGGATGAGATTGCCCTTGCCGCCACGGCAATGGCATTGATGCCCCTTTCGGGAAAAGCTCCTGCATGGGCATCCTTGCCATGAATCTTTATTGTAAAACGGTTCGCACAGGGAGCACGGGTCACAATCCCTTCCGTATCAGTGGAGTCCAGGATATAACCAATTCTTGCGTCTATCATGGAGAGATCAAAATTTTTAGCACCGAGGAGTCCTATCTCTTCACATACGGTAAAGACAATGTCAATGGGGGGGCAGGGCAGATTATTTTCAATAATCACGTCCATCACCTCAAGGATTATGGCAAGGGCGGATTTGTCGTCTGAACCCAGAATGGTGGTTCCGTCACTGACAAAGGTACCCTCCTTGAAGGTCACCTTGACCCCCCTGCCAGGCTCCACTGTATCCATGTGTCCGGAGAGGAGTATTGGCGTGCAGGAGACACTCCCCTTGAATCTGGCTACCAGGTTGCCACAGTTTCCACCTACTTTTTCTGCAACGCCGTCCATGAACACCTGGGCTCCCATTTTTTCAAGACTTTCCTTCAATGCCCGGGCAATCCCTGCCTCCTCCCTGGAGACCGAGTCTATCTCGGCAAATGCTGTGAATCTTTGGGCAATCCTTTTACTGTTTATCATAAATCACCATGTACTTCAGTTTCCTTCATCTTTGGCACCGCTTTTGATGAGGAGATTTTTTATTTTGGTATATCCCCTGCGTACCGCTTTTTGCAGGGGAGTGAGTCCGTCTTCATCAACGGCATTGACATCTGCTCCCTTTTCAATGAGTAGCTCTGCGGTCTCGGTGCTGCCCGAGAGGGCGATAAGATGCAGGGGGGTCTGGCCATAGTGCTTGTCCCGGGCATTGACATTGGCTCCCTGATCAATCAAAAGTTTTGCGGTTTCTGTTTTTCCATGGAGGGCAGCCTTGTGCAGAGGTGTCTGACCCTGGTTATCCCTTGCAGATATGTCTGCCCCTTTGTCAAGAAGTATTTTTGCCGCTCCGGTATTGCCTGAGAGGGCTATGAGGTGGAGAGGGGTCTGGCCGGAGTCTGTCCCCTTGATATTTGGATCCGCACCCTTTTCCACAAGTAGTTTTACGGTCTCTGTCATGCCTGCGGAGGCTGCATGGTGAAGGGGAGTCTCATTGTTGTGATTTCTTTCATTTACCCTGGCACCATGCTTCAGAAGAAGATTTACAATCTCTATATTGCCTCCGATGGCCACCATGTGCAGGGGGGTACCCATGGCAAGGTGCTGGGAATTGGCATCGGCACCGTTTTCCAGGAGGAGGGCCGCCATTTTTAAGTCATTGTTCTCGATGGCATATATGAGGTGGGTTTTTCCGTTGGAATCATGCCAGTCAAGGTCTGCACCCTCTTTGACAAGCTCCTTTGCACTTTCGATGTTACCCCTCTGGATAGCTTTTTTAAGCTGCTGATTGACTCCCTTAGCTCCGGCATGGAGAAGGGTTCCGGTAAAAAAAAGCATGAAGAGTCCCGCAATTGAGAGCATTATCCAGGTATTATTTTTCACTCTTTTTTTGATAATCATGAATCTTTTCCTTTAAGATTAAAAGGTTAAAACAAGGTCAAAACCGGGGTGTCTAAAAACCAATTTGATGCCCAAATAGTTATGATGTAGAGACGCAATGCATTGCGTCTCTACCGTTGATGGTCAAAAAATGGGCAATCGAAGATGTCAGATTTTGACACCCCAGGTCAAAACTATAAAGGTTAAAAGTAAAAGGGTTGTAAATAAAAGGGCTGTTTACTATCATACCTTCGGGGAAGAATCAATGCCGGATAAATCAACCGGATAAATCAACCGGATAAATCAAAGGGGGCAAACAGCATATTCAGGATAAAAGAGTGCCTCAACTGCTTTATTAAGTCAAATTATTTCTTGATGTTTTATAAAAAATAGTATTTTTATCCTTGTTTTTTGATGTTTTGAAATCAATATCTGCCTTGTTTTGATAAAAATCCAATTATATACTCAAATTAGACAGGCGGCTCTCCTGTAAATTCTGGCCATCTTGATTCAGACAATTCCCAAAAATTTGATCTCTCTATTCACGTTTGACCTCAATAGAGATATGCGTTAGTATCTCCCGTAGTTCATGGGGGGCTGAATGCCAACCATGTTTGTTTAATGGGTGGGGGGCTGAATGCCAACCATGTTTGTTTAGGAATGAGGGCCTTGATCATCGTTTGGTCCAACCGTAGGGGCAGATTCAATATCTGCCCATAGAAACGGGCGGGTATGGAACTCGCCCCTACAATCCTTGGTCGAAATGATGATCATGGCCGGAATGAGCAGGAAATAACTTACCCATAGGGGCACTCTATCCTGTGCCGTTTGATAAAACTTTACTTTTGAGGATTATATGAGGAGTATAAATGAATCCAGGTATATTCAGGGAATATGACATAAGGGGTGTGACAGGTGAGGATTTTAACCGTGATGATGCCCTTGCCATCGGCCGTTCCTACGGTACGATGCTCTCAGGACTTGGTAAAAGATGTGTTACCGTGGGAAGGGATTGCAGGGTAACCTCGGAGGAGTACTGTAAATTTTTTATCAATGGAATTTTATCATCCGGATGTGATGTCATTGATATTGGGGTGTGTCCCACTCCTGTGTTATATTTCTCCATCCATCACTGCAGGAGTGATGGGGGAGCCATGGTGACCGCAAGCCATAACCCACCGGCTTACAACGGCTTCAAGCTAATGAACGGTTTCGACTCCATCCACAGTGACGGACTGCAAAATATTCGTAAAATCATTGACTCCGGAGATTTTGTTGAGGGTTCGGGCTCCCTTTCCCGGGCTGATATTCTGCCTGCCTACATTGACTGGATACTGGAAAACATCTCTTTGAAGAGGCCGGTGAGAATTGGTGTGGATGCCGGTAACGGAACCGGAGGTATGACCGCACTTCCCGTTCTCAGGGGACTTGGATGTGAAGTGCATGAACTCTACTGCGACCTTGACGGTACCTTTCCCAACCATGAGGCGGATCCCACGGTAAAGGCCAATCTTGTGGATTTAATCGACCTTGTAAGGGAAAAGAACCTGGATCTTGGTGTGGGATATGACGGGGATGCGGACCGCATAGGTGTTGTGGATGAAAACGGGGGTGTGGTTTACGGGGATCAGCTCATGATTATATATGCCAGGGAAATTCTCTCCCGTAAACCTGGAGCCACGTTCATCTCCGAGGTGAAATGTTCCATGACCATGTACAATGATATTGAGGCCCGGGGGGGACGGGCCATCATGTGGAAGACCGGCCACTCTCTAATCAAGAAAAAGATGAAGGAGGAGGGTGCCGCCCTGGCCGGTGAAATGAGCGGACACATGTTTTTCAGTGATCGTTATTTCGGGTACGACGATGCCCTTTATGCCACATGCCGTCTGCTTGAGATTGTCGCCGATACCGGTAAAACTGTCTCCCAGCTCATTGAGGATCTGCCGGTGACCTTTACCACACCGGAGATCAGGGTCAACTGCCCTGATGATATAAAGTTCCATGTGGTTGATGCTATGGTTAGTGAATTTAAAAAAAGATATGAGGTGATAGACATTGACGGAATGCGTGCCCTTTTTGGAGATGGATGGGGCCTTGTCCGGGCATCCAATACCCAGCCTGCACTTGTGCTGCGATTTGAAGCTGCCAGCGATGAGCGTCTCCATGCCATACGAAGTGAGGTTGAGGAGGCTTTGAATAAAATCATGGCTCGTTTTGTGTGATAAATTGGTTTTTAGACACCCCAGGGCAGTCCCTTGTGGCTGCCCTTAAGAATGGATTTGCTGAAATATTATTCTGGAAGTCTATATATCTGGAAGTCTATATATATGGTGATAATTGAATGGCACGTTTTTTTAAAAAAAGGGAACAGGCCAGGGGGCAGTCCCCTGGCGAACTTATTTTCATCGGCGAGAAAAAAGTTGATTACATTCAGTGTAAACGCATTGATTACAATGGCACAAATATCAATGAGATGGACATTCATGATATAAAAACTCTCTCGTCCCATCCCCATGGAATGATTTCCTGGATAAACATAAACGGGCTCCATGACATATCTGCCGTAAAGGAGATAGGAAATCTGTTCCAAATCCATCCCCTTGTTCTTGAAGATATTGTCAACACAGGTCAAAGACCTAAGATAGAGGAGTTCGACACATCTATTTTTATAGTCATGAAGATGATCCGTTTTGACAAAGAATCGGGAATGATGGTTAATGAGCAGCTCAGTATTGTTATTGCGGAAAATATGGTGCTTACATTCCAGGAGAGACCTGGAGATGTTTTTGATCCCGTCAGGGAGAGAATCAGAAGGCATAAGGGGAGAATCAGAAACTCGGGATCCGACTATCTTGCATATGCTCTCATGGATACCGTAGTAGATAACTATATCCATATTGTGGAGAGACTTGGAGAGAAGATTGAAGAACTTGAGGACGATATCCTTAGTAACCCTGACAGAAGTGTCATGGAAAAGATAAGCTCTTTCAAGAGGGAGATAAATTACCTTAGAAAATCCATACGTCCTGCCCGTGAAGCCCTTGCCCAGATACCAAAACTGGAAAACGATCTTTTAAAAACAGTCACAGTTCCTTTTTTTAAGGATTTGAACGATCTCATAACCCATGTCACCGAAGCCATTGATACCTACAGGGACCTTTTGACTGATCAGCTAAGTATTTATAATTCAGTGACAAGTAACCGCATGAACGATATCATGAAAATACTTACCATGTTCTCGTCAATATTCATACCCCTCACATTTATTACTGGGATTTATGGCACCAACTTTGACTATCTTCCGGAACTCAATTACAGATACAGCTACTTTATTTTGTGGGGAGTAATTATTGTCATAGCTTCATCATTGATCCTTTTCTTTAAACGTAAAGGCTGGTTCTGAGTTATAGACTTACAGATATGTGTAGATGTGGGGGTATCTAAAAACCAATTTGATGCATAAATCGTGATTATGTAGAGACACAATGCATTGCGTCTCTACCGGCCGGTTATTTTTGCCATTGGCAAGATTGTCAAAAAATGAACAATCAAAAATGGCAGATTTAGACACCCCAATGTAGATGAATTGATACTCTCATACCTTAATTATAGACTTCCAGAAAAACATTTCGGCAAATCCACTCTCAAGGGCAGCCGCAAGGGAGTGCCCCTACAGTAAGGCGGCCAATTTCATTACGGCTGTTTTCTATTGCTAAAAATACAAGTTAGTATTTTATTCCCCCAATATATTCACATAAATGTCATTTTGTTTTTGCAAAAAACCAATGGGAGAGTTTACAATGATTAAATTTGTATTTATAACCAGTTTATATTTATTGATTAATTTCTTTCCTTGACAATATTTTATGTTGGTGGCACTTTATTTGCTTATAACTGTGTTTGCTTATATATGATATAACCCCCATGGCGGCATTACCGCCACAATCGAAGTAGGGGCGTATTGCAATACGCCCTTACTTTAAATATGGGGACTTTCATATAAAAAAATCAATGGTCATGTATTAAAACCTGGAGAGTTATTAAATGTCTCAATCAGATATGGGATTTGAAGCCAAATCCATTGCTTCCCAAGGGCTTGCAAAGAGAAAACACGCCCTTGTGCAGAGCTTTATAAAAGGCAAATCTCCCGATTTTCTTGAATCCTATACCAGGATTCTTGATGAGTATTTCCAGGAGGTCATTGCCGAAAGTGCTTTTGCAAGAAAAATGGCGGTTTCCAGAAATCCCGTAACCCTGGTTGCCCTGGGCGGTTATGGCCGGGGAGAGCAGTGTATCCATTCCGATGTTGATCTGCTGATTCTATTTGAGAAAAAAGTCCCCAAAGATACAGATGAGCTGGTCAAGGAGATACTCTATCCCCTGTGGGATGCCCGACTTGAAACAGGGTATGCCGTCAGAACTCTCAAAGAGTGCCTGAACATGGCCTGGGAGGAGTTTGATATTCTCACCACCATGCTGGATGCCCGTTTTATATGCGGCAGCTCTCCGGTATTTTTTCAGTTGATGGAAAGATTCAGAAACAGGCTCTCCCGTAAATATGTTCAGACAAGCCTCAATCGTCTTATTGAGCAGAGCAGAAAGCGGTATGAAGATTACGGAGACTCCACCTATCTCCTGGAACCCAATCTCAAATCCGGCCATGGGGGCCTCAGGGATTATCACTCCATACTTTGGTATGCCCGCATAATTTCAGATATAAAATCGAGGCGTGATCTTGAGAGATACGGTTTCCTCTCCCATGATGAATTTACAACCCTTGAAAGCTCCCTTGGTTTTATCTGGCAAATCAGAAATTCTCTCCACCATATTGCAGGAAGAAAGTGTGATCAGCTTCACTTTGAGCATCAAAATGAGGTGGCACGCTGCCTTGGTTTCCGGGGAAAGGATTCCCATCGTGTTGTGGAGGAGTTCATGGGAGAACTCCACTCCCGCATGGATTTTGTCAAACAGATAAATATCATGCTTACCGAGGATATCCAGCTTACCAAAAAGGCCAGGTTTTTCACAAGTAAACAAAAGCCTACCCAGTATGAAGGGATTGTTATCCGTGACAGACGGCTTGATTTCGAATCCATGGAGAGGGTACCCGGGGAGCCGGATCTTATTTTGAAGATATTTGTGGAGAGCGGTCGTCTTCAGAAACCCCTCTCCATTGAGGCTAGGCGCATTGTGGGTGAGTTTGCCTATCTTGTGGATGATGCATTCAGAAAAGATAAAACCAATGTGGAGGCCTTTGAAAAAATCCTGGCAGCATCCCTCTGGGAGTTCAATGTACTAAATGTGATGCTCTCCACTGGTCTTCTTGTCCGCTTTCTGCCTGAATTTGGTTCCATTTTGAATAAAATTCAATATAATCAGTATCATTTATTCCCTGTTGACAAGCACTCCATCCGTTGTGTTCAGATTATAAACAGCTTCAAGGGCAAAAAGGTTGATCCTGCCCATGAATTTTATGCCACTGTGTATAGGGAACTCAAGGGGAGGAAACTCCTTCTTGCGGCAGCTCTGCTCCATGACATAGGCAAAGGTGATCCGGACAGGGAGCATTCGTTGAGGGGTGCTGAGATAACCCGTAAAATAATGACCCGTTCCGGATATACGGATGCAGAGGTGGAGGAGACGGTCTTTCTGGTGCTGAATCATCTTTTTCTGATCAAGACCGCAACCAGGCGGGATATAAGCGATGAAGAGACTGCCATCTTCTGTGCGGGCAGGATTCAGAAAATCGGACTTTTGAGAAAACTCTATCTTCTTACCGTTGCCGACTCCATGGCAACTGGTCCCAAAGCATGGAACGACTGGACCCAGGCCCTTTTGAGGGATCTTTTTTTGAAAACAGCCGCAACTATAAAGAACAGGGATGTAGCAACCCTGAGGACCTCCCGGATTATTGAGAAAAAGAGGGATGAGGTAATGTTGCTGGCAGCTCCCTTTGAGGTTGGAGTTTCCGGCCAAAAAGATGATAACGGCATTAAGAATCATAATAAGAGGAAGGATCATAATTGCGGGATCGCCAATGGAAATCGCCACATAAATGGTTACAACCATGATCCGGGCAGTGCCTTATGGAGCCGGGACACTCTTCTGAAAACCCTTGATTCCCTGAATCATCGCTACCTTTTATATGCGTCGCCCCGGGAGATATTGGAGCATCTTGCCCTTTACCGTGCCCTTAACGCAAAGGGCGGGGATTTCATCTGGAGTGTTACAGCCGAAAAGGATTCGGATATAAGGACAGTTGCCATATGCGGCTTGGACAGGCCGGGGTTATATTCAAAAATCGCAGGTGTCTTTTTTCTCAACGGCCTCAACATTATGGGTTCCCAGGCCTACTCCCTCATGGGCAACTGGGCCCTGGACATCTTCAAGGTAATGCCACCCAGGGACAGGATTTTTGAGAACGAAAAGTGGGAAAAGGCTGAAATGCAGCTTCGCCAGGCACTCAGGGATGACATGTTCCTGGATCGCCTCAAGGAGAAGATTCCGGTATCAATTACGCCTGTTTCGGGTCAGGTTGCCGTGCCCGATCAAGTTCGCATCGACAATGAAGTATCAAGCTTTTTCACTGTTGTCGAGGTGTTTACCCATGATTTTCCAGGGCTTCTTTTCGTTATCACCGATACCCTTTACAGACTGGGTTTGGATGTAAGGGTGGCCATGGTGGCCACTAAAATTGATCAGGTGGTGGATGTCTTCTATGTGAGATATGCAGATAATGGCAAGATTGACGACCCCGGGGACGGTATGAGGATACGTGATTCCATCCTGGATGCCCTGCCCCGGGTCAGGCAAAATGTAAAGTAGAATTTTCTGGAGGAGTATATGAAAAAAATTGAAGCAATTATCAAACCTTTTAAGCTTGATGATGTTAAGGAGTCCCTGAACGATATAGGTATTCAGGGCATGACAATCACGGAAGTTAAAGGCTATGGCAGGCAGAAGGGACACAAGGAGATATATAGGGGAGCCGAATATGTGGTTGACTTTGTCCCCAAGATCAAAATCGAGATAATAGTTGACGATGACCGTGCCGAAGAGGTGGTGACAAGTATATGCAAGGCTTCAAATACAGGCAAGATAGGAGACGGAAAGATATTTGTGATGCCCGTTGAGGAAGCTGTAAGGGTCAGAACCGGGGAGAGGGGCAGTGAAGCACTGTAATCAACGGACATGGCGGTATTACCGCCACAATTTAAGTGATGAAAGTCCTTGAACCACCGGGACTTTCATATAACCTCCATGGCGGCATTACCGCCACAATCGAAGTGATGAAAGTCATCGAACCACCGGGACTTTCATATAAAAAAAATATTAATCTAAGGAGATTTTTAACATGACACCCCAAGAAATTATAGCCAAAATCAAGGACGAGAAGATTCGCGTTATCGACATCAGATACATGGACTTTCCAGGAACCTGGCAGCACTTTACAGTACCTGCCTGTGAGTTCACCGAGGATTCCTTTGAAGATGGTTTTGGCTTTGACGGCTCGAGCATGAGGGCCTGGCAGAATATTGACAACAGTGACATGATCGTTGTACCTGATCCCTCCACGGCAAGGATGGATCCCTTTTTCGAGGTTCCCACCCTTGTGATAATAGGCGACATCCATGACCCCATAACAGGAGAGTCCTACAGCCGCGATCCAAGAAACATTGCCAAGAAAGTTTCCCGGTATGTAAAGAGTACCGGCATAGGGGATACAATATATGTGGGGCCTGAGCCCGAGTTCTTTATATTCAACAGTGTCCGTTATTCATCCGAGAACCATGCCGCATTTTATGAGCTTGATTCCAACGAAGGTATCTGGAACAGCGGTCGGGAGGAGATGCCCAACACAGGTTACAAGATCCGCCACAAACATGGCTATTTCCCACTACCCCCGGCTGACACCTACCAGGACATGAGAACCGAGATGATGCTGACCTTAGAGGATCTGGGTATTGCAATGGAGTGCCAGCACCATGAGGTCGCAACAGCGGGTCAGTCCGAGATCGACCTCAAGTATGCCGAGCTTGTAACCATGGGTGATCAACTGGCATGGTTCAAATATGTTCTTAAAAATGTTGCAGCCAGATACAATTGCAGTGTTACATTCATGCCCAAGCCAATCTATAATGACAACGGCACCGGCATGCATACCCATCTCAGTATCTGGAAGGACGGAAAGCCCACTTTTGCAGGAAACAAATATGCAGGTCTCTCCCAGGAAGCCCTCTATGCCATTGGCGGCATAATGAAAAACTGCAAGGCCCTGTGTGCCATAACCAATCCTACCACCAACTCCTACAAGAGGCTGGTGCCAGGTTTTGAGGCACCCATCAACCTTGCCTACTCCAGCAGAAACAGAAGTGCATCCATCCGCATTCCCATGTACTCCAGTTCCCCTGCTGCAAAACGCATTGAGTTCAGAACCCCGGATCCCTCATGCAACGGCTACCTTGCCTTTTCGGCCATGACCATGGCCATGCTGGACGGCATCCAGAACAAGATTGATCCAGGGGATCCCATGGACAAGAATATCTACGACCTGCCCCCGGAGGAGCTGGCAGAGATGGGTTCTGCTCCTGCATCCCTTGACGAAGCCCTGGATGCCCTTGAGCAGGATCATGAATTCTTGCTCAAGGGAGATGTCTTTACAAAGGATGTCATTGACAAGTGGATATCCTACAAACGGGAAAATGAGGTTACACCCGTCAACAGCCGTCCCCATCCCCATGAGTTCTTCCTCTACTACGATATATAGGAATAAGGCTTAAATAACTTGCCCATTTACCTTACCCCCTCTCCATGAATGGAGAGGCGGGGGAAATTGGGTAAGTTATTTCGTGTTAATTCCTAAAGTGTGGTGTATTTTCACCATAAGAAGTGTAGTGGGGTGTCTAAATCTGCCGTTTTTGATTGTTCATTTCTTGACCATCTTGCCAATGGCAAAAATAACCGATCGGTAGAGACGCACAGCATTGCGTCTCTACATAATCACGATTTGTGCATCAAATTGATTTTTAGATACCCCAGAAGAGTAGAGACGCACAGCATTGCGTCTCTACTCTCTCATGCCATATCCCTCCTTTTTTTTCAGCCAAGACAATATAAGAGCCATGCCATGACGGGCACAATGGAACATGAAAACCGGGTAGCTTATGGCTTGGTACCTGCGGCAGAAGGTTTTCATATCAAACTGCAAGTTATCCGGTTTCCCCTTGACAAAAAATGGTTAAATTATGTAAATCTCATTTCACAATTTTGGGGATACCTTGCCCCATATCCTGAAAAGCACTCTGGATATTTTTGAAAAGCATTCCGGCTATTCTGAAATATTTTTGAAAAGCATTCCGGATATTTTGAAAAGCACTCTGGATATCCTGAAAAGGACTCGCCATATTTTTAAAAGTATTAAAATTTAATATCAGGTGTAAAATGATATCAAACAAAAAAATTTCATTCAAATTTTGCCCTTCAGCTTTAGTGCTGTTTTTGCATTTCATACTATTGTCTCTATCCCTCTTTGTTTTTTTATCCTCCAATGCATTTTCCCAAGATAGGGATTCTCCCCCATCCCCCCATTTCACGCTCACCAGGGCTGTAATGTGTGAATATATAAAAGAGTATGAGCCGGCCAACATTGCGGTTCTGTTCCCCATATCACTGGGCAGGATATTTTGCTTTACTGCCTTTGAGGAGATATCACAGAACACGCTCATCTATCACAGATGGTTTCACAAGGACCGGCTTGTGGCCACCAATCGTTTTCACCTCAAATCCCCGAAATGGTCAACCTTCAGCACAATGCAGCTCCGGGTGGCAGACAAAGGACCCTGGAGGGTTGAAATTACAGATGATAATGATAATATCCTCAGAACCCTCAGATTCAGCATTTCAGATTGATGTTGATGAGACCTGCCGGTGGAAGGGTTTATCTGTTTTAAACGGGTTTATGTTTTTTAAACGGGTTTATGTTTTTTTGAAGGTAAAGAGCTTATTTAATGAAAGATTTACTGATTTTTCTATCCAGCCTAAGATGGCAGGATTATGTGGATATTTTCCTGAACAGCTATATTCTGTTCAGGCTTTATGTTCTTTTCAGGGGTTCCAGGCTCATTCGGGTGGTTCCGGTGGTGGCCATGCTCTGGATATTGAATTTCCTGGCTCTGTCCATGGGACTCGTCATAACGACCTGGGCCATCCAGGGGGTTATGGCGGCCGCTGCAATCATTTTCATCATTGTGTTCAGGGACGATATCGCCCTGGTTTTCAACTCCAGAAATCCCCTCTCTTTTTTCTGGGGCATACCCTCCAGGAAACTTTCAACCCCCATAGAGATCATTGCTGAAACAATGTTTGAGCTGGGCAGAAAAAAAATAGGCGCCCTCCTTGTCTTCCCGGGAAAGCAGAACATAGACGACCACATCCAGGGAGGGGTCCGTTGGGGAGGGATAATCTCCGAACAGATGCTCGTAAGCATATTTTGGGATAAAAATCCGGTTCATGACGGAGCGGTTATTGTAAAGGAGAACAAGATATCACAGGTTTCGGTGATTCTGCCCCTGTCAAAACAGAACCTGCCCTCAAGGTATGGAACACGCCACAGGGCAGCCGTGGGCATGAGTGAAGTTTCCGATGCAATGGTGATTGTAGTGTCCGAGGAGAGGGGCAGGGTGAGTATCGCAAAAAATTCTGAAATAAAAGAGGTGAAAAGCGTTGATGCCCTTGGGGAGATACTTGCGGGCCACACAGGAAATGTTAAAAAAAAGGGTCTGGAGAACTGGAAGGAGATATTGGAGTTCGGTATTGCAGGGCTGTTATGTTTTGTGCTGATAACAGGGGTATGGTTTGGTTTCTCAAGGGGCAAGGAGACACTTAAAAGTATCAATGCTCCCATAGAGTACACAGACATAAAACAGGGCTATGACATAATCAGCGTATCCACCAATACAGTGGATCTCCAACTGAGCGGCTCCACCCCTCTTTTGAGGGCCTTGAGACCCGAGACCGTCAAGGTGCTTTTGAAGCTTGGCAACACCACAGTGGGACCCAACATATTCAATATCTCCAAAGACAACATCATGCTTCCGCCGGGGGTAACCCTTAAAAAAGTGGAGCCCCAGAGTGTGGAGCTTGTCATGGGGGGCCTTGTGCAGAGGAAAATACCTCTTCAGATAGACTGGTCAGGTACTCTTGACAACACTCTGATTCTGGAGAGTGCTGTTCCGGAACCTGCATTCGTGGAGGTGACCGGTGTGAGTCCTGGAGTTGAGGATATAGTAACCCTTTATACCGAAAAAATACCCTTGGAATCCCTAAAGGAGACAGACGGCGGGATCATTCAGGCCGGCATTGTTATTCATCCCCCCTCTCTTAAAATTGCGGACAAATTTAAAACAGTAGCCATCAAATATGTGGTCAAACAGAGGTCCAGTAATGAAATCGCACCTTAAAGATATGCAGCCGGTATCTGTACACGGCGGACACACAGGGGAGTTCTGCTGCCACGGAAGGGATACTCTGGAACAGGTAATTTTAAAATATATTGATCTGGGATTCCAGTGGGTGGGCATAACTGAACATATATTTCCTCCGGCCGATTCCCTTCGATATCCGGATGAGGTTGCGGCAGGACTGGACAGCAGGAGCCTTGAAGACCGATTCCGCAGATATATGCGGACATGCCGGGAGCTTCAGCACAAATATCGGGATGAGATAGATATTTTTGCAGCCTTTGAGAGTGAAACATACACCGGATACCAGGATTTCATTCCCTGGGCCATAGAGGAGTTCAAGCCCGATTATATTGTGGGTTCGGTTCATCATGTGGATGATATCTGCATAGACTATTCAAGGGATGGATACCTTGGGGCAGTCAGGGCGGCAGGGGGCCTGGAGGCCCTATACTGCCGATATTTCGATATCCAGCATCACATGATAGAGAGCTTATCTCCTGCAGTTGTGGGACACTTTGATCTCATCCGTATTTTTGATCCCCATTACCATGAAACCATCCGCATACCTGAAATATGGGATCGAATAATACGAAATCTTAAGCTTATCCGCACCAGAGATATAATAATGGATTTCAATCTCAGGGCCTTGATGAAAGGTGCCGGGGAACCCTATATATCCCTGCCCATACTGCAAGAAGCCGCCTCCATGAAGATCAAGGTGGTTCCAGGTGATGACTCCCACGGAACCGGAGATATAGGTGTGAACATGGCAAGGGCCATGGAAATCCTTGCCCGAGTCGGTATAACGCCTCCCTGGCCCCGCCCGGGTACCCCAAACCATTTCTGGAAAAAACCGAAATGAAAAAATAATGAAAACTATTTTGGGAAAAAACCGAAATGAAAAAATGGTTACAAACTATTTCTGGAACAAAACGAGATGAACAAGTGGTTACAAAAAATTAACTTAAAACATCAGCAGAAACAGATCAGGACTGCCCTCAGGGAGAGCTATGTATATCGTATCCTTGGGGAGCGGATATTTGACAAGCGTATCTGGAAGTTAGAGATCAACTCCCTGGCCGGAGGATTGTCCCTGGGACTATTTGTGGCTCTTACCCCCACCATTCCCTTTCAGATGTTTCTCTCTGCCCTGGGAGCCGTGCTGATGCGGGTAAACCTGCCCATTGCCCTCCTTGCCTGCTGGATCACAAATCCGGTGACAGCCCTTCCCATATATCTTGCCGCCCGTACCCTTGGCCGTTATCTGCTTGAAGATTGCGTCATGATGAAATTTGTTCTTGATCTTTTCTGTTTTGAGAGCAGGACCGGAAAATTCATGGAACATGGTATATATTTATGGGCCGGTTCCTTTATGTTTGCATTTTGTGCGGCAGTAATGGGAAATGTGGGTATAAGGCTTGCGTGGTATGTGAGACAACGACTTAAAAATCCAGGACATAAAAATGGAAGTAGTTAAATTTCAACGCATCCAATGGTACACATCATGTTTAAATAGCACAAAGGGAAACAGATGAATAAAAGTAATCTCTGCGTGATCCTTGTTGAACCCCAGGGTCCCCTCAATATTGGATCCGTGTGCCGGGTAATGATGAACTTTGGTTTTAGTGTACTTCGCCTTGTCAATCCCTGCCATGGTTATCGCTCCATGGACGCAAGAAAAATGGCCCTGGGAGCCCTGCCCATACTTGACAATGCCGGAATCTTCACCTCCCTGACCCAGGCCCTTGGGGACTCCCATATGGCCTTTGGAACCACCCGAAGATTTGGACGATACAGAAAGAACTTCCATACACCCGAGGCCGCCGCCGGGATGATGGCAGACATGGATGACACAATACGCCCCGCACTGGTACTGGGCAGGGAAGATAATGGTCTTGATACAAAAGAACTATCCCTTTGTCAGCACTTTATCACCATTCCCACTGATGAGGCTTTTCCTTCCATGAACCTTTCCCACTCCCTGGCAGTGCTGCTTCATGAAATCTCCAAAGCTGCGGGAAAGAAAAAATGCCCGGGAGCCGGAAGCCCGGGGGCCGGAAGCCCGGGAACCGGAAGCCAGGGAACCGGAAGCCAGGGAACCGGAAGCCCGGGAGCCGGAAGCCCGGGGGCAATCCCCCTAAAAAAACCCGCATCCATAGAAAATATCGAACAGATGTATGAACATATGCAAAAAACTCTCTGTGATATTGAGTTCCTTGATTCCCAGAATCCCGATCACCTTATGCATACCTTCAGGAGGCTCTTCGGCAGGGCAGGTCTGAGCCAACGGGATGTGAGGATTATCCGGGGACTTATGAGTAAAATTGAGTGGGTCAACACCCAAAGGGTAAAAAATGAAATTGATTATTGAGCGGGGCAATACCAAAGGGTAAACCAGGTCAGGTCTTTTTTGGAATAAGGTAAATGATATGTTTAAAAAATTGAAATGGATAATCTATACAAAGCCCTTTGTTATATTTATATATTACTTCATACGGATTTACAGCCTCACTTTCAGTTTGGGTGTCAAAAATGAAGAGAAATGGATGCGGATTCTAAAGCAGGGCCGTCCTGTAGTTATCTGTGGATGGCATCAGCAGTTTTTTGCCGCCATAAACCACTTTGGAAGTTACCGTCATTTGAAACCCGCATTAATGATAAGCCAAAGCCGTGACGGGGAACTCATTGCCGGGGTGGCAAAACGTTCGGGATGGGAGACGGCAAGGGGATCGTCATCCAGCGGAGGCCGCCAGGCCCTGGAAGAGATGATAGATCATCTTAGGAGATACGGGCTGGGGGCACATATCCTTGACGGCCCCCGGGGCCCCATGGGAAAGGTAAAGCCGGGAGCCATTAAGATGGCCCGGGAGAGCGGTGGGATACTCGTTCCCTTTTTTGCATCATCAGACAGTGCCTGGTTTTTCAACTCCTGGGACAGATTCATGCTTCCCAAACCCCTTTCCAGGGTCACCCTTGAATTCGGGACCCCCATTGTTTTTCCGGAACCGAAAACACCCCTGGAGTTTGAGGAGCAGCGTCTCTTCCTTGAACAAATTATGACCCCGAGGTTGAAGAGGGCTGGGGCTGAATAATTTTTTTGCCCCGCCACTCTCTTTTTTTGAAGCTGATCTCCGCAGCTTTTTCATAACTTGCCATGGTTCTGATATTTCCCAGGCCATATTGATGGAGCTGTTCCGGAATATTTTTGTCCGCAATCGTCTCCAGCTCCAGGATGTGGCGGATGCGTTTGACGGCCCCCTGGTTCATAAGATGCCAATCCCTTTCATCCTCCCAATGGCGGGGGCGGCTTGTCCTGGTGCTGTAATCATGGTAGGCGATAACCTGGTTGGGATTGTATATGGTGTATCCGTGGGTCCAGAGACGCAGGGCATACATCATCTCTTCTCCAATAAAATAGATGAAAGGGTCATAGGGAACCTCCCTCACAACCTCCCCCCGGGTAAAGAGCATGCCCGCACTTACAAAATATGTCCTTTCAGGTCCCAGAGGTGTTTGGGGCATGGGCTTCAATGCCGAGTGCTGATGGAGTATTCCGTTATCATCAAAATATCGCGGCATTATCTCCACAAGGGCATCCTGGCCCATCTCGTCGGGAGGCGTGAAGGCCAGGGGGTATGTGGAGAAAACAGGCCTGGGTTCCGTACACTTTTCCATCAGAGAGATGAGCTTTTCATCCCAGCCGGCTGCAAATCGCATGTGACTGTCAACCTGGAAATAGTAGGTTTCATCCTGCCATAGATGCTGGATAAGCCTGCGGGCCCAGCACGGCCCCCGTCCCTCCTTTGCAGGTATGGATATCTGACGAAGCTGATCCTGTCTTTCGGGCATCTCGATCAATCCAGGCTCCAGGCCCGGGATGAACTGACAGCATATGCCCACTCTCAGCTCTCCTGGCCGGACGGCATTTTCAAAAAGACTTTTTACAGTGTTGATACAATCCTTGTCCCTGTATGATGCTATGGAAATGAAGATACTCATGGCCCTCCAGTGCAAAAAAATGGAAAAATACTTGTGGTGTAAAGTGAAAGAGCGTATAAACCAGTAAAACAGATGAAGCCATCAGGAAAAAAGATAACATAATAAAATGAATTAGATTCATCAAGGAGAAAAAAATGGCAGATTTCAACGCAATGATCGAAGCTTTGATTGCATGTGACGGAGAGAAGGTTACAGCCCTTGTAAATGCGGCCCTCGCAGAAAATGTTCCAGCATCCGATATTCTCAATAAAGGGCTTATTGCCGGCATGGACATTGTCGGCGAGAAGATGGAGAGCGGAGACATGTTCATTCCCGAAGTCCTTATGGCAGCCCAGGCCATGGGGCAGTGCGTGGCTGTCCTGAAGCCCCTTCTTGCCGAGGGAGAGTCAACTTCCGGCGGCACGGTGATAATAGGAACTGTAAAGGGCGACCTCCATGACATAGGCAAGAACCTTGTTGCCATGATGATGGAGAGTGCCGGCATGACGGTTCATAATATCGGCGTGGATATCCCCCCCGAGGATTTCGTGAAGCATATAAATGAAAAAGACCCCCAGATTGTCTGTCTTTCAGCACTTTTGACAACCACCATGCCCATGATGAAAAAAACCATTGATGCCATAGTCGAAGCCGGTGTAAGGGACAAGGTGAAGATCATGGTGGGTGGAGCCCCTGTTACCCAGGCCTTTGCCGATGAGATCGGGGCAGACGGGTTTGCCCCTGATGCAGGATCGGCATCAAAGCTTGCCAAATCCCTTGTGAAAAAAAATAGGATTTAACTGATCACCGGGCATGGAAGATATTTAGAAAACTGGTTTTAGCATGGCTGGTTTTAGCATGTCTGGTTTTAGCATGGCTGGTTTTAGCATGACTGGTTTTAGAATGGCTGGTTTTAGCATGTCCGCTGTTTTAATGGTGGCCATTATCTTCACATCCAGAGGGTCAATGATGGCGGAATTCATCCCTGCATCCATCATTAATGTCACAAAGGTTCTGTTGATAATCTTTCTCTGGGGAAGGCCGTAGGAGATATTGGAAAGTCCCCCGGTGATATGCACCTCCGGATACTTTGCCTTAATGGCACGTACGGCATCAAGAACCATGACTCCCTTGGTTATATCGGTGCTTATGGGCTGTACCAGGGGGTCTATGTATATGTTGCCTGTTCCAATGCCGATTTCATTGAGTTCCTGGACCAGCTTCACGGCCCTTGCCACAATATCATCGGATGATGAGGGCATTCCGGCATCATCCATGCACAGGGCAATAACCTTGCACTCCTTTCCTGTAAGAAAGGGGATCATTGTATTGAATCGATCCTTTTCAAGGCTGATGGAATTGATCATGGGTGTCTTTTCCACCATCTCATAGGCCATGCCCAGGATTGCCGGATCAGGACTGTCAAGGCAGAGGGGCACCGATGCCATCGGCTGAATAGTATCAAGAAGCCATTTCATGTCCTCCTCTTCATGACCTATACGGGCACCTGCATTGACATCTATAAAATTCGCTCCTGCCTCCTGCTGTTTTTTGCCGCCATAAACCACTTTGGAAGTTACCGTCATTTGAAACCCGCATTAATGATAAGCCAAAGCCGTGACGGGGAACTCATTGCCGGGGTGGCAAAACGTTCGGGATGGGAGACGGCA
>JADGBO010000280.1 GCA_015231465.1 Desulfamplus sp.
AATAATAAAATGAAAGATGACAAATAATAGACAGTTTTCATGCCTGGTTGTGGCAGATGGTCTGCCATTCAATCCTCATCCATGAGTTGTTCAAGCTCCTTGAGCAGCATGGCTTCTGCATCATCGTCGCTGATGCTTTCCATGGAAATCTCCTCTGCTGTAACTTTTTGTCTCCCTGGAGCTTCATGGTCAGATATGGCGTTTGCCTGTTTTGTTGCAGGCCGTCTGGTATCTTCTGTGGAAACGCCCGGGGTTTCAGTCTGGATAGGTTCGGCCTTTGCCTGGGTTTGTCCGGCCTTTACCTGGGTTTGTCCGGCCTTTACCTGGGTTTGTCCGGCCTTTACCTGGGTTTGTCCGACCTTTACCTGGCTGGGGTTGGCCGTTGTCTGGTTGGGTTTGGGCGTTGTCTGGGCCTTTGCCTGGCCAGGTTTTACAATTTTAAGGAGATACTCGGTCATGGATGCCGTTGTGGGGTAGTCAAACACCAGGGTGGATTTCAGGCGGCAGCCCAGGTTCTTTTCGATGGAGTTTTTAAGTTCCACAGCCATGAGGGAGTCCAGACCCAGATCAAACAGTCTTCCGTCCGGGGGCACCTGGTCACCTCCATCAAGGCCGAGAACATCTGCCGTGGCTTTCCGGAGTCTTTCCAGAAGGAGGCCCTTGTGTTCATGGTTTGGTGCCCTGTGAAGCTCCTCATTCCATCTCCCCCCAGGGCCTGGGGTTTGGGTTGGCGATTCTGCTTTTTTGATGAAATCCCCAAAGAAGAGGGCACCGGCAGGAAGTTGATCCATGGGTGCCTGGGGGTTGACGGCTCCGGATTGGAAACTTGCCATGAACCTGGACCAATCCACATCCATGACCGTGGCCTGGGTCAGGTTCTGTTCCAGGAGCATTTCAAGGGCATGGGTACCTGTTTCTGGCCGGATCAGTGTGAATCCCCCTGCCTGGATTCTTTCAATGTTGGTGGGGTCAAGCCTTGCGGCCATGCCGGTTTCTGCAAAGGGACCCCAGTTGATGGAGAGGGTACTCTCCCCCTTTCTGGTGCGGCTTCTATCCCTGCACAGGGCATCCATGAACGCGTTGGCTGCGGCATAGTTGGACTGGGCAGGTGAGCCAAGTATGGATACGATGGAGGAGAAACATATGAAAAAATCCAGATCCATGTTGCGGGTGAGCCTGTCTAAGGTCCAGGCACCTGTCACCTTGGGAGCCATGGCTTTCCAGAATCCGGTCCAGCTCTGCTGGTGCATCATGCCGTCGTTGAGTACTCCTGCTGCATGGATGATCCCCTTTAAGGGAGGCATTTTTCGGGATATGCGGTCAAGGAGTGATTCCATATCCAAAGGATTTGAAAGATCGACACAATGGGTCTCAATGCGGGCATGGGTACTTTTAATATCTTCCATTGCATTGAGGGCATCCCGGGAGGGTTTGCTTCTTGCCGCAAGCACAATGGTGCATGGCCCCTTTTGGGCCAGCCACCGGGCAGTTACCAGGCCCAGACCTCCTGTGCCTCCTGTTATGAGAAAGGTCTTTTCGGACAGGTTCTCCCAGATTGCCCCGGGTTTTTTCCCCTGGTGTGAGGGGTGGATGGGCAGGGTTAGATCAAGCCTCTTCAGCCTGGCCCCATGGAGTCTCTTCTCCCTCAATGCCACCATGGTCTCCGGAAGGTTTTTGCCGTAGAGAATGGGAAGCAGATCCCGGGCAGCGGACTTCATATCATGGCTGTCCGGATCCATGTCCACCATTGTGCAGAGCATTTCAGGATGCTCCAGGGCAATGCTCCTGCCCATTCCCCACAAAGCTGCTCCGGCGGGATTTATCTCTCCTTCACGGCCTGTGACCCTGCATGCCCCCCGGGTAATGAGAAAGAGGGGCGGCAGGTTCTCTTCCTTTGCATCGGCTATGATGCTCTGTACAAGCTCCAGGGTGATGCCGCAGATTCTCCTTTGAAGGGACTCCATATCCAGTGGGGTTGTCTCCCGGGGATAGGCATTCTTGTCCTGGCAGTCTGTATCCGCACATTGTGAAGCCGGGTCCATTTCCAGTGAATTTGCGGCCGGTCCCTGTGAATCCTGGACAATGGTTGGTGAATGTGCCCCGGCATCACCTGCCGCCAGGTGTATTACTCCCTTGAAACCGTCCGGTTGTACTGACTTTAAAATCTTTTGAAATGATTTTTTCTCCCCGTTTTTATCCCGGGCTTTAACATCATCCCAGGTGATTATGGTACATATATCTTCCCGGGATGACAATTCATGGGGTGACGATTCCCGGGGTGACGATTCCCGGGGTGATGATTCATGGGGTGACGATTCATGGGGTGATGATTCATGGGGTGATGATTCATGGGGTGACGATTCCCGCAATGATAATCCATGGGCAAGGGCCTGGGCAAGGGTCAGGGTCTGCCGGGAGTTGTCACAGATGATGAGCCATCTGCCCTGTTCCTGGGAATCTCCCTGGGAATCTTGTGAATCTCCCTGGGAATCTTGTGAATCTCCCTGGGAATCTTGTGAATCTCCCTGGGAACCTTGTGAACCTCCCTGGGAACCTCGGGAATCTCCCTGGGAACCACCATTGCCTTGTAATGGCTGCCACTCCACATGGTATAGAAGATTATCAAGGTTTTTACGGCTTCCGGAATCTTTGGCCCCCAGTGTCCGGGCAGCAGCGCTGTCACCTGCCTGGCCATCCTCCTTGAAGAGTGCCTGGGGATCAACTTTTCTGCCCTCCAGCCCCCTCCAGCGGGCCACAACTCCCTGGCTGTCATGGAGCTGGATGTCACCCACAAGACCCTCCGGGTCAATCCCTGTTCCATTCCCCTTGGCACGTATCATGGCAACGGCCCTCAAATCATGGGGTAAAGGCATGCGGTAGCAGATGAACTCCTCCATGGCAAAGGGTATCCATGTTGCATCGGGATCCCCCCCGGCAGCGGTTACCATGAGCCCGAAACATGAGTCAATGAGACCCGGATGGAGTCCCCACCGGGCCATGTCCAGACCCTGGGGGATGCGAAAGCTGCACACTGCCTGGGCATCTCCGGTGTTGATGGAGTCTATCCAGCGGTAACTCGGGCCAAGTATTATGCGCCTCTGTCTCTGGAAGCGATAAACCTCATCCGGATCCATGGCTCTCCTGCACTGCTCCAGGGCCCTGGCAAGCATATGATCCCCATCCTCCGGAGCCGGGCCAAAGGGGGCCATGCGACCCGTTACATGGGTTGTGTAATCCCCCGGGTTTTCAGGGGTGAAGGTGATTATCTGGAAATCTCCGGATGACAAGTTGCCTTCGGATATGACGAGCTGGAGGGTCACACCCTTGGATTCCGGTATGATCAGGGCCCGGGTGAAGAGTATATCCTCCATGGCACAGCCCGGTGTCGAGAAGTACCGGACCCCGGCTCCGCTCAGAAGGGAGAGGTGGGATGCGGCAGATACCACCATTCGGTCGAAGATGCGGTGATCGTCAAGGAAAGGGAGGGCCTGGAGGCTGAAATAGGTCTCAAATATCACTTGATTGGGGTGCAGGGGGGAGGCTGTCCTGCGATCAATCAGGGGGTGCAGCTTTCCATGTTTTACCAATGGAGAATGGTCCATGGATTGGCCATATTCCATGGATTGGCCATGTCCCAGGGATTGGCCATGCTCCAGGGATTGGCCATGTTCCATGTGTTGACCATGTCCCAGGGATTGGCCGTGGGAGGGTGAAGCTATCTTTGAATGGGCCTGCCCGGGAAGGCCATGGGGATGGAGACCAGGCCCCTGTGCCGAGTAGATGGGCATCCAGAAGGATTTGCGGTCAAAGGGGTAGGTGGGCAGATCCACAGGGGAGTGATGGTTCCCTGGATAGGGCTGTTCATGGTTTATGTCATGGCCCCGGGTGTAGAGTATGCCAAGGCTTGGCAGCAGGACAGCCATGTCGGGCTGACCCATCTTGAGGCTTGGCAGCCAGAGAGCTGAATTTCCAGGATAGTCCTGATCCATGGCGGTGCGCCCCATGCCGGCCAGGGTGGGTTTGGGGCCCATCTCCAGAAATGTGGAACAGCCCATTTGGTGAAGTGTGCGTATGCTCCCCAGGAACTGCACCGGCTGCCGTATGTGATCCCGCCAGTACCCCGGGCTCATGATTTCGCTCCCTGCCCGGGTTCCTGTGACGTTGGAGACAAGGGGTATGGAGGGGGCATTAAAGGTTATGGATGCCGCGGCTGCCTCAAATGGTTCCAGTATAGCCTCCATCAGGGGTGAGTAGAATGCATGGGATACAT
>JADGBO010000281.1 GCA_015231465.1 Desulfamplus sp.
TGCTGGGGCTTTTTCTCGATAATTTTGCAGATATGGAACAGGGGTTCCGCAATATCCTCCATCAGATGGATTTTCAGTCCGCAAAGGGGATGATGCATAAAATAAAATCCAGTGCAGCCATGATCGGTGCTGCCCGACTGTCGGCCATGGCCGGAACCATTGAACATTTTTTAATGCGGCATGACAAAAAAATGGTTGGCCGTAAGGTTTCTGATGGGAAAGGGACTCACCGTAAGAGTGTTGATCAGGAAGGGACTCACCGTAAGAGTGTTGATCAGGAAGGGACTCACCGTAAGAGTGTTGATCAGGAAGGGACTCACCGTAAGAGTGTTGATCAGGAAGGGACTTACCGTAAGGGTGTTGATCAGGAAGGGACTCACCGTAAGAGTGTTGATCAGGAAGGGACTTACCGTAAGGGTGTTGATCAGGAAGGGACTTACCAAAAGGGAACGGATGGGATTGTTGAGAAAATGCAGACATTCAATTTTGACCGAAAAATAGATGATTTTTTTCAACAGCTTGACAGGGTAATAGATGCTTCAAGGCAGTTGAAAATCCTTCTTGACACAAAAGAGGCCATGAATCAGAATAGGCAGTCTGAAAAAGTAAAAGAGTGTGGTCCCGTAAGTCTGGACAAACAGTTGAATCTGCTGCTCATGTTTGTTCGAAAACATCAGCCCGAAGAGTGCCATTCCATACTGGACAAAATTAAACATGATACCGGCAATTCAGTTATAATAGAGGAGATGGCGGAAGTTTCAATGCTTATTGGAAGGTACCGATTCAGGGAAGCGGAAAAACAATTGAGCAGCCTTATTGAATACTGCAAGGGAGATATTTGATGGCAAAGGCCGAAAAACATAAAATTCTTGTTGTCGATGACAGCGAAGCCAATGTCGATGTTCTTTTTCAAGTTCTCAGACATGATTATACCGTAAGTGTGGCCATGAACGGCCGTGAAGCCCTTGATCTTGTGGAGGATGACCCGCCCGATCTCATACTTCTTGATGTCATGATGCCTGGAATGGACGGTTATGAGGTCTGCCGCAGACTTAAGGAGAGTGAGCTTTACCGTGAAATCCCGGTTATATTTCTCACCGCAATGGATGACGAGGATGACGAGGCCAGGGGCCTTGATCTCGGTGCCGTTGACTACATAATAAAACCCTTTCGTCCCAGGCTTCTTGAGAGGAGGGTCAAAACCCAAATCTCCCTGAAGGAACACAGGGACAACCTCGAAGAGATTGTCCGGGAGAGAACCAGGCTTTTGAACCTTACCCAGGATGTCACCATTGAGAGCCTTGGAAACCTTGCCGAGTACAGGGATCAGGAGACCGGAGGGCACATCAAGCGTACCAAAAACTATGTAAGACACCTGGCAGAGGAGATACGCAGGATCGCCAAATATCCCGAACATTTCATGGATGACGCATATATAGATCTTTTGACGAAATCCGCTCCCCTCCATGACATCGGAAAGGTTGGAGTTCCGGACAGCATTCTTTTAAAACCAGGAAAGCTGACCCCGGAAGAGTTCGAGGAGATGAAAAAACATACACTCTACGGACGGGATATTATTGCGGCTTCTGAAAAGAGCCTGGGAGAGGACTCTTTTTTAAGCATCGCCCGGGAGATTGCCTACAGCCACCATGAAAAATGGGACGGTTCAGGTTACCCCGAAGCAAAAAAAGGCCGGGGAATACCCCTGTCCGGACGTATGATGGCCATTGCAGATGTCTATGACGCTCTCATATCCAAACGGGTTTACAAGCCCCCCTTTCCCCATGAAAAGGCCCTGGGAATAATCCTTGAAGGCCGGGGAAAGCATTTCGATCCCGATATGGTGGATATTTTTGCCGCCACCGAGAACAAGTTCCGGGAAATTGCAATAAAGTATGCCGACTTTGACGAGGAGAGAGAGGTACTCTCTTCAACTTGACATGGGGTGTCAAAATCTGACATTTTTGATTGCCCGTTTTTTGACCATCAACGGTAGATAAGCAATGCATTGCGTCTCTACATCATCAAGATTTGGGCGTCAAATTGGTTTTTAGACACCCCAAACTTGACAGGACAAAAGATAAAACATGGATCCACACACCTCGGATAAAGAGCTTCTCGATATACTTGTCAAAGTTTGTCATAATATAGCCCACGAAACAGAGTCCGATGCCCTCTCCCTTGCTCCAGGGGAAGAGATCATCGACAAGCTTTTCGCACTCACCGATCATACAACGGTCTCCCCGACCATTGCCGGCCTTGCCGAATCCTTCGGCCTGATGCTTGTAAAGCTTGAAGCCCGGGACCTGAGACAGAGTCAGCTTATTGACAAATTGAGAAAAACCAACCATGAACTTGAGATTACAAGGGAGAAACTTGGAGAGGAGAAGCAATCCCTTGTAGTCTCCCTGAGAGAGAAGTACAGCCCCGACAATTTTGTGGCTATCTCCCCATTGATGCAGAGGGTCACGGACATGGCCCTCAATATCGCCCGCCACCCCATCAATACCCTTATCCTCGGAGCCAGCGGCACAGGCAAAGAGGTTTTTGCAAAAATGATCCATTTCAACTCCCTTCGTGCAGACAGGCCGTTTCTGGCCGTCAACTGCACTGCCATCCCGGAATCCCTGTTTGAAAGTGAGGTCTTCGGCATCGAAAAGGGTGTTGCCACAGGTGTCAGTCGTCGAAAGGGTTTGTTTGAACAGGCCCACACCGGAACCCTCTTCCTTGACGAGATAGGAGACATGGGCCTTGCCGGCCAGGCAAAGCTGCTGAGGGTCCTGGAGGAGAGGGAGGTGGTCAGGGTAGGGGGTGTCTCACCTATAAAGATTGATGTAAAGGTGATAAGTGCCACTAATAGTGATTTGAAACTTGCCGTTGAACAGGGAAAATTCCGGGATGACCTATACTACCGACTGAATGTGGTGGAACTTAAACTTCCTTCCTTAAAAGAGAGGGGGGAAGATATAATCATCCTGGCCGAGAAATTTTTGAAAAAGCACTGCCGGGACATGGGACGCTCCCCCCTTGCCCTGTCCAGGAACGTAAGGCAATGCCTGCTTGCCTATGGATGGCCCGGCAATGTTCGTGAACTCAACAACGAGATGGAGCGGGCTGCGGCCCTGACATTTTCCCACAGGGTGGAGGTCCGGGATCTCTCTTCCAGGCTGCGTTCCCTGGTATCCCCCCTTGAAAGCGGTGATCAGTCCATAAATTTGAGTGAAGCCCCTCCGGAACCTTATCCTGGGGATTTAAATGAATCATCTCCGGGTATTAAGTCCCGGGACTTACCTGGATCCCCTCCGGATTTCAATATCGAAAATATGGAAAAGATGCTTGTTTACCGTGCCCTTGAGGAAACGGGCAACAACAGGACAAAAGCCGCGGCCCTTCTCGGCATTACAAGGGAGGGGCTTAGAAAAAAACTGCTGCGATTTGAAAAACATCGCACCCACGGGGGCATGTCAATCACCCCTAAGCACTTGGTGACTTAGGGGCTTTCTTGAGACTGAAATATATATAAGGATGCCATTATGCATACACAAGACCTTCTAAAGGAGTTGGGCCTGAAAATTGGGCTGGATGATCTGGCCCTGGACGAGCATAACATCTGCCGGCTCATCTTTGACGGCAAAATCACCATTGACATGGAACCCGATGCCCATGGTAAAGCCCTTTTTCTCTATACGACAATTACTGCCTGTCCCGAGGAAAATCAGGCTCCTTTCCTTGCCAAGCTCCTTGGGGCCAATGCCTTTGGCCGGGATACGGGCAATGCCTTTTTCTGCCTGGATCCGGACGATGGTGATGTGATGCTCCAGGAGAAGTTTCACCTTGATGAACTGACTTATGAATCATTTTTCAGTCGGTTCGAGGCCTTTGTGGAACGCACCGAGGATTGGCTTTCCCGGGTGGAAGCCGGGGAGTTGGATTCCCGGTTGGATGCCGGGATGGCTGTCAATGGTGATAAATCCCATGGTGAACCTGTATCTGCTTTGCAGATGATGATGGGTAATTTTATTCGGGGCTAATTTTCAGACCCATTCCTTAAGGAGGATGTCAATATGGGAAACGGCGGAATCAGTGATGTCAAATTTACCCAGCCGAGTCAGACAGATTTCATCCAGGTTGATCTGATAAATAATGCCCAGGCCATGAAAGGTCCCCAGGGCATGAAAGGTACCCAGGGCATGAAAGGTCCCCAGGGCTTTATGGGGAAGCACTCTGTCCAGCAGGGAAA
>JADGBO010000282.1 GCA_015231465.1 Desulfamplus sp.
CCGGGACTTTCATGCTTCGATTGTGGCAGATGAGTCTGCCGCCATGTCGGTTATATGAAAGTCCCCATATTTTAAGGTTCCCGGGACTTTCATGCTTCGATAGTTTTGGTAATGTCGCCATGGGGGTTGATATGAAAGTCTCCTTCATTTAAGGACTTTTATCACTTTTATTGTGGTGCTAATGCCGCCATGGTGGTATATGCTATGAGCGTATCAATTCATCTTATAATTTTAATATATCTAAATCTTTTTATCAGGAGCTTCCATGGAAATTCACTATGACAACAGTCCGCCGGTATCAAAGTCAGCCTATATCATCAACAAGGCCCAATCCCTGAACCTGGATACCCGTATCTTGTATGAAGCGGTAATAGACCTTGCATCCGAGGGACTTATAACCGCTGCAAGCATTAACATGGCCGCGGGTATCCTCCTGGATGACCTGGGCCTGCCGAACTACTTTTTCGAAAACATCAAAAAGGAGTCCCTGAAACACATCCTCTCCTCCATTGCCACAAGCATGAGTATCAAAGACGGCAAGGTGGTTCTTTACAGACTTGTGGCAGACATAGATTTCAGCCTCGAACATGAAAACGATGTCCAGCGGGTCAGGATAGCCACCGAAGAGACCCGGGACAAGATGGAAGCCATCCTTGCCAATTTAATATCCGGCCACCGCCGGGAGTATTATTACAGCCCGACAAGCAACTATTATACTTATCTTATAAGGACAGAGACGGTCAGGGACTATACCAGGGAAGAGTTCGAAAAATCCCGGTTTCTATTCAATCTTGCAGGGGATTATAAATCCACCCCCGAGCCCACCAGGCGGCGTTATGAAAATTTTCTGGAATCCAGTGAAAAATCCGTCATCCCCCTTATTGAGTCCTTCAATCTCCCGGCCACCGGCGAGACCCGTCTCATCTTCAACAGCGACTTTGCAGTGCCCCAGCTTCCCGTGTTCAGAAGACTTTTCCAGGATCACGGCCTGATCCTCAACAGGGCCTACTGGGAACCCTACTGGGGAAAGTCATCGGTTCCCTCTTCCATATGCTCCCTTTATGCCGGAGGAGAACTCTCCATCAAAAAAGAGGCTCTCCTTGTGAATGATCTCTGCTCCTATCTCTCATTTAGGGTAAGTGATATAACGGATCTGTATGTCCAGGGGGAACTCTCCTTCAACGAGATGCTCTTTGCCGGGAATGCCGTTGATTTCGTAAATATGTTCATTTACAAGGAGAGTGAAAATGCAACGGATCGGGAGATAATGGCGAGCCTTTCCAATGCAGACTACAAGGATGCCTTTGCCGCAAGGGTTCACACATCCAATAAATCCACCTATGTTGCAGGAATTATAATGGAGACGGTGAAGAAGCATCCTGATCTCATAAAGTACCTGTTCAATATATTTGACAGCCGTTTCAATCCAGTTTTTGCCAACCGTATGGATATGGAAAAAATAATTGAGAAAGGGGATGCCTTTGATAAAATAATTTCGGGAAGATTCATGGATAACAAGCTCAAATATGATATTTTCAGGTTCATGTATCGGTTTGTCTCCTGCACACTTAAAACCAATTTTTACAAACCTGAAAAGCGATCCTACGCGTTCCGGTTTGACAACGCCATCCTGGATCCCCTGGTTTTCAATAAATTTGTATATGGGATATTCTATGTGAACGGCCATTATGCATGCGGCACCCATATGAGGGCAGGGGACATTGCAAGGGGAGGACTACGCCTCATAAGGGTTACACCCTCCAACCATGCCTCGGAGCTTGATAATGCCGTTCTTCTCAACTATGCCCTGGGACCCAAGGCCCAGCGGCTTAAGCACAAGGACATCTGTGAAAGCGGGTCCAAGGGAGTGGTGGTCCCCCATGTGGAGTATGCTTCAGGGTACGGTCTGGAAGCACTTTACGATTACACCGAAGGTATCATGGATCTCATGCTGGGTCATGACAGCATCGTTGATTACTACGGTAAACCCGAGATGATATTCTTTGGTCCGGATGAAGGAACCGCACCCCTCATGGACTCCATTGCATACCATGCCAGGGAGAGGGGATATAAATACTGGCGAACCATCACAACGGGCAAAAGTTTCGGAATACCCCACGACACCTATGGAATGCTCAAAAACGGTGATGTGTTCGGGCTTTTTGAAGCCGGGGAGAAGGGAACCGATCTCCAGATCAACGGCCGCTCCCTGGCCGTCACCACAGATATGGACACAATATTTGAGAAGATCGGTGATTCCATCGAAAACAGTGGTATGACCACCACCTGTGTCATGGGTTCCTTCAGGACCCTCATCAACCATTACGGAGTCCGGGAGGAGGATATAAACCTCATGATGACCGGAGGCCCGGACGGAGATCTCGGAGCCAACCAGATACAGTGCTACAAGGGGAAAATCTGCCTTGTCATGGATGGCGGTTCCATTTTGTTCGATCCAGACGGTCTTGACAAGAAGGAGCTTATGAAGCTTGCCTTCATGCGTCACACATCGCCCAGGGCAAACTCTCTGGCCTTTCCCATGGAGAAACTTGGACCCAGGGGATTCATGGTTCCCATGAATGCCAGGGAGATAACCCTTCCCGACGGCACCTTCGTGGAAAACGGAGCCATATTTCACAGGAACTTTCTCACGGATCCCGCCAACAGGAAATTTATAAGTCAGGCCGATATAAAGGCTTTCATACCCTGCGGAGGCTTCAAGGACACCATAAACCATGCCAATGTCAATGGCTTCCTGAACAATTTCCAGGAGCTTAAATTCATAGTCGAAGGGGCCAACGTATTTTTTGATGACGCATCAAGGCGTCACATCGCCACACTCACCGGCATAAAGCAGATCAAGGACTCATCAGCCAATAAGGGCGGTGTTTTCAGCAGCTCCATCGCCGAGGTGCTTACCGCTTTTCTCCTTGGGGAGGATTACGAAGAGAAACTTTTGAAGGATGTCGCCACCAAATGGGCATTGACCAGGGATATAATGGTGCTGGTCAGCAGATATGCCTCGGAGGAGACCGGTATGCTCATAAAAATACATGAAGCAGACTCCATTCCTCTTTTTGAACTGTCAGAGAAGACCAGTGAGCGGATTTTTGCTCTCCAGGCCGTGTGTGAAGAGAATCTGCCCCAAATCCTGGAGGATGGTGAACTTGTATGGAAGATCATGGAGAACTACATTCCAGGGATACTCATAACCAAACTGGGCAGAGAAGCCATCATGAAAACCCTTAACTCGGATGAGATCAGGTACTATCGTGATGCAATCATAACCAAAAAGCTATCATCCATGGCTTTTTACAAGTACGGACTTGGGTGGGATATGTTCATGGAGAGTGTTGATAAGGACTTTTTCGGGGCCATTGCAACTGTATTTGAATAGAGGTAGAAATAGCTGTCAATCACCCCTACGGCACTTCGTGACCGTAGGGGCTTTCTTGAATAAGATGTAAAAACCGGCATCCTTCATTTTCCACTTTTCCGATGGATTATCTAATCCCATACTCCCCCTCTCCTTTCAAGGAGAGGGGGCCTGGGGGTTTTATGAAAAAGATGTTATCGGCATGTTTATGAGGTATCTTCTGTTATGCGGGCTGTTGCTGTTGTCACTGTTTCAGACGGCCCATGCCCGCTCTCCCAATCAGCCTGAACCAGTGACCCTTCAATTACGTTGGTTTCATCAGTTTCAGTTTGCCGGATACTATGCTGCCCTGGAACAGGGGTATTATAGGGAAGCCGGGCTGGATGTAACCATTCAGGAGCGTAGTCTGGAACAGGATCCAATTGAAATTGTTGTTTCTGGTCAGGCTGAATATGGTGTAACAAATTCCGAGGTACTGCTGCGTGCCCTGCAGGGCCAGCCCCTGGTGGTGCTGGCCGTTATATTTCAACACTCCCCCCTGGTGTTGGTGGCCAAGGAGAGCAGCGGCATCATTACCCCCCACGACACCATCAATGCCCGGGTCAAGATGACCCGCCATCCCCGGGACATAGAGTTGCAGGCCATGCTGGCCAAGGAAGGGATTTCCCTGGATCAACTTAGGCTCACCGATGGTGAGGTGGGCATGGCGGATTATCTTGATGCGGGTATTGATGCATTGAGTGCTTATGTATCCAATCAGCCCTTTTACATGCAGCAGGCAGGCCTGGGATACCGCATCCTCCAGCCAAGGCATTATGGAGTGGATTT